>NZ_BAXQ01000002.1:0-375935 GCF_001310615.1 Thalassobacillus sp. C254 | reverse complement strand
TTTTATATGAACCGATTTTGTTCTTATGTTACGCATATATGAGGCAATATACGTTTAAATGACCCTTTAGCTGAATCCACAACACACGTGCTAATTATTTCAAAGAAGAAAATAACAGCCTACTCAAAAGAGCAATTAATAGATTTATACAGAATAAATGAAAACCTTTATATCGACAAATAAAAGCCCACGCACTGGGCTTTTTTCTTTTTATTTACAAAACGAACATATGTTTGTATAATTTGAACTAAGACCAAACACATGTAATTACATAGAGGTGCCGTCAATGTTCACTACTTATTACTCAACACTTCTTGAAGATTCCGTAGAAGACATTTATACACAAATTGGAATTTCTCTTCCTTACCAATTGGATATGTGGTTCATAGCTGATGCTTTGAATATCTCTTTGTACACTCTCCCTCTCGAGAGTCAAATTGTGACCTTTGGCAGAAAGTTAAAAATAAACGTCAACTCCGATCTTTCTCCACAGGAACAATGGGAAGATTTTGGGCATGAACTTTGTCATTACCTCACACACTATGGCGATCAAACAAAAATGCCAAAATCATTTTTGCTTCTCCAGGAAGAAAAAGCCATTAATTTCTCTTTTCATTTCTGCATTCCAACTTTCATGTTAAAAGAGATTGAATTTTTCAGCACAAAAAGGAAAACATTCACTTGATATCAGAAACTTTCAATGTCACCCTACCCTTTGCTGAAAAAAGACTTGAAAGGTTTGAACAGCAATTATTTGGTTCACATCTTACCGAGCACTTCAAAGCATTGCACGAAGCCGAACAACAATTCAAACAACGGTTAGGATATGACTTTATCGTTGAAGGGCCTGATAGGTATTTTCTTTTTAACAACAACAAAGGAGTTATTGGCACCATTAGAAAAAGGAGCGAATATTAGTGGCCACCTTCCGAAAACGCGGAAACAAATGGGAGTACCGAATTTCTTATAAAGATCCATTTACTCAGAAAAATAAGTTGAAATCTAAAAGTGGTTTTTCTACCAAGAAAGAAGCTCAACGTGCAGCTTCTGAGATGGAAAAGCAATTATCAGAAGGACTTGAATTTACTGAAGATATTCCTTTGAAAAATTTTCTCAATGATTGGCTGTATGAGTACAAGAAACCGGTATTAAGAAAGAACACATTCCAGCTTCACAAGCAAAACATAGAGAATCATATTAATCCTTATTTTAAGAACATTCCACTTAAAAAGATAACTCCCTTAATGTATCAAAAATTCTTAAATCACCTTGCTGACCAAGGTTACAGTAAGCGCACCATTGAGATTATTCATGGAACGATTTTTGGTGCTCTTAGCAAAGCAGTATCCTTAGGTAAAATAACAAAAAATCCTAGTGAAGGCTCCACGATCCCGACCGTAGAAACAAAAAGAAAATCAGATGATCTGGAATATATGAAAACAGAGGATATTCCTCTTTTCCTAAAAACCGCTTACAAATACAATTATATTTATTGGATTTTTTTAAAGTTCTTATTGAAACAGGGATGAGAAAAGGAGAAGCAGCTGCCTTACAATGGTCAGATATTGATTTAGAGGAAGGTACAATTTACATTCGTAAAACCTTAGACTTTTCTGCTAAGGGTGAGGAAGAGTTACTAGGAGAAACAAAGACCTTTAAGTCAAAAAGAAAGATAACAATAAGCCAATCCCTTATTAAGAATCTTACTTTTCACATACAGTGGCAAGACCAAAATAAGGCCACACTTAAAGATACTTACAATTATGAACTTAACCTAGTTTTATGTAGACCGAATGGGGATTTCATGCCTAAATCATCTCTCTTCAATGCGTTCAGCCGAATTCTTAAGCAAGCTAAGCTTCCAAGACTGCCAATACACTCTTTACGTCATACCCATGCTGTTCTTCTTTTGGAAGCTGGAGCAGATATGAAGTATATCCAGGAACGTTTGGGCCACGGCAGTATGCAAATAACTGCAGACGTTTATTCTCATATCAGTAAAAAGATCGAAAGTGAGACAATGAATAAATACGAAAATTACATGAAAGGCATTTTAGATTAATTTTTTTGGTCCGAATTTGGTCAACGTCTCTTTTGGTTATTGGTATTTCTTTTTTTGACCAAATAGAAAAAAAACCCTGACGCTATTAACGCCAAGGGTCTGATAGGTATTAATAAGTTTGGATATACTGCTCGCGTTCCCATGGGTGCACTTGCGTGCGGAACATATCCCACTCGATTTCTTTTGCTTCAACAAAGTGCTCAACTGCATGCTCACCTAACGCCTTTACAAGCACTTCGTCTTTTTTAAGATTATCAATAGCTTCTTTCAAGTTAGCTGGAAGATCTTTGATTCCCTCTTCCACACGCTCTTCTTTATCCATTACATAGATATTGCGGTCTGTTGGCTCTGGAGATTGGCCTTTCTTTTTGATTCCGTCAAGACCGGAAGCAAGAAGTGCAGCCATAGCCAAATATGGATTAGCAGCCGGGTCTGGACTGCGGACTTCAATACGAGTGCTCATTCCGCGAGAAGATGGAATACGAACAAGCGGACTGCGGTTTCTCATTGACCAAGCTACGTATACCGGAGCTTCGTATCCAGGTACAAGGCGCTTATAAGAGTTAACAATTGGGTTCGTTACTGCAGTAAACGCTTGAGCATGATCCAGGATACCAGATAGGAACTGCATGGCAGTTTCGCTCAATTGAGTTTCATTATTTGGCTCATAGAATACATTCCCGTCTTCGTTAAACAAAGACATGTTACAATGCATTCCGGAACCGTTTACGCCAAACAATGGTTTTGGCATAAATGTTGCGTGTAAGCCGTGCTTTCTGGCAATAGTCTTTACAACAAGCTTAAAGGTCTGGATATTGTCACAAGCAGTTACAGCATCAGCATATTTAAAGTCGATTTCGTGCTGGCCAGGAGCTACCTCATGGTGGGAAGCTTCGATGTCAAAGCCCATGTCTTCAAGTTCAAGCACGATGTCACGACGGGCATTTTCACCAAGATCTGTTGGAGCAAGGTCGAAATATCCGCCTTTATCGTTTAGTTCCATAGTCGGCTCGCCTTTTTCATCATTTTTGAAAAGGAAAAACTCAGGCTCAGGACCAATGTTAAATGCTGTGTACCCCATGTCTTTTGCTTCCTGCAATACACGCTTTAAGATCCCGCGAGGATCCCCTTCAAATGGTGTCGGCTCTTCTCCAGGAGCTCCCGGCTCATAAATGTCGCAAATCAAACGAGCAACTTTCCCTTTTTCTGGAGTCCAAGGGAATACGACCCACGTATCAAGCTCTGGATATAAGTACATGTCTGATTCTTCAATGCGGACGAATCCTTCAATGGAAGACCCGTCAAACATCATTTGATTATCCAATGCTTTTGTAAGCTGATCATAAGGAATTTCTACGTTTTTGATAACTCCTTGCAAATCAGTAAATTGTAAACGGATGAATTTGATATTTTCTTCTTCTGCAATTCTCAAAATATCCTCTTTTGTGTACTTGCTGCCCATGTTAACTGGCTCCTCTCTAAGTATGTTATCTAATAAAACTTTTGCAGCTCCATTATGTAAGGAGAACAAAAGGTCTTCCCCTTATTAATTGAAAAAGCGGGACAACTGGCCCTGGATCATTGATGGCTTCCCATGCTTTCCAGCCATCATCACTTCATTTTTCAAATGGCGTCGTAATTCTTTCTGAGAAATCTCTGTTTTCGGTGCAAGAGCCGGATTTTCTTTACTGCTTTGCTCTTGTGCTCTAAGTTCAAAAATTTCTTTAATACCTGAAATGTTAATGCCTCTTTCAATCAAGCTCTTTATTTCCAAGAGACGATCCACATCATTAAACGAAAACAACCTCTGATTACCGCTTGTCCTGGCTGGGTGAATAAGTGAATGTTCTTCATAATACCTGATTTGCCTGGCGGATAATTCAGTGAGCTGCTTCACTATGCTAATCGGGAACAGAGGCATATTGCGGCGAACGTGATCATTCATATTTCCGTCCCCCTTTCCCTTGATTTAACTATATCATACATCATGTCAGCTTTGCCGTCAACACATGTCACCTTTTTTACATCAGATTTTTCAGACAGATTATCCCTTGCCAAATAGACTATATCATATTCTTTTTTATCAATTCATCAAGGGCCCGCATGACTGCTGTTTTGACATGAATATACGTCAGCCCGCCTTGCACAAATGCAGTATACGGAGGACGGATGGGTCCGTCTGCCGACAGCTCAATGCTTGCTCCTTGAATAAAAGTGCCCGCTGCCATAATCACTTCATCCTCATAACCAGGCATCGGACTAGGCATAGGTACAACCTTAGCATCTACAGGAGAGGCTTCTTGGATTGCCTGGCAAAATGAAATCATTCTTTCTTTGTCCTCAAACTGTATCGCCTGGATCAAATCTGTTCTTTTCTCCTGAGAGGAAGGGGTTGTAGTTAGACCAGCTTCTTCAAGTAAAGCAGCTGTGAAAAAGGCTCCTTTTAAAGACTGGGCAACAGTATGGGGAGCCATAAAAAACCCCTGGTACATTTCTAGGAGCATGGATAACGTTGCCCCGCCTTCTCTTCCGATCCCTGGTGCTGAAAGTCTTCCGGCCGCCTGATCTACCAGCCTTTTCCTTCCAGCAATATAGCCCCCTGTTTTTGCAAGGCCTCCACCTGGATTTTTAATTAAGGAACCTGCCATTAAATCAACACCGACATGACTGGCTCTGTTTCTTCCACAAATTCACCGTAACAATTATCAACGAATACAATAACTTCAGGATTAACTTCCTTAACAAAGTGAGTCATGTTTTTTATTTCTTCTATTGCAAAAGAAGGACGTGTGTCATACCCTCGTGACCTTTGAATAGCGACTACCTTTGTTTTATTCGTTATGGCTTTGCTTACTGCCGGGTAATCTACATTCCCCTCTTTTGTTAAAGGGACTATGGAACACGCAATACCATAATCCTTTAAAGAGCCTGGCTCATTTTCCGTTAATCCAATGACCTGCTGCAGGGTGTCGTAAGGAGTCCCTGTTATGTATACCAGCTCTTCCCCAGGCCGGAGGCTGCCAAACAGTGCAGTGGCTATCGCGTGAGTCCCGGAGATAAATTGATGCCTGACTAATGCGTCTTCTGTTCCGAAGGCTCTGGCATAAACCTTGTCCAACGTTTCCCTGCCAGCGTCGTCATATCCATATCCTGTCGAAGGATTAAAGTGAAAAGCCGAAACTCCCTCTTCCTTATAGATCGTTAGCAAACGCCCTTGATTATATTCTTCTATTTTTTCTACTTCTTTATGCTGTTTCCCTATTTTTTCTTCCGCTAGTTCAGCTAGTTTTTTTATCTTGTCACTATAATGACTGGTCATCTGTGGTTCCTACTTTCTGATTGTTAAGCTTAAATCGTAATTTTCACTCGTTAACGAGGGTGAACACCCATCGTAGACCCTCATGTTTTCCTTGTTTATCCCTGTTCACATCATATATTTTGAAATTTCCCCGTGAATTGGGTGGTCTTCTTTTACATAGCCTTTCACATAGAACATTTCTTCTTCCTCAGATAGAGTTTCTTCGCTCACTAACGTGTCTTTTTTAAGGGAAGACACAAGCTTACCATTCTTAAGGGGCACCTTTACATGGTAAAACACCATGGCTTCTTTTAGAACTTCTTCCATTTTCCCTTTTAATTTTTCTATATCTAAATCCTCGAATGCAGAAATTAAAATGGAAGAGCTGTCTGCTGGAGGCAAAGGTATTTCTTTATTACGCTGGTCTTTTTTATTAAATACTGTAAGGACAGGAAGGTGGCTTACTTCAAGTTCCTGAAGTAGCTTGTCTACTGTTTCCATTTGTGAAGAAGCTGAGGCATCTGACGAATCGACTACATGAAGCAGGACGTCTGCTTCTTTCACTTCTTCCAGTGTAGAACGAAATGCAGCTACCAATGTGGTCGGAAGATCCTGAATAAAGCCAACTGTATCACTTAACAGAACGTTATACCCCGAAGGAAGTTTCATTTGTCTTGTTAAAGGATCAAGGGTGGCAAACAGCAAATCTTCTTCAAAAGCCTGAGAGTTTGTCAGCTTATTTAATAATGTGGACTTCCCTGCATTCGTGTAACCAACCAATGAAAATTGAATAACGCTGTTTCTTTTTCGCTGCTTACGGTAGCTTGTTCTCTGGGAACTAATTTGAGCAAGCTGTTTTTTAAGATCATCCATTCTTTTTTGAATATGACGACGATCAGTTTCTAATTTTGTCTCCCCGGGACCTCTTGTTCCTATCCCTCCTCCAAGTCTGGAGAGGGCAGCCCCCTGTCCTGTTAATCTCGGCAGGAGATAGCTAAGCTGTGCCAGCTCCACTTGTATCTTTCCTTCTTTTGTTTGAGCTCGTTTTGCAAAGATATCAAGGATTAACTGAGTTCGGTCTATAACAAAAGCCTCAACCATCCTTGACAAATTTCGGATTTGGCTTCCAGTCAATTCATCATTAAAAACGACAATGTCAGCTTCTATCTCTTCCACCAGCTGGGAAAGTTCCTCCACCTTCCCTTTGCCAATATAGGTGGAGGACTCCAGCTTGTGGCGAGTCTGGGTCAGGGAAGCGGCTACAATTCCATCTGCTGTTTTGACCAGGGAAGCTAGTTCATCAAGCGAAGATTGAAACCTTTCTTCATCTTCATCTTGCAGCCGGCATCCAACTATGATTATTTTTTCATCCATTGCTATCCCAACCTTCTGTTTACAGACTATAATCCAGATTCTATCTCATCTACATTAAAATCTTCGGCTTCTAACCTGAGAAGAGAAGCCCTGTCTTTATCTTTTCTCTGCTTCATAACCCGAACGGCATGCATCCTGATTGCTTTTTCAACACAGTTTCGTACATATCGGCCGTTGCTGAAATGACGAAGCCCCTGCCGCCCTGTTTTTTCAAAATGCAGTTTCATTTTATATAATGCTTCCCGGCTGCACTCATATTCTCTTTCTTTCACCATCATTTCAAGGAGCGTTAAAAGCTCATGTTGAGAAAAATCCTTAAAAGTTAAAGAAGTTGGAAAGCGAGACGGCAATCCGGGGTTTAACGAAAGAAAATGATCCATTTCCCTTGGATATCCAGCGAGAATTAAAACAAACTCATGTTGCTGATCTTCCATAGCTTTCACTATGGAAGGACTTTAGACAATAATATTTTCATTTCCCCCAGAGATATTCAGGTCCACAACTAGTTCTCTGTCGGGCTTAAAGATAATGCGCCGGACAAGCAATTTTGTGATTCCCTTTTTTTGAGTGTAAGACAGGTTGTTAAGCTTATGTCTGTATTCATCCTCCCAGGCAGCCTTACCTGTCTTCTTTTCTATATCCTGTTTCTCCACTTTGTTTTCAGAGGATTCCTTTTCATTAGCAGATACTAGTACGAGTTTATCATTAATTTCCGTCATTTTCTTCTCGAGGAGCACTTTATCTACTTTGCCATCTAGATATAGATCAAGAATCCTTTGTTTTTTCTCAAGCAATTCTTCTTTTTCTTTTTTTAAGACATATGCTTCTTGAGTATGTGCATGGCTATTTTTTTCATTGTTATATCTTTCATTCCCCTTTGGAGGTTGTTTTATATATTCCACAATCGTGTCCCACAAAACCTGATCTACAATAGCAGAGTTCCAATAGGGGCTTTTGCACGCTGTTTGTGATTCTCTCCGATGAGAACAATAGCTTTTTTTATGTTTTCCTGTGCATGCATAATACGTATAGGAACGCCTGCCGGATTTCACGGTTGTCCCCATAGAGCGACCGCAATAACAAACTCCTGTACCCTCTATAAGATAAGGATAAACCGCAGGCCTCCCCGCATGAGATCGGTGAGAAGCAATCACTTTCTGAACTTTTTCAAATGTCCTCTGGTCAACTAATGCTTCAATTGGAAGAGGAAATTGTTCACTCAGTGGTCTCTCTCTTTTAAATCCCTGGTGATAGTCGGATTTATACGCGTAATACGTTCCTAAATAACTTTGGTTTTTTAAAATTCGAGTTACAGTGGAACCATACCACGTTTCGCCTCTAGGTGCAGGTATCCCTCGTCTGGCAAGCTTTTCTGCAATTTTTTCTCCGCTCTGTCCTTCGCTTGCCCATTGAAAAATAAGCTTGACTACCGCTCCTTCTTTTTTGTTTATCATTAATTGATCCGTTTCTGTGTTGAAGGTATAGCCAAAGAGCCTTGGATCAAAGCTTAGCTTCCCATGCTTTTTAATCTTTTCTATCCGTCCTCTGATCGTTCGTTCTCTTATTTTTTCTCTTTCATACTGAGCAAAGATTCCTCTCAATTGATAATACATCATTCCTTCAGGTGTGTTTTTCCATTCAAAGTTTACAAATTCCAGTCTGACTCCTTGTTTGACAAATTCATCTGTAAGAAGCAATTGATGAGTCAGGTTTCTAGACAGCCTGTCAGGATCATAAATGATTATTATATCTATTGTTTGCTGTTTTACATATTGTCGCATCAGTTTCAGCCCCGGGCGCTCTAACGTTGCACCTGAAGCTTGATCTCTTATCACGTGAATCGTAGTTTCTTTGTATCCCATGCTCTTTGCCTTGAGTAAACACCGTTCAATTTGTGATTCCAAGCTGTACCCTTTTTCTTTTTGCTCTTCAGTTGACACCCTGCCATAGATGATTAGTTTTCCTTCATCCATGGTCATGCCTCCTGTTCTGTTCTTTTAAAGAAAGATTATTTATGTCATTTTTTTCTGACACACTCTCATTATCAAAGACTATACGAATAATTTCTCTCCAAACTTCTTCATTCGTTTCCTTGTCAGCAAGCACGTTAACTTTTGTAGTTATATCCTTTGCCTTCAAGGGTGTTTTCTTCATTTTTCTCACCTCGCCTTATCCATGGCTATGAGAGTGAAAAGTTGTCTCATTCCTCACTTTACTAATGAAGGCATTATATATGTATGATAGAAAGATTGCGGGTGGGACAAAACAGTCTTAGTAATGAAATAACTCTGCTCATTGTAATTAGTGTCTAAGGATTGTTTGTTGAACTTAACCTTTTCAATAACCACGATCGATTACGAAAAAATTAAACGGCCTCAGCCCCATTCAATAAGGACCAAGACCGCTACAATTATTTTTAAAATAATGTCTACTTACAGGGTGCAGCTCAAACGGTGAGTGACATTCATTTTACCTAATTTGTGTGTCAGGCTGTTTGGATTTTACAAAGGACGCTTGAATTTATCGATAAAACGCTGAGGATACTCTGGAGGCAGAGCAGTAAATGCTTCTAGTTCATCCACATGCTGATCCTGAAGCCTCCACCCTACAGCGCCAATGTTTTCTTCATATTGAGCCATATTTCTGGCCCCGAAAATCGGCGATGTAATTCCCTCTTTCATCATAAGCCAGTTTAGAGCTACTTGAGCAGGAGTCTTCTCTTCTTTTTCTGCAATTTCTTCCACTTTAGTAAGGATCTCGAAGTTCCGATCTACAGCTTTTGTCTCCCAGTTATACTCCCCAGGGCCTGCCTGAGCAAGTCTCCAGTCCGTATCAGGCTTTTCAGGGGTTGTATATTTACCTGTTAAAAATCCTCCTCCAAGTGGGCCCATGGCAGAACGCCGATCCCTTCTTCTTTGCACAAAGACATCACTTCTCTGTCCATCTCCCTATGCAACAGACTGTACTGAGGCTGGACTGTAATAAATTTTGCATAGCCTTCCCGCTCGCTAATTGAGAGAGACTTCATTATCTGCCATGCTAAAAAGTTTGAGCATCCTATGTAACGCACCTTTCCTGCTGTAACCAAATCATCCAGTGTACGTAAGGTTTCTTCAATAGGTGTAAGATGGTCCCAGACATGTAATTGATACAAATCCAGATAGTCAGTATCAAGACGAGATAAACTTTGGTCAATTCCATCCATAATTCGTTTCCTCGAGTATCCCACATCATTAATATGCGGGCCCACCTTCATCCTTACTTTCGATGCAAGGATAACTTCAGAACGTCTATCTTTTATTGCTTTTCCTACGATACGTTCAGACTCGCCGTCTACATATGTATCAGCTGTATCAATAAAGTTACCTCCATCATCTAAAAATTGATGAACTATTGAAATTGCTTCCTCCTCAGGAGCAGCTTTTCCAAAGGTCATGGTGCCAAGGCATAATTCAGATACTGCCACGCCGCTTTTGCCGAGCATTTTATAGTTCATGTTAAAATCTCCTTCCAAGATACTGTCATGGGTGCATGTTTCATTGTAACAGGCAAAAGCAGTGAAAGTCAGCTTTGTGGCCCCTTGCTAAAGTTCTACTCTTTTAACAACGGTAAAGTAATTGTAAACGTAGTTCCTTGGTTTATTTTACTCCGCACTGAAATATCCCCGCCATGGTTATGAATAATTTTATAACTAACCATTAAACCAAGACCGTTCCCCTCTTCCTTTGTTGAAAAAAAGGTTCCCCCCAGCTTTTCAAGCTTATCACCTGTCATTCCTACTCCGTAATCAGAAATAGAAATCTTTGCTTTATTACCATCTCCGCTGAGAATGATATGAATGGGTCCGCCATTTGGCATGGCTTCTATACTATTTTTAATTAGATTTAGAAAAACCTGTTTCAGCTGATTTTCTTCACATTGCATTTTTAATTGACCTTCTACTTCTTGGTGATAATGAATAGAGACATTATTCAAATTTGCTTCCGATTCTAAAAATGTAATCACTTGCCTAAGCAAAGCACCTATATCTTTACTGGAATAGTTTACTGCATGAGCTTTGCCAATACCATAAATTCACTGACAATACTGCTGATCCGGTCTATTTCGTCTAAAATGATCTGCTTGTAAAAGTCATTGCCTTCGAGCAATTGAGCAAATCCTTTTATGGAAGTAAGGGGGTTACGTATTTCATGGGCGACTCCTGCAGCCAACTCTCCAATAACAGACAGCTTTTCAGCACGCTGAAGCAATTCCTCGGTCTTTTTTTTATACGTAATGTCCATTTGAATGGATACATACTGATAAGGCTTATTTGACTTATTTAAAAAAGGAACAACTGTTGTATCAAACCAGAGCTCCCTGCCATCTTTGGCTATTTTCCTCACTTCCCCCTTCCAAACCTTCCCTTTGTCTAAAGGTTCCATAAGTTCATTATGAAATACTTTGTTATAGTCTTCCTTTGGCATCATATAACTGTAGTGCTTTCCAAGGAGCTCCTCCTTACTGTATTTCACAAGGTTTGAAAACGCTTCATTGACGTAAGTGATGACTTGGTTTTCATCATAAATCGCTATCATTGAGGATTGGTCTAAAGCATACTTAATGGCTGAGAGTTCCTTCAGTGCTTTTTTTAGTTTGGCATCCTTCAGCTTGTCCGAAGAAGCTTCTTTAAAAAATAATACATGTTGTGTGATCCTTCCGTTTTCTTTTATCGGAATCAAAATAGCATCTATCCATATGTAACTGCCGTCTTTTCTTTTTGCTTCCAGGGCACCGTCCCACTGATTTCCCTGGGTAAAAGCTTGAAAAAATTCGCTATAGGTGTTTTGTAAATAAGGATCAAAATACAGCTCTGTAAATACCTGGTTCAACTGTTCCTCACTTGAATACAACAATAATTTACAGCTCTTGTTATTCCCAAATAGGACTCTTCCTGTCCTGTCAATAGATAACATCCCAACGTAATTGTCAATCACCCTTTGCCAGGCCGTTGGAATGTTGTGATCTATGTTTTTAAAGGTGATAATAAATTCATCTTTTTTCCATTTTTCTATGTATAAATGGACCGTTTTGAAGAGAGATAAGGACACCTTTATCTCTTTAGGGTATACGTCGCTATTCACTTCATTCCATCTTTCGATTCCATCTTCAAAGAGTTCCAATAGGTTTAAACCGTACATATCTTCTTTTTTCTTAAAAGAAAAAGGAATGTCTTTCAGTGCCGTATTGGTATAACGATTTGCCCATTTTATGATAAATTTTCTGTCGGTAATAAATATGCTTTCTCCCACACCGTTTAATATAGAGTGAGAATCAATCTCCTGAGGTTTTAACATATGATCAACTACCTTCAATATTAATAAGAAAAGAATTACCTACTTCTCATATTCTACATGAAGGCTCTACAACCTTTTTTTAGGTATTTTTTCCCTGTTATTTCATTTCATTTGTTTCTTACTCCTCCTGTTTTATCTTATACTAGTCCTATACACTTGTATGTTATAAGGAGATACATATGGATTCCAGTTTGATAGGAAAATCAATTTATTACTTACGCAAGAAAAAATAAAAATTACTCAAAAAAAAACTTTCAGAAAACATTTGTACACAAGCACAAAATTAGTAAAATTGAAAAAGGAGAAGTCGTCCCTCTTTCAACAACACTGTATGAAATAGCACGAAAATTAGGGGTGGATATCAATTATTTTTTTGAAGAAGGAAGCAGCCCCCGAAGCGATTATATTAAAGATGTGAAATCAGTAGTCCGAAAAGCAATTCGTGAACGTGATTATCATACCGTAGAAGAAATTGTGAAAGCAGAAGATAATAACCCGTTATTTCAGGAAGGCGAGAATAAGCAGTTTTTACTTTGGCATCAAGGAATCGTACATTTTCATTTGTATCAGGACGGAGCAACGGCTTTAGAACTGTTACATGAGCCTTGGTGGTTCATTCACGAGAAGACCGGACACTTTACACCATGACAGAAATAGAAATTTTAAATAGTATTGGAATTATTCATTATGAAACCGGAAACTCTAAACGGTCTGTTGACATCTTTAAAGAAGCCTTGCAGCATCTTACTAAATTAACTTTGCCACAAACCCACTTAGTGAAGGCAAGAATATATTTCGGACTAACCAATTCCCTTACTGCTTTAGAGGAGTTCAAGCCTTGTATATCATATTGTGAGGAAGGCATTCAGCTTTGCTTGGAAAATGAATCGTTGTATCTCTTAGGGGAATTTTTTTACCAATCAGGAAATGCTTACTTTGAGCTTCACTATAAAGAAAAAGGCTTACAGCACCTTGAAAATTCTAAATTTATTTTTGCCATAGAAAAGAAACATCATTATGTATCATATGTCCAGGAACGAATTAACCACTTTATACACTAAATGCCCGTTTTAATTTTTTGAAATAGCATAAGCCTGCGGCAACAAAAGGCATCATATCCCACTTGTTGCTATAGGTGCATGTGAGAGGTTTTTAACATTGTTTAAATACTTTCATAGATAAACAAAAGCCTGGATTTTCCAGGCTTTTTAAATTTGTATCACTTTATTAGTATTAAGAGCTTGTAATGTGAAGCAGGTTAATAAAACCATCCTCCGATAATAAGGAGAATCATAACAATCGAGTTAATTATAGGTGGAAGAGTCCGGGAGGTAACCTTAGGATATTTTAACCGGCTTACTGTAAGGAATACAATAATATTGTTAAATAAGATAAAAGCAACCAAAAGAACGGCTGCCATATCGCCTATAACCCCAGCAAACATGGATACCAGGATTAGCGCTATTCCTCCGGCAAACAAAAGAGCTGTCACTTGATGCCACGCAATGTGAAAACCAGCTCTTGCTAATTCATTCATTTTGGACTTCTTCAACTCAGGAACAATCACTCTCTCCCCCAGGCTGCATGCGTAAAAGCAGTCGCCACAGCCACAAAGCCTGCCAGCAAATAGAACGCATTCATATATATCTCTCCTGTTCGTTTCAACAAACCTTCTTACAGCACTCTATACCCGCTATGCTCCAAAAAGAACCTGCTTCAAGGTACAGCAGCCTTGCTTTCAACCATTTCGTACCTTCTCTTTATTTTCACATATACTGATAGCACAACCAGTTAAACAGATTTGAGGTGAAAGAAATGAGTCTTTGGCAGAAGCTCAAAGAATGGCATAAAAAGAGATACAAGAAAAGAATAGAAAAAATGAAAAAGCAAGGGAAATGCCCTGAATGCAGAGGAACGGGATACCAAATCTCTGCAATGGAAGCGATGTACTCTGCTTTATACGATTGCTCAGGGTGTAACGGCAGCGGTTTATTCACTGACTGGGAAAACCTCAAAAAAGCAAGTAAAGAAAACGAATAACTTACAATTGTCTTTATGGTGTATAAAGATTTAGTTCCCTACACAAACTGATAAGACAAAAAGAGGTGAGATTTGATATGGGATTGCTTCAAACCTTAACAGATTGGCAGGATGCGTTATATCAAAGAAGAATTGCTAAAATGGAGTCCAAAGGCCTTTGTCCCGACTGCAGAGGAAAAGGATATTCTCTTCATATTAATGAGTACCATTATGCTCCTCCAGAGAAATGTTCAGGGTGTGAAGGAAACGGATCATTTACAACCTGGCACGAAAAGAGCCAGCAGCCATAGTGGCATACTGGCTCTTTCTGTTGAGATTATACACGCAGCTGTCCTGAGATAACAAAGACCCCTGAAGATATGAGTTCTCCGCTCCTGGTAAACTCTAAGTCTCTTGGGCCGACCTTAACCCTTACTCTGGTAGTATGGGAATTATAATAGGCCCTAATATAACTGGCCCAACCTCTTTCCACTTGAAATTTATGAATCTCCTGCTCAATGGCTTCTGACATGAGTGAGATTATTTCGTCATCAAGTTTATCACCAAGCTGCTTTTTTAGCTGGCTTTTAATCCGTAAAGGGGGCTCATACAAGACCTCCTTATTGTTGTCTTGTAAATGGTATTCCCTTTATTCCTCTCATGTATTCCCTTCTTCTGATGATATCAAAAGGTACCAGTAATAATGAGAAGTCCTTACTTTTTTAGTGATAAAGCATGAGAAAGAGACGATTTGATCTCAACCTTGTCAAAGGAAATATTTAACTGAACGGCTGTTTGGGCAATCTCCGGACGAATGCCAGACAGGGTTGACTCTATTCCAAGGAGGCTCAATGCTTTCAATAAGTGTGAAATCTGGTGGGCGACCATTGTATCGATTTCAGCTACTCCTGATAAATCGATAAATAAATGGGTAATACTTTCCACGGAACATTGATGAAGCGTGTGCTCCAATATAATAGCAGCGCGGTCACTGTCAATTGCCCTATAATAGGCAATAATGCTGTATTATGATTAAGCTTGATTATTGGTGCACTTAGCTCATTGATCATATCCTGCTTTTCACTTAAGAGCTTTTTCGCGTTTTTTTGTGCTTCTTCAACAAACGTGAGTATTGTTTTATCAATCCCAAAGATCACTTTTTCGTTCCAGGAAGAGATCTCTTCAAGAGAAACAGGTCTTTCACCACGATCAACAAACTGCTGAATGTAGTTTAAATACTGGGCCCGCACTCTCATAAACTCTCGAATAACATGGTGATGGGGCGTTCTTAAATGTTCACTGTCCCGGGCTATTTCATTTATCCATGGCAAAGACTTCTCAAACCATGCTTTTTCTTCTTCTGCAAAAATCTCAATAAAATGAAGATGAAATTCATGGTTTTGATTTTTCAGGGTACGAATGACCTCTGGATTCGTGGAAGCATAAACGGAGGAAGGATCCGTTTCCGTTAATGACTCATACCACTCTTCCGTTAATGTTCTGGAATTCTCCAGTAAAAAGGAATATAAAGCTTCTTGATTTTTCACTTTTTTCTCTCCTTTTTAAACGAACAACGTATTTGCATTAAATTTTTGTTAGGTTATAGGCTTTTTTATTTCCTCATATTTTTGAAACCATTCTGGAAACGCCTTTTTAAAAGAGGTGGGCTTGAAATTCTCTTTCTTAACTACAATATGTGTGGTACTTCCTTGCGCACAAACCTTTTCCTCCTGATTGACAATAGAAAACCCATAAATCGTTTTCGCTCGATGATTTTCTTCCACCCACGTTTGTACAGTAATCTGGTCCCCAAGGCGAACAGAGTGTTTATATGTAATGTCAAGATGTTGAACCGGCGCATAGTAGCCCGCTTTCTCCATTTCTAAGTAACTGTAACCGGCATCCTCAATTAATTGGGTTCTGCCAAGCTCAAGCCACTTTACGTAATTACCATGGTATATCACACCCATCATATCTGTATCAGCATAGGAAAGCTGAATACCTACTTCTGAAATGTACATCCTACTGCTCCTTTAACATAGTTTCTTTCCTTATTATAGCTCACTACTCTTTGACACGCTTATATAATTATAAAAAAAGAGAAAAGGAAAAAATAGCGGGAAGAACGCTTATCCTCTTCTCTTTTCTTTTTTATTGCAGCTGATCTTGTGACGTATTTAGTGCAGCCTGCGAGGCAGCAAAATCTATTTTGTATTGCTCCTGAGGATGATATGGATGATAATATCCTTTTTCCATCATATACTGGGATACTTGCCCGTGAAATTGCACTGCCTGTGTCAATTGCTGTTGAAGGACATTCCTTACTTCCGGAGTAGCCGCTTCTGTTAAAGCAATCGCACAATTTCTCACTCCAGATTTTGCAGAAATCAGTAAGTCTGTTGCAATCACCTGGTCTGTCATGGCTCCCATTCCAGCCATACTTTGTACCATATTGTTCATTTTCTTCCCTCCTTATTTTTGCAGTAACCCCTGCAACTGTTGAATTGCCTGTGTAGAGCTTTGTATATCCTGCTGCATTAAAGTTTGCAGTTCGTTATCATTGACTAGTCCCTGCATCGTTGAAGACTTCGTTAAACAGAGGTTTTTGAACATGACTAACTCGTGAAGTTCTGCTGCTTCATGAACACCAAGTTTTTGTTCCACCATCTCACCACCTTTCTCCTTTATTGTGGTAATTGCCTATGGTTTTATTCTTGAATTCTTTTTGGCACCTTGTACATACTTTCACCCCTTTTTCGGAATAAAGGCACAGCACTCGCTCATAGTAAGGGTATATAATCAGGAAAGGGAGGGATGACATGAAACTGGTGGAAGAGTTGTATGATATGTATAAGGATCACATTACAGGGGACGAAGAAGATGCTTTTATAATTATTGAGGGGGTGCTTTCAGAACTGAGTGATAAAGATTTAAAAACTATATTCAACCAAGCCTCCTATAAAGAAAGGTATTCAATTTTGCTGCATTACTTATATCATGAGTTTATAAGCCTTGCTGCCGAAAAAGGCTTAGGCACAACGAACAATGAGGACGATCAAATCAGCAAAAACCTTCACTAAGTAAATAACCTGCCAGGTACACTCCTTGTAAATGCAACCGGCAGGTTAAATGGATATCATTTAAAACATAAAAAGAGGAATCGGAGCCTGATGACACAGCCAGCCCTATAATTACATATCATTAACTTCCCAGGCATAAATAGTTGAATGTTAAACTTTTCTTATTTTTCTTCTGCTTTATACAGTTCCGTCATCCAATCTACTATGCCTTGCTGATGCTGTGTTCTGATGGTTTCCGTTTCCTGATCTCCGATAATTTTTCCTTCTTTTATTACGATTACTCTGTCAAGTAACGTTTCAATCTCACTAATTTCATGAGTAGTCAGAATCAACGCCTGATATTCTAAGTCGATAAAAGAAATTAACCCTGTCACGATGGACTTTCGCACCATCGGGTCCAGACCAGAAAGAGGCTCATCCATCAGGACGACTGGCGTTTCTCTTGCAAGGGTAATCGCAATTTTCACTCTTCCTCTGTTTCCTTTAGATAAATTTTTAAGCTTAACTTCTTTCTCCACTTCCATGAAATTTAATATGTCCCTTGCTTTTTCTTTATTAAAATCATTAAATAATGATTCCTGTAAATCAAGAAGCTGACTTACTGTTTGATAGCGATAGTATTCATCCAATTCAGATAAGTATGAAATGTCATCTGCTGACTGCCTTGTCACTGGCTTTCCATTTACCGTAACTTTTCCACTAGAAGGACGAATGAGCCCGGCTGCCATTTTTAACATAGTAGACTTACCGCTTCCATTGGCTCCTACGAGGCCCGTAACACCGTTTTTCAAAACCGAAAAAGAAGTATCACGAACTGCTCGTTTTCTGCCATAATTTTTCGTTACATTTTGAAATTCAATCATGAGTCTCTCTCCTCAGCGATATATTTTTGAATTCCATTAATCATATCTTCGGCCTTAAAGCATCGCTTCCATTTCTTTAACAAACTGCCTGATCTGCGTATCTTTCAACCTCTCTCTTAACTCTGTAAGAGCTTCCTCACTTTGTGTGACAAATGTTCCTTGTCCTCTTTTAGTCTCCACCACACCATCTCGCTCCATTTCACTATAAGTTCTTGAAACTGTGTTTGGATTTAAACCGAATTCTATTGCTGTATCACGTACTGAAGGAAGCTTGTCACCGGCTGATAATTCATTGCGAAGTATTTTCCAGTACAATCTGTCCGCCAGCTGCCTGTATATAGGCTTAGATGTATCAAAAGGCTGAGTCATTTTTACACCTCCGCCTTTTTGTCGATGAGCCAGGATGTGAATAAAAATAACAGCAGAAATTCAACAGCATGGTAAACAAACAATCCTAAAGTAATAACCCCTATGCCGCTTCCTACGGTGACTTCTGCATTTCCGCTCTCGATAAAGTATTGAGTTTGCTCAAACAATCCTGTTTCGAAGCTAAGTTCAATTGCACCCCAGCTCGTTAATGCTGCGTACATCGCTGAATCTAAATATCTGACATACACCCAGGAAATAGCCATAACCACTAGGATGACTGCTATCCACCCTAGGCGGCCGATCGTTCTCCGCAAAGCAAAATACACGGAATAGTAAAATAAAACCCACATAGCAATCAATGTGGATACCCCTAAAATAACCAAAAAGCTTAACGTAATCAGTTGGATAACTTCAGCGGCACTTGGAATCATATGAGCATCTAATAGATAAGCTGTAAATATTAAAAACAGCAGGCCATTAACAAACAAATTTAGTGACAATGCTGTGAGCGCAGCTGTTATTTTCGCAGCTAACAGCTGCCACCCCGGCCTTGGCGTGTGAAGCCAGAGATGAAGTGTCTTCAGTTCCTGCTGCATGTTAATGAAAAGGTAAGCAGGTGCATAAAAGACATGCATAAAAAGACCGCCCGTTAAAAAAATGAGCATTAAAGTCGGTGCGTCAGTCCCTGGATTTCCTCGAGCTAAAAAATAAGCAAATACAAGCACAGCCCCAATTAAAACAAGGCCAAAGTAAAAAAGTACCTGAGTCGTTTTAAATTCTTTTTGAACAAGTTTCAGCCATTTCTTCATACCTTTGTTCACTCCTTTTTGTATTAGTGTACTAGTTAAATATTACACTAATACTTTTAAACAAGTCAACAAAAAAACCGGGAGCTAACCCGGTTTTCTGTTTCCTGTTCTTTTATGGTGACTCCTTAGGAACCTGCAAGGAAATACTTGTCCCCTTGTTTTTTTCCGTTTTCAGGGAGAAATGAGCATCAATAGCGTTCGCTCTTTCCTCCATACTAAACAACCCTACTCCTTTATGGTGGCGGTTGCGAACGAACCCTTTGCCCTTGTCAATAATGAAGATTTCTATCTCCTTTTGTTTTTCTATTATCGACACGTATGCTCTGGAAACATCAGCATACTTTGCTATATTGGTTAATGACTCCTGGATGATGCGGTAAATAGCGGTTTCTTTTTCTATTTCAAGCCTTGTTTTCACATCAAATTCTGTGTCAACCATGATCCCATAATGATTTGAAAAATTAGTTACATATTTACGAACTGCAGGTACTATACCAAGTCATCTAAAACAGCAGGCCTCAGCTCCCAAGCCATATTCCGTACCTCTTCAATAATATACGTTACTTGTTCTCGCAGGGCAGTGACTCTTTCCTGTTCTCCTTCACTAATTAATTGATCCATTTGAATAAGCAGTGAATATAAGCTTTGGCCAATACCGTCATGTAGTTCTCTGGAGAAGCGTTTTCTTTCTTCTTCCTGAATTCCTATAACCTTTTTCATCATTTGCTTTAATTCTTCTTCTGTTTTTTTTAATTTCGTTACTTCATTCCGGATCGCAAGAAATTGATACGGCTTATTATTTTCGTCTAAAAAAGGCACGATGGTCGTGTTAACCCAGTAATAAGTGTGATCTTTTGCTTTATTTTTAATTTCTCCCTTCCACACATTTCCAGAAAGAATCGTCTGCCAGAGCCCTTTCATAAACTCCTTGCTGTGATACCCTGAATTAATAATGCGGTGATCCTTTCCCAGTACTTCCTCTCTCTTGTATTTAGAGATCTCACAAAACTTATCATTTACGTATATGATTTTTCCTTTATGGTCTGTGATGGCTACAATGGTTGATTCATCTAATGCAAATTTTAAATCTGTCAGCTCTTTTAAGGTATGCTGCAGTGCCTTACGAAACTGGGGATCTTCTATTTTTTTGATATCTGAAAGAAGGGTTTCCGGCTCTCTTTTAATCAAATTTAATCAGCCCCTTCTTTGAAGCGTATTTCACTAAATCAGGCTTCGTCTTCAACCCTAGCTTTTCCATTAAATTACTTTTATGTGATTCCACTGTTTTTACACTGATCACAAGCTGTTCCCCAATTTCTTTGTTGGAGTAGCCTTTTGCAATAAATTCCAACACTTCCCTTTCCCGTTCAGATAACACTTCAAAGGAAGAACTGCTTTTCCCCTCATTGTACTGATTCATGAGTTTTTTGGTTGCTTCTGGAGATAAATAGGCTTCACCAGCTGAAACAGAGGTAATGGCTGAAACAAGGTCCTCGTGGGGAGCGCTCTTTAACAGGTACCTGATGCTCCAGCATGGATGGCTTGAAATAAGTATTCTTCATCGTCATGCATCGTTAAAATCAGAACTGAAACAGAGGGGGCGGTTTTTTTTAATTCAGTTGTTGCTTCAAGGCCGCCCATCCCATGAGGCATGCTTAAGTCCATCAGCACAACATCTGGAGCTAATTCTTTTACCTTTTCTATTGCTTCTTCTCCATCCGCGGCCTCACCGATAACTCTTATCTCATGTTTTCCATCTAATAATGTTTTAAGGCCGGACCTTACTACCATATGATCATCTACTACTAAGACGTTAATCATACCCATTCCCCTTTTACCCTCAAAATCTTACATTCTTTATTGTTATTGTACCAAAATTACCTTCTGTGCTAAGGCATTTCCTGTATATTTTCTGTACTGTTCCTGCTTTCCCGTCAGAGAAATCCCTTACTCCACACTTCTCACCTTGCTTTTTATGTGCGGGCTATAAGTGGCTTTTTAGTCTTTTTTTCCTTAGAAGTGTGATGTACCTCATATTAAAATCAGGAAAAATATGCAGAGAAATAGGGAGGTTCCCTGATAACATTTTCTTATACATTTTGGCATCATTAAGTTAACAAGAACGACGTAAGGGAGATGGCGAAAATGGCTATGACTGTTCAAGAGGTAAATCGTTTTCAGGAGAGACAAAAAACACAAGGAACCGGAACGATTCATAACTATCTGTCCGATACCAATTTTCAACACCTTAAAAATAAATTTTCCTCGCCAAGAACGTTTAAAAAAGGAAGCTTTCTATATATGGAAGGCGATTACGCTGATCAACTGTATTATATTTACTCAGGAAAAGTAAAACTGAAAAGAACGATGGAAGATGGAAAGGAAATTACCATGGCTTTAAAGCAAAAAGGGGACCTTCTCGGAGAGTTTGGGTTCTCCGAAGAGGTTCACAATGCCAGCAGTGAAATTATTGAAGACTGCAAAGTAGCGTTCATTCATAAAAAGGAGATTGAAGCTCTTTTACAAAATATTGGCACGTTTGCTGTGGAATACATGAACTGGCTGAGTATGACAAATAGACAAAATGAAACAAAGATCAGGGACCTCCTCTTATATGGAAAAAGCGGAGCTTTGGCTTCTACGTTAATACGCATGAGTAACACGTATGGAATAGTTGACACAGATGGGATCAGGTTAAAAATAAAATTAACTAATACTGAAATAGGAGAATTTATTGGTTTAACGCGAGAAAGTGTTAATCGAACACTTAACTCCTGGAAAAATGAAGGAATACTCTATATGGATAATGGGGTCATTATTATAAAGAACCTATGTGAACTTAAGAAAATTTGCGGCTGCCCATCAACATGCCCGTTAGAAATTTGCAGGTTATAAACATTAACTAGGAAAAAGCAAAGTCATGTGATCTTTCTCACTATAGAAGGTTTGATTGTTGTGTAGGATAAAGCAAAGGAAAACAAATAAGGAGTGATTTCAATGATGTCAAATTATAAAAATATCGTGACAGCTGTAGATGGTTCCGAGGAAGCTAAGCTTGCTTTAAAGAAAGCTATTTCTATAGCGAAAGAAAGTGAAGCAAATCTTATCATTACTCATATTATTGACACCAGGGTATTTGCCACCATTGAACAATATGACCGAACAGTTGTATCAAAAGCTGAGGAATACGGGAAAGAATTATTGGAGCAATACAAGCTGGAAGCAGAAGCAGCAGGAATAGAAAATGTTTCTACTGCCTTGGATTTTGGTTCTCCTAAAATTAAAATCACAAAAAGCATTGCTCCTCTTTATCATGCTGATCTTATTGTCGTTGGAGCTACAGGATTGAATGCTGCAGAGCGATTCTTGATAGGAAGTGTATCTGAAAATATCGCAAGACGGGCCTCATGTGATGTGTTGCTGGTGAGAAAAGGCGAATAAATTTTTTCTTTGCCTCACCCCTTCCTATAGTAAAACCTGTAGGAAGGAAAAAAGAATCGGAAACACTACTGAATCACTTAAGTAAATAAGGCTCCAATTATCTTCATTTATTAATTGGAGTATTTTGATACAAAACTGTTTGGCTATCCGGCTGGACGAAAACAAATGAAATGAAGCTGAATGGATGTCGGCCTTCTGCCTTTAGGTGTAAGAGAGTATTTTTGAACAAGCAACTAACTAAAATACTGGAGACAAGAAAAGGCTCTCACCGGATGGTGAGGGCCCTTCTTATTAGCTGGGTTATGTCCCAGGCTCTTTTCTTCTTTTGATTCAGTTATTATTTCAATGGCCGATTAAAAGTTATTTTTGTCTCTGCAGCATAATCAGGATACATATCTGTATTTACTGTATTATGAGTGGTAAAGGTATCATAAACAGATGACTCTTGCTTTTCGTCTGCTTCAACTAGTACAAGAATATTTCCCTCTTCAAGATACTTATCATATTCTTTCGCTTCTTCTTCCGGAACGCCAGCGCCAGTAAGGGCACCAACAATACCGCCGCCTGCTGCACCAATTGCACCACCTTCGATTGCAGCTGCAATCGGACCTACTGCAGCAATTGGTCCAATACCAGGGATCGCCAGAATGCCAAGGCCTGCTATGCCGCCTAATACAGCACCGCTACCTGCACCAATTCCAAGTCCTTTCCCGGCACCTTTACCTCGGTTATTATCATCAGCATTATCCGTTACATTGGCATCTGTTTTATCCTCAATTGCATCCGCATCTTCATCATTTTTTACAAAAATTGAAATATCATCTTTGTTATACCCGTTTTTTTCTAATCCTTCAATAGCGTTTACCGCATCTTGTTCATTCCTAAATACACCACCAATAATCTTCTTATCCATGACGTAATCCTCCTTTGTAATGTGTAAGTGTTTGGTGTGTCTACATTACTGCGTGTACCCGGGACATGTTAGTTCTAATCATTTAAGAAAGGAGAAAAATTATTTCAGGACTATAGTAATCCTTGCTTTTTTGATTTCTTGTATAAAAAATTAAGAGGAGGATAAAATACTAAGGCAGCTCAAAGTTAACAACGTTCCACCATAACTCAGCTGGTAGAGTGGTCGGCTGTTAACCGATATGTCGCAGGTTCGAGTCCTGCTGGTGGAGCCATTTTTCATACTTAAGGTTCAGCGTTCCTTAGAAGCATTAAAAACGGACGCTGAGCCATTTTTCACTTCTAACAGCACATTTTTCTCAAGGAGAAATTCACATCTAGCATCCTTCTCTTTTGTAATTCTGTTATGTTTTCTTTAAAATGGCTATAGAATAGAAAGGAGGGATAACATGTCAGATGATCTCAAATTACTTGGAGAGAAGATCATAAACGAGAAAGAAGTATTTGCAGAGAGTATTACGGAAAAAATCACTAGCGGCCGTTCCTACTTAGATGAAGAGAAAATCAGAAAGTGGAGAATTGAATTATTTCAATTTCTAGGGGACATTTTTACTAAAGATGAAGATACTGTGTTAGAAGAAGTACGCCCCTGGATGAAGTCAATTGCAGAGAGCACTGTTTCGTTTGGTTTGTCTATAGATGAAGCAATGAATAATCTGCCAACATACAGAAGTCTCTTATGGGACTTTTTTGAAACACAAATTAAGGAAAGCGATATTTCTGCCTCCACTGTACTACAAGCTACAAAGAATGTTGACGTTATTTTAGAAGAGATAATGAAGATTTACAGCCGGCATTACGTACAACAAAACGAACGGCTAATGGAGGCCGCCCAGGAGTCGATTCAGGAGTTGTCAGTTCCAGTGGTGCCTATTGCAGGGAATATTGCCGTTTTGCCGATAACAGGTGAAATCGATACTCACCGCGCAAAAATGGTCATGGAAAAATCACTAGAGCAAAGCAGAGAATTAAAGCTAAAGTATTTAATTATTGATGTCTCTGGCGTCCCAATGGTAGATACTATGGTTTCCCATCACATCTTCCAGGTCATCAACGCCCTTCGTCTTCTTGGGGTTGAAGCTATCTTAACCGGACTAAGCCCTGCTATTGCCCAAACAGTTGTGTCGTTAGGGGTTAACTTCTCAAATGTTAAAACATTTGCTACCTTACAGCAGGCTTTAGTGGAAATAGGTATCCGTTATGATTTGGATACTTCTTCCTCATCGATCGCTGAACGCCTTACTAAGCAAAAACAAAATACATAGTACAAAGACGCTCTTAAAAGAGCGTCTTTTCTATAGTAAACTCTTACACCCTTCTTTTTAATACATTGACAAAGGAGTTTCTAAAACTCGGGTAATCCATAGTGACAGCAATGCTAATATCTCCTGCCTCGGCCCCCGGCCTGAAGTCAGCTATACTTAACCCTCTCGTTTCTCCCTCTAACGAAATGCTGACATCCTTTTTAATAAAATCAAATATTCCATTATACTGTGAAGCCATAACTGCTGCCACATCATGAAAAGGTGCACCTTTAATCCCTGGTGCAAGCTCCTGATAGGATGAAGCATAATAATCGAAAACGGGCCTCATTAAAAACGTAAAAGGATTATAATTAGTTTCGGTAACTTCTTCAATCATGTCATCTGTGACTAATGCGTAGCTGGTCACGTTTAAGGCTATAATGGTAAGAGGACGAGCTCTCGTTAAGATCACCTGAGTGGCAACAGGATCAATGAAGAAGTTTGCTTCAGCAAGTGGAGTGACATTGCCAGGAACTAGAAAGGCTCCTCCCATAATGATAAACCGTTTCACTTCACTCATTAACTCATTTTGCAATACAAATGCCAGTGCCAAGGAAGTAGATCTTCCTATATCAATAATCGTTAACTCTTCTTTATGCTTTTCTATCAAAGGAAACAGCTCGGTAAAAGGAAGCAATTCTGCAGGAATGCCTTCTGGAGGGACAATGGGACCGAGTCCTTCTTCTCCATGAATTTCAGGATAATAAGGGGCAACCTCTCCTGTTAAAGGGTATTCGCTTCCTGCAAAGAGAGGAATCTCACTTCTCCCTGCTAAAGATATGAGATACGCAGCATTTTGAACAGCCTGGTCTCTCTCCACATTCCCGTAACCTGCTACAATTCCAATGACGTCAATACTAGGATGAAGCAGTGCATATATGATCGCCACGGAATCATCAATACCCGGATCTGCAAATAAGAGTACCTTTTCCACACACCCACCCCCATTCATACTTCATTGTATGAATGGAAAAAAGGCACATGCCTATAATTATACAACTACCTCGCTCGCCATCATGGTTCAAACAATCCCCGAAGCAGAAACCCCCACAAAAAAAGACTTTTGCGTAACGCAAAAGTCCGTTAGACATTTACTTTCCCAGGAAGGCATTCAACATCCATGTATGCTGCTCTAAGGATGTTTTTATCTGAATAAACATATCTGCTGTAGACTCGTCATTATTGCCTTCAGCATTCTCAATCACATCGTTTGCCTCTGTTATCAAGTGAGTAAAATCATTAACTACAGCCTTTACCATTTCCTTTGAATCTTCTGTTCCAGATGCTTCCTCTATTGTGGAATGCTCAAGGTATTCCTTCAGTGTAGCAATCGGTCTGCCATTGATTGTTAATATTCTTTCAGCTATTTCGTCTATATACGTGCCTGCTTCATTGTAAAATTCTTCAAACTTTGCATGGAGAGTAAAAAAGTCACTGCCCGTTACGTTCCAGTGATAATTATGAAGCTTTGTGTACAACACATTCCAATTTGCTAATTGAGTGTTTAGTCCATTAATTAGTTCATTTGACATGAGATATCCCCCTCAAGTTTTCTTATTTTCTATTACATTATATCACTATTTATAATAATTATCAAAATAAATTAATTATCATTAGCGGTCAGCCGGACATTTTTGTTTCCCTTTGGATGTCACGCTTCTTCCTTTTCTCCTTTCGAAAAACTGCTGAGCGTGAGATTGTAAAAATAAACAATCCTATCCAAATAATGATGAATGAAGCCAGCTGAAGACCAGAAAATGGTTCTTGAAAAAGAAATACCCCTAGCCCCAGCATAATTGTAGGAGCCAAATACTGTAAAAAACCAACTAAAGAAAAAGAGATCCGCCTTGCCCCAGCAGCAAACAGCAATAAAGGGATTGCCGTAACCGCTCCTGCTCCTATTAACAGCAAGGACTGTTCACTCCCGTAATGCCTGATGAATCCTTCTCCCTCGACAAAGAAAAATATAAATAATAAAGCAAAGGGCGTGACCATTAACGTTTCAATGGTAAGCCCAGCCCATGCGCCAAGGTTCACTACTTTTTTTATCAACCCATAACAACCGAAGCTTAGAGCAAGAGCTAATGCTGCCCAGGGAAAGCCTTCGTACTGTGTTGTTAGAAGAAAAACCCCTGCTGCTGCCAATATAAATGCCGATTTTTCTCCCATAGTCAGTCGTTCCTTTAGAAAAACAGCTGCCAATAAAACATTGATCAATGGATTAATATAGTACCCTAAACTTGCCTCAATTACCCTGTCACTGTTTACAGCAAATATGAAGATAAACCAGTTTGTAGAAATAAAAAGCGAAGCTAAAATCACAGCCCCAGTCTTTTGTTTTGATGCAAAAACCCCTTTTACTTCCTGCAGGACATCTTTTAACCTGCCCATAAGAAATAAAGCTGCCATCATAAACAAGAGAGACCAGATAATTCTCTGGGCTAACACTTCACTTGAAGGAACCTCACTTAAAAATTTCCAATATAAGGGTAAAAATCCCCATAGCAAATACGCTGATATCGCGGCAATAACACCTGCCGTTTGTTGTTCTCTCACTCTTTACTCCTCTATTCTCCAACTCACTTTTTGAATCCTTATGTATAACTTCAGTATACCTGATTCCTTCTCCCTTGTCTTTTTTCTCGGGCCCTTCCTATGGGATTACGGTTGTAGTCAAAAGCCGTGCGATAGTGTTAACTAACGTATCGATCGCTTCTTTGCCAAAATCCTTTTCCCCACCGCGAGACAGAGAATAAGCCTCATCGATAAACAACACACCGCCGACAGCCTTTTTTATGATCTCCCTTGTTTTCTGAGCTGTTTGCCCAATATATTCTCCTACTAGATCCGCGCGTTCAGCTTCAATAAAATGCCCCTTGGACAGGACATTCATATCTTTTAACATTTCACCCATCATGCGGGCCACTGTTGTCTTTCCAGTCCCAGGGTTTCCTTTAAAGATCATATGAAGGTTCTGCTTTTCTGTTTTCAGTCCTGCATCTTTTCTGCATTGATTGACATAAATCCAGGCATATAATTCTCGTATATATTCTTTTACGTTCGTTAACCCAATTAACTGATCCAGACGCTGTTCTGTTTTCTGCAAAGGGTAATGTTCTTCTATACCACTTACTTCCTGTGTTTCATTTTTATTTTTCAACGATTGATCAGGAGTGTTTCTGTTTAAAAGAACTTGGATTTGCCCATTTTCCCTGCGATTTGTAAAAGCCTGCATAGACTGACACCCCGCTTTCCTTTTCACTAGCCTGTTATGCAGGTTGGGTGTTTACCCATATCATACGCAAAATGAAAAAATTGGTGACGAAGAGCTGAAGACCTTTGCTATAATAAGGAAAAAAGAAAAGGAGGTACAAGCAGCATGTCTACTTTGCCAGCATCTGCCGAGGAGTTCCTCCGCTTTTTAAAAAGCAGAGATAAACGAGACAGCACCATTAAGCGTTACAAATATGATCTTGCAGATTTTAATCGATTCGTTGAGGTCACTGATCACGAACACGAAACAAATGAATTGACATTAAAAAATATAGAAGAATATTTTCACTTTCTGCAGACGGAAAGAAGATATAAGCTGAGAACTCTGAAAAGGATTCAAACTGTTCTAGCTCAATACGGAGCTTACTTGAAATCCACTGGACGCCTTTCTTCCAACCCAATGGAAGGATTTCATATTGAGGAAGCGGTCCAAAATGAATTGGAAAAAGAAGACTTAATCAGTCCCTCAGAGGAAAAACAACTTCTTGATTCTATTTCCTCAGATGCCGGGTTGTCTGTGAAACAACAGGCTCCAGGCCGCTGCTCGCACCTCGTAATATCGTGTTGCTCCGTCTGTTTATAAAATATGGTCTCAGGTTGCAGGAAGTGGCTTATCTGCGAATGAAAGATGTCAATCTTTCTCAAAAAGTTATCCTGGTGCCTAAAGATTCTGGAAACGGCCGAAAAGTACTCCTCTCCAGGAAGGATCAGGCATTGATATTTCAATATTTAAGGGCCGTTCCTGATGCTGTCCGTCCTAAGCGTGACAATGATCCCCTCTTCGTGGCTTTTGATTTTCAACGACAAACATACCGATGGTCTTATGAAAATGACTCTCCGAAAATGCTTACTGAGGTCGCTATTCAAAAGATGATCAGGCAGGAACTTGAAAGAGCCGGGGTGAGAAAAGGCCTTTCAGCCCAACATTTTAGAAATACGTATATAGTAAATGAACTTACAAAGGGTGTCCCTCCTGAAGCCGTCAAAGAAAAACTTGGTTTACGCACTATTTTAACGTTGACCAAATATATTCAGTATGTGGAACAATCGGCTTCCAGTAAAAACAACAGCCTGACATCCTACTCGTAGGGTGTCAGGCTGTTTAGACAGGAGGTAGTTAGAATTGCCCCTTAGATGGATATATTTACCATTATTACACTAAATACGATACGTGAAATTTTATAACTGGCAAGAAAACAACTCCTATGTTTCCATAGGAGCATGTTCTTTTAGTTGTTCGCGTTCTCCGGGTCAATTTGCAATGATACATTTCGCTGGGGAGAAAACGTAGAAATGGCATGCTTGTATACTAGCTGCTGCTTTCCATCACTTTCTAGTACAACTGTAAAATTATCAAATGCCTTTACGGTGCCCCGCAGCTGAAAACCATTAAGTAAAAAAACAGTCACAGGGATATTATCCTTGCGTAATGTGTTCAGAAATTGATCCTGAATATTGACAGATTGCTTCATGTGCTTCCATCCCCTTCTCTTTTCTCTACTTCTTTTCATTCGACGCCCTTTTCATACTTTCCTTCTAAAAAGCTTATCATTTCTTTTATTTTTTCATTATGATTATCTTGAGACATATCAAACCATTCCACGTTTTCCTTATTACGAAACCATGTTAACTGCCGCTTGGCATATCTTCGTGAATTTCTTTTCAGCAGCTCTACGGCTTCTGACAATGACGCCTTCCCTTCGAGATGCATAAGAAGTTCCTTATAGCCAATACCTCTAGCTGACTGGCTGCCTTGAAGTCCTCTATCATAGAGCCACTGAACTTCTTCAAGAAGACCTTCCTTCATCATTTGATCCACTCGTTCATTAATTCTTTGATATAATTTCTCCCGCTCCATCGATAACCCGATCAATTGGAGATTATAGGCGTTTCATCCTCTTCTTGTTCATAAAATCGATCCATTGTTTTGCCCGTCAGATGATAGATTTCAAGAGCACGTATTACTCTTCTAAGGTTTTGAGGCGGAATCTCTTTAGCGCTCTTTGGATCTATTTCCCAAAGCTTTTGGTGTACTGCCTCTTTCCCAAATTTCTCTGCTTTCTCCTCCAGACTCTTTCTGAAACCTTCATCCTTCTCTGCTTCATTAAATGAAAAGTTTCTTGTCAGTGCTCGTATGTATAATCCGGTCCCTCCTACCACAACGGGAATCCTTCCCTTTTGGTTTATATCTGTAACCAGACGGCGGGCTTTCTCCTGAAATTCGGCAGCGGTAAAAGATTCACCAGGCTCTTTAATGTTGATCATATGATGGGGGACCTCCCCCATTTCTTCAGGAGTCACCTTAGCTGTTCCGATATCAAGGCCTTTATAGACTTGCATGGAATCGCCGCTGATGACTTCACTATTAAAATGTCTGGCGATTTCCACTCCTGCTTTTGTTTTTCCTACGGCAGTCGGTCCTACTACAGCGATCAATTTTTCCTTCATGTGTTTCCTTCTTTCTTTTCAATGGTTCCAAAAGCAATCTTTGAGCTCTTTCTTTTTCTTGGTATAAAGCCATGCAGATGAAAACGAGGACTATGGACCTCATCTTTTAACACAACTCTCTCCTTGGCCACTCTCTTTCCTTCTTCTACTGCTACCGCTGTCAAATCATTATACCATGCAAGTTTTTTAGGGGATGCAGATGAGTCGATGCATCAATCGTTTCATGAAACATAGGGTCAAAATAAACGATATCAAAACTATCTGACTGCTGCTTTTGAAGAAAAGTAACGTGGTCAGAGACCACCACGTTTATTCGCTGACAAGCTTCATCAAAAGACTCATTCCCGCTTTTCCACTCCTTAAGTCCCCAGGTCACCGCTTCAGCCATATACCGATTTCCTTCTAAAGCGGTCACCTTTCCCTTTTCTCCAGCAGAGAAGCTGGCTATGATGCTGTCTGAAGCCAGTCCCATTGTACAGTCCAATACCGACATACCTTCCTGAAGGCCAGCAGCTTCCACGAAAGTGTCCCTTTCATTATTAAGAAGGCGTTTTGCTCTCAACCAGGCCATGCTTGGATGAAAATAAAACGGATGCTCTTCATCGGGATGATAGATTTTTTCCGTATCGTTTTCCACTACATAGACCGGCTGATTCCATTCTCTTAACAGTGCTTTCATCGATGCCTTTTTGCGAATGACAAACGGCACCTCCCACTTGTCGGCAAGGTATTGAGCTCGTTGTACTTTATTGCCTTTTGCTTGTTTACTTGTCGTAATGATCAAGGTATCACCTGCTTTTTATCTTTTCCAAGTATACCATTTTTCACCCCTTGAAGAGGCAACTTGACCATAAAAAGCTTCCTAGCTCTTAAAAAAGCAAAAAAAAACCGCATGTCTGCGATTATCATTCCTTTTACCTGTCTTTTTTTCTTGCCTGGTATAAAAATGAAAAAGCAACCATTAAACCGATGCCAAGCATAAATGTAGATAAGCTGATAATAAGAAGGAGTTCACCAGCTGACATTGTATCTTCCTCCCTTTTTTAATAGGAAAGCTTTTCTTTATTTCTATGTCAGCTGATTCTTTTTATGCCAGTGCTGGCACCCAAAGTTTAAAAAATAATAGAAACCCTATCCACCAGGGGTTTTGGTCTCTACTGTGTTACAGTAACATTACATAAGATAAGGGTGCCAGGCACCACAAAAAGAGGCACCAAAAAAGCACCGGCATCCGGTGCTTTTTGCTTGTCCAATTAAGACTTATCTGATTCAGACTGCTTAAGAAAGTAAATCCCCATGATAATACCTACTCCAATTACAAAAGCGGAGATTCCTAAGATCGCGATTAGATCCAAGCCTGTCATGTTTTCACGCTCCCCTTACGTCTTTTTGACTTATTATACCACATTTCCCGATTGATTAACGAGGAGAAAGTGAACATTATGAGACGGTCAGCCGGGCCGTTCCAGTTAATAAAAAACGCTGATACTCCTTTGTATACGACGAGCTGGAAACAAATCCCCGGCCTTTCAGACTTCTGCCAATTTCATCATTCATTTCTATCGTGGCCAACTTCCCTTGCTGCTGCAGATCACTTAGGAAATCACTATAGGCCGTTTCAATCGTAATCGTCCAGGAGTGATTTTCTCCAGAGTTCGGGACCTTTATCAGACCAGTATGAAAATGTACCTTTTCCCCCTCAATCCAGACACTTTCAAGCTTATATCTTTCCACAAAGCTCCCTCCTTAAAACAATCATTGTCCTGCTGCTTTAGCCTACATAATTCTCTTAAACATTTTTTCCATATCATAGGTGGAATAATGAACAATGATAGGACGTCCGTGAGGACAAGTAAACGGGTCTGTGCTTTTTCTAAGCGTCTCCAGTAAGGAAAAGATTTCTTCCTCTTTTAGATGCCTGTTCGCTTTGATTGCCGCTTTACACGACATAAGAATAGCTGCTTCTTCACGCAGCTGATGAAGATCGATCTTTCTTTCCTCAAAAAGCTGATCAAGAATGTCTCTGATGGTTTCCTCCTCTTCTCCTTTAGGAAACCAAACAGGGTGAGACGTCACTCTATAGGTTAAAGGACCAAAAGACTCCAGAAAAATCCCGACGTCCTGTAATGCTTCTGAGTGGGATTCTAGAATGGCTGCTTCAGGCTGTGAAACCTCCAGAGTAATAGGAACCAGCAACTCTTGCAAGTATGGTTCTACTTCTCCAATTTTTTCTTTGAAATATTCATACTTAATTCGTTCTTGAGCTGCATGCTGATCTATAATGTACAATCCTTGTTCATTTTGAGCTAAGATATATGTCCCGTGAAGCTGGCCGATAGGATACATTGGCGGCACGCGAGCCTCGTGTGTCTCTTCAGCTGACGTCCAATCCTCCTGTATTTCGGTCTCTTCCAGCTCTTTTTCTTTAGTACCTTTTTGAACGTCAGATGATAGACCTGAAAGTGGAAATGATTCTTTAACCATCGATTCCATCACCGGATGTTCATCTTCCTCTTCTTTCCTTTCTTCACTCGGAGGTACTATCTTTCTATCCATGGGAGGAGGAGGCTGATCCTCAGGAGCATGTATCCTCGTTTCAGAAGAAGATGAAAAACGATTCAAAGAGAGACTTATTTGTTCTGATTTTGGTTTTGCTGCTTTTGGAAGTTCCCCCTGGGGTATCAGCTGTTCCCCTCGAAAAGCATTTCGTATTCCTTCTTCACAGGCTTTTAACAGTTCCTCTTCCTTGCTTAAACGGACTTCCAATTTAGAAGGGTGGACATTGACGTCAAGAAGAACCGGATCCATTGTAATATGAAGCACCACAAGAGGATGCCTGCCAATGGGAAGCAAGGTGTGGTATCCCTTCTCGATGGCTTTGTGAAGGGGGAAATGCTTGATATATCGTCCATTAATAAAAATAGAAATGTACTGGCGGGTGGCTCTGGTCACTTCTGGCCTTGCAATGAATCCTTTTATCTCGTAATCAAGAGTCTTCACTGATAAAGGCAAAAACTTCCTTGCCGTCTGCCTTCCATATATGGCTGCAATCACAGGGAGCAGATCGTCATTCCCATTAGTAAATAACAGCTGGCGTCCATTATGGGTCAACCGAAAAGAAATATCCGGATGGGCAAGGGCCTGACGGTTAATCACGTCCGTAATATTGCCGAGCTCTGTATGAATGGTTTTCATATACTTTAAGCGGGCTGGCGTATTAAAAAACAAATCCAACACCGTAATTTCGGTTCCCTTCCTGCTTTTTGAAGAAGAGGAGGCGATTCGCTTGCCGCCTTGATAACGAATCATCGTGCCAGGTCCCTCTCCATTTCCGGTTTCAATGGTCAGCCGGGACACAGAGGCAATACTTGGCAGAGCTTCTCCTCTAAACCAAGTGTGGAAATCTTGAAAAGATCCTGCTCATCTTTTATTTTGCTTGTCGCATGGCGGAAAAAAGCATTTTCTGCGTCTTCTCTCGTCATTCCTTCTCCGTCATCTAAGATGCGGATTTTTGAAAGCCCGCCTTCTTCCACATCAATTTCAATTCTTGAACTATTGGCATCAATTGAATTTTCAACCAGCTCTTTCACTACAGAAGCTGGTCTCTCTACAACTTCGCCTGCGGCAATCTTATTTGAAAGCTCATCATTAAGCTTAATAATCTTTCCCATGCCCTCACCTCCATACTGCGTCTATCAGTCTTTTATTTTTTGCTGCAAGTCATATAAGGTCTGCAGTGCCTGAATAGGCTCATGTTCAACACATCTGCTTTCTTTAACTCTGAAAGCACACCCTTTGCCTGGGAGGAAGCTTTTTCTTCAGGAGCTTTTGTGTGCTTTAAAGCAGCTGGCTCTTCCTGAAACAGTGAAAGCTGCTGAGGAGATGCCTCTTTCTCATTATCTTCAAGAGATCTTGTTTTCACAAAAGACTGTCCACCTTCAAGCTCTTTTAAGATCACCTCAGCTCTCTCTATGACAGAATCAGGGAGGCTCGCAAGCTTCGCTACATAAATTCCGTAGCTTCGGTCTGCCTGCCCTGGAATGACTTTATGCAAAAAACAACTTCTCCGTCTTCTTCCATCGCGGATACGTGGACATTTTTCATACGAGGAAGATTCTGATCCAGGGCTGTCAACTCGTGATAATGGGTGGAAAACAGCGTTTTGGCTCCAATGTTATTATGAATGTGTTCAATAATCGCTTGTGCCAGGCCATGCCATCATAGGTAGAGGTTCCTCGTCCAATTTCATCTAATAAGATTAAGCTGTTTTCTGTAGCCTTGGATAACGCATGATGGGTTTCAAGCATTTCTACCATAAAGGTGCTTTGCCCGGCTGCCAGGTCATCTGCAGCTCCAATCCTTGTAAAGACCTGATCGAATAAAGGAAGCTCTGCCTTTGCAGCTGGTACGTAGCACCCTACTTGCGCCATAATTGACAGTAAGGCAAGCTGTCTCATGTACGTGCTTTTCCCCGCCATATTTGGACCCGTGATAAGCAGCATTTCACATTCTTTGTCCATGGTGACATCATTGGCCACGTATTCACCCCGCTCAATCATTTGCTCTACGACAGGGTGTCTTCCTTCTCTGATTACAACCTTTCTGTTCTCAGAAAACGCAGGCATAACATAGTTTTGTTCTTCACTTAACACTGCAAAACCCTGAAGAACGTCTATTTCACTAATGATTTTTGCCAATTGCTGCAAAGGAGCCAAGTAGTCTTTCACACGTTCACGTATGTCAAGAAACAGATCATACTCCAATTGTTCTATATTCTCGGTCGCCTCCAGTATTAATGCTTCTTTCTCTTTAAGCTCCGGAGTAATAAAGCGTTCGGCATTCGTGAGCGTTTGCTTTCTTTCATATAAGCCTTCCTCAAGGTAAGGAATATTTGCCTTGGTGACTTCTATGTAGTATCCAAATACTTTGTTGTAGCCAATTTTTAAAGATTTGATGCCAGTTCGTTCTTTTTCTTTTTTCTCAAGAGAAGAAATCCATTCCTTGCCGTTTCGGCTGGCATGCTTGTATTCATCCAGCTGCTCATGGTAGCCGTCTTTAATCATGCCGCCTTCTTTAATAGAAATGGGTGGCTCGTCTACCAGACTTTTTTCCAATAAGTCTACTAATGGGCTGCATATATCCACGCTTTCTATTTGTTTGCTCGCGTACTCATTATTTAAAGAAGAGATGATTTCAATGATTCCCGGAACTTGTAAAAGAGATCGTTTTAATTGCACAAGCTCTCTTGCATTGACATTTCCGTATGCTACCTTCCCACATAAACGCTCAAGATCATAGACTTCTTTTAGTTTGTCTCTGACATCTTCTCTTGCAAAGAAATTATCAAGCCAGGAGGACACAAGTGAATGGCGCTCCTTAATACTGTCTTTTTCTAATAGAGGCTGCTCTATCCACCTTTTCAGTAACCGTCCTCCCATTGCAGTCACTGTTTTATCAAGGAGCCATAACAAGGAGCCTTTTTTTGTTTTTTCCCGGATCGTTTCAGTAAGTTCCAGATTGCGCTTAGAGAAAACATCGATTTGCATATGGTTGTTAGGGTTATAGATGTCCACGGCCTGCAGATGATCTAGCGACCTTCTCTGAGTGCTTGACAAATAGTTGGTCAGCCTGGCATACGTTTGTATGATCTTATCCTGCTGCACATGGCGGCACAAAGAGTGAAACGCCTGGTCTACCTCCGCATTGTCTTCATAGGAAACCGTGATCCCCAGCTTCTTGATTTCTTCAAGAATCCGATCTGGTGCTTCCCTGCAGACAACTACCTCTTTGACAGAGGTTCCGGCAAGTTCTCTTGTCCAATCTTTTGGATCATCAGTAAGAAGAGAGGCCACAGACTCCCCTGTAGTCAAGTCAATTCTTGCCAACGCTACCGTTCCGTCTTCAAAGTCATGTACAGCTCCTATAAAATTGTTTTCCTTCTCATCAATCATTTTTCCATCCATTACAGTACCTGGGGTAATTAATTGAACGACTTCCCTCTTCACTACTCCTTTGGCTGTCCGAGGATCTTCCACCTGTTCACAGATGGCTATTTTATATCCTTTAGCTATCAGCTGTGTAATATAATGCTCGGCTGAATGGTAAGGAACACCGCACATCGGAATGCTGTCTTCACCTTGTCCCCTTTTTGTTAACGTGATCTCAAGCTCCTGGGCGGCCTTTACCGCATCCTCTAAAAAGAGCTCATAAAAGTCTCCAAGTCTAAAAAAAAGAAAGGCATCCTGGTGCTCGGCCTTTATTTGTTTATATTGTTTCATCATAGGTGTTTCTTTCGCCACAACAATTCCTCCAAGTCTATCTTTCTACTCGTACAATTTTGCTGTCACATATTATATCATACTCTCTTTCTGTTCATCAGAGGGGCAGTACCAGAAGAATAAAGAACAAAAATGGAAAAAACAAAAGACAAAAGAAAAACACCTGGGTTACAGGTGTTTTAATCTTTATAATCGTGCTTGCCTCCTAGAAAATCTGTATCAATTTCTTTTAATTCTTCATCAGATACTTGCTCATCCCACTTAATATCCTCATAATCATGATCTTCAGCATCAGGATGAATTTGGATGCATACCTTTGTTTCTCCGACAATTTCAGCTGCAAACTCGCGCTCCACTTCTACCCTTACCTCTCTGTCTTTGTCCCCAATGGATGCTTCCAACGTATTTGGCTGTTTAATGGTTCTTGCAATCACATCAAAATCATCAGACATGACTTCTTTATCTCTCATGGTTAAAGGGACATACTCTTTATATTGGACATTCTCCGTGGTAACCTCAGTTTTAGTATTATCCTCATAGGAATACCAAATGTTAATATCATAGAACCCGGCTATTTCAACACTATCTCCTTTGCGGTCAGCTTCATACTTATGATTAATGATCCAGCACCCTAAAATACTTGAAGGTTTGTGCGGCGTTTTAACGACATGATGCTCTTTTGAATACTTTTTCCCTTTCCCGCAAACTGCTTTCGTGATAATCTCTCGATATTTTATTTCTTCACCGTGAGACATTTCCCTTCCCTCCTTCTTGAATAGCCCCCTGTTGGACGCAGCACGTACAATCAGGCTTTTACCTATACCTATGCAGAACAAATGGTGAATTTGCCTATCCTTTATCTCATGATGTTAAATAAGAAAAGTAGTCCTCACCCCTAATACCTATGCACAGGCTCTAAAAACATGAACAAAATATTGTCCGACTCCTCAGCAAATGAAGAAAAATGCCCTTTCTTCAGCGTAAGGAAAAAAATTAATTTACTTATGCAGACGTTGCCCTTCTGCACCCTTTTTTAGGGACAGGAGCCAGATTGCTTCAAGCTTTCGAGCTAAAAAGAAGGATCAGGAAGGCTGCTGCCTTGCTCCTGAAATCGATTAGAACCTTTTCCGTGGCTCCCTATCTAGACCAAAAAAAGAAGGCACCTCCAAAAGTCAGTATTTTGGAGGTGCCTTCTTTGCTTCTTATTTGTTATTAATGTTTAAGAACGGATTCTTATTTGTCGTGCCTTGAAGCACATCTCCGCCCATTGACGTAATAATTTCATCTGTCACTTTATTAGAGATGGTTCCGGATACAAGCTGAAGAAGTTCATTCACTTCTGTCTGGCTGCTTTTAAACTCATTGACAATTGGAATCTCATCAAGCTGTGCATTCAATTCATCAATTTCTTTTTCAACATTTTTCAAAGCTTCGCCTTTTTGATAATGTTGAAGATTGACAGCTTCTTTTTGCTTTTTCTTAATTTTACCAATTAATTCCTGAACTTTTAAGTTCTGGTTGATTTGTTTTTCGGCTCGCTTAAAAAAATCAACCTCTTCTGTTCCTGCAATTAACTTTCCTAGTTCCTTTGCCTGGGAAAGGACTTCTTTTTTTGTTACATATTGTTCTGACATCTACTTATTCACCTCTGCATGTTCAACAAGTTGGCCATCGAGCGACCACGTTTTAGCCTCTGTTACTTTTACATATACTATTTCACCTATTACAGACTTTGGACCAGCGAAGTTTACAAGTTTATTGGTACGTGTTCTTCCTGACAAGATATCTGGATTCTTTTTGCTTTCACCTTCCACAAGCACCTCAACCACTTGATCCTGAAGGGCCAGGTTCTTCTTAGCTGCAATATCATTGACCACTTTGTTTAATCTGGCCAGGCGGTCTTTTTTCACTTCCAACGGAACATTGTCTTTCATTTTAGCTGCTGGCGTTCCTTCTCTAGGAGAATAAATATACGTATATGCACTATCATATTCCATTTCTTTCATCAGCGAAAGGGTATCCTCAAATTGTTCTTCTGTTTCGTTAGGAAAACCGACGATAATGTCAGTAGTAAAGGAAGCATTAGGAATAGCTTTTTTAATCTTTTCAGCTAACTTCACATAGTGTTCTCTTGTATACTTTCTGGCCATAAGCTTCAGCACTTCACTGTTGCCTGACTGAACTGGCAGGTGGATATGCTCAACCAGATTGCCGCCTTTGCAAGAACTTCAATTAAATGATCATCAAAGTCACGCGGATGACTCGTCGTAAAGCGAACACGTGGGATGTCTATTTTTCGGATTTCATCCATCAAATCTCCTAAGCCGTACTCTTGATCTAAATCCTTGCCGTATGCATTAACATTTTGGCCAAGGAGAGTAATTTCTTTATATCCCTGTCTGGCAAGATCCCTTACTTCAGCGATGATATCCTCTGGTACTCGGCTGCGTTCTTTTCCTCTTGTATAGGGCACAATACAGTACGTACAGAACTTATCACATCCATACATAATGTTCACCCATGCCTGCGTTTTGCCTTCCCGCTTTCGCGGCATATTTTCAACAACGTCACCTTCCTTGGACCAGACTTCAATCACCATTTCTTTCCCATAAAGTGCCTCCTGGACGAGCTGAGGCAAGCGGTGAATATTGTGTGTTCCAAAGATTAAGTCAATGTGCTGATGCTTTTGCATAATTCGGTTCACAACGGCTTCTTCCTGAGACATACAGCCACATACCGCCAACATAAGTTCTGGCTTTTCCTGTTTGAGAGGCTTTAAGTGTCCTACTTCCCCAAACACCTTGTTTTCCGCATTTTCCCGGATTGCACAGGTATTAAGCAAAATAAAATCAGCTTCGTTTGTTTCTTCTGTTGCTTCAAAGCCCATGCCTTCTAGTATGCCAGCCATATTTTCCGTGTCATGGTAATTCATTTGACAGCCATATGTGCGAATGAGGTACTTTTTCCCTTTGCCTATCTCTTTCATTTCTTCAGGGATGGAGAAATCATAATGAACCTCCACTTCCTCTTTCCCTCTTCGCTTTCCCTTTTTATAATCAGGCTGGTCATTAATTAAAATACTGCGGCCGCCTATTTTCATATATTGTTTGCCGTCTTCTGAAGATTCAATGCTTGCTTTTGAAAAGTCGAAGTATTTACTGTATTCCTTTGGAGTCTGTTTCTTTTCCACTGACTCTGTCTCAGCTTCAGGTTCTAACCCTTGCTGCTGCCTGCGCTGTTCTTCATTCATTGTGTTAACTCCTTTCTTACAGGTGGTACTCTTCTATTTATATAAACAAAATGATCTGTTGTAAGACAAAGATACAATAGTAAATTATAACTCCAAATGACTGCAAACACAATAATTCCTTATATTTAACGGGGCTTTGCCACTTGAAGGGAGCGAAGACGATTGATGGCTGCGGATACTTCTATGCGTCTTGGCTTGGCAAGCTCCCCCGGATGCTTGCCTGGAAAAGAAGAAACCATGTCAATTCCCTTTTCCTCCATTTCCTTTTCAACTCTATCAAGAACTTCAGCAAGAGATGTTTGATCATCAAAAAGCTTGTCAGCACAATATTTTATAACGCAGCTACAGCCTTTGTCTGACTGGGATCAACCAATTGTTCGACAAAAGAAAGATCGATCGTTTCCCGGCCATAAAAATGGTGGTTCTTCCTTTGGCGTCCACTTTTTCCTTCTTGCCTTTTCTGGTATCAAAGCTTTCTTTTTTCACCAATCTTTTTTTGAAATCTCCAAACGATTCATCAAATAAATCACTTCTTTGTTTGCTGTCCTTTGCAATTTCTTTGGCCTTCTCCGTAACATCCACAGGGGTGTATTCATCCATCATGACCACTTTATCAGCAACTTCAAAATAATCTCCTGACCCCCCTACGACAAGGATGGTTGAGATGCCGTGCTCTTGGTACAGACTTGTAACCTTATCAATAAACGGAGTAATCGGCTCTTTCTCTTTAGCAACAAGCGCCTGCATTCGGCTGTCTCGAATCATAAAATTAGTGGCGCTTGTATCCTCGTCAATAAGCAATGTTTCGGCACCGGCTTCAATGCTTTCCATAATATTTGCTGCCTGTGACGTGCTGCCGCTGGCATTATCAGTGGAAAAGTGTTGTGTATCCTTTTGAATGGGAAGATTCGAAATGAAAGGTGAAATATCCACTCCCTTCACACTACGTCCATCTTCAGCCCGGATTTTACATGCACTTTCTTCGGTAATCACGTATTCACGGCCATCACCTCGTCTGTGGTTATATACTCCTCGCTCAATGGCTTCAAGGAGAGTGCTTTTCCCGTGGTATCCGCCGCCAACGACTAAGTTCACTCCTTTGGTCAGTCCCATGCCTTTGATGGGAGAACCGTGGGGAACTGGTATCTCAATTTCCATGGAAGGCGGGGATTGAAAGCTTACTGTCCTTGAAGATTGCAATGGTTTATTGCTGATTCCGCTTTCTCTGGGAAGAATTGAGCCATTGGCTACAAACGAAACAAGGTTATTTTTATGTAAATAGGTGCGAATGGCTTCTTGCTGATCCATAAGGATTAATTGTTCTGTAAGCCTTCTTTCCGCAAAATCAAAGACTGCCTCATTGATTAAAACAGGAAGCTCTTCAGTAAGAACAACTGCAGCCTGCTTTCCTAATATCGTCCGTCCCCTTGCCGGCAAGTGAAGGGACAGACGAAGCTCCAGACCATTGTCATTTGCAGCGCAAGCACTGCGCTCTATGACCTCCTGACCGGGTGCGTCTATGGTTAAAGAGCGAAAATGATTTTTCTTTATCCTCTCGGCTGCATTTCTTGCAAAATAATCTTCCACAGCAATCTTTCTGGCACGAGAAGAGAACCACTCTTTGTTCATCGGAAACAATTTCTGCTTGATTTCAATTCTTATTTTCGAAGGACTTGCATAGGGATCTGCCTGCACATGATCAATGTGTAAAATAAAACGAGGAAACTGATAAGTGCCTTTACAATCTTTGTACGCTTTGTATCCTTTATGATCAATTCGATGCAACAATTGTTTTAATTCTTTCATGACATGTACCCTCCTGCTTACATTTTCCTCCCCTAGCTTACCAAAGGGAATAAAAAGAAGGAAAGGACCTAAGAAGATCCTTCCCTTCGATTACATAAACTCATGTAACAATTCATTAAACTTTTCTTCATCCAAGTCGAGATCCTCGTGGGCGAGAGGAGTTTCTTTGTAGCCTTCCACTAATTCCTGATAGGATGGCTTCTCAGTATCTTGATAGATTAATCCGGTTACAAGGCCATTGTTTTCCATGAGCGTCTGCATTGCCTGCATGCGGCTGGATGGATCATATCCTTCAACTGAACTTAATTTCGTTAGATTCTCTTTAAACCAATCATAAGTATTGACCTTATTAAACGTAATACATGGACTAAAGACGTTAATCAACGAGAATCCTTTGTGAGCCATTCCTTGCTCAATTAAGGATGTTAATTCTTTTAAGTCACTTGAAAAGCTTTGAGCAACAAATGTGGCGCCAGCTGTCAACGCTGTTTCCATAACATGAAGTGACGATTCAATCGATCCTCCAGGCGTGCTTTTGGTTTTAAACCCCATTTCACTGCGCGGGGAAGTCTGTCCTTTGGTCAGACCATAAATTTGGTTGTCCATGACGATATAGGTAATATCGATGTTTCTTCTGATCGAATGGATCGTATGGCCCATTCCGATAGCAAAACCATCCCCGTCTCCTCCAGAAGCAACCACTGTAAGATCACGATTGGCCATTTTCACGCCTTGTGCTAAAGGTAAAACTCTTCCATGCACGCCATGAAATCCATATGAATTAATATAGCCGGAAAGGCGTCCTGAACAGCCAATTCCTGTGATCAAAGCTAGTTCATGAGGTTCCAGGCCTGAATTGGCAGCTGCTCTTTGAATCGCTGCCTGGACGGAAAAATCTCCACACCCCGGGCACCAATTAGGCTTAACCTTATTGCGAAACTCTTTCAATGTTGCCACGATGTGCAGCCTCCTTGCATTTATTATGAATTTCTGATGGAAGAAATGGGTTACCGTCATATTTCAAAATATTTTCGATATGAGCAGCCCCTGTATTTAAGCGAATAATATTGGCAAGCTGTCCGGTAGCATTATTTTCAACAACGACTACTTTATCAGCTCGGTCCATAAGCGGCTTAAGTTCATCGCTTGGGAAAGGGTGAAGAAGCCTGATTTGTGCATGGTTTACCTTGACACCGTCTGCTTCCAGACGAGGAATCGCTTCACTGATCGTCCCCCTTGTTGAATTAACGCCAATAACCAAAAGATCAGCATGGTCATGGGTACCTGTATAAGCCACCGGTGTATCAAATCGGTCTGAAACAGCGGAAAGCTTCCTCATTCGCTTGTCCATTTGGTCTTTACGATTTACCGGGTGTTCAGAAGCTTTCCTGTTTCATCATGCTCTACTCCAGTCACATGAAAAATTCCATTTTTTGTACCTGGGACCACACGAGGGGAAACGCCATCATCGGTTACGGCAAAACGCTTAAAGTATTCTGCCGGGTCCTGTTCTGGAAGGTTTGGATGAAAGTCCAATTTTCCACGGTTAATGTTAATTTTTTCATAATCGAGAGGCTCTACTGTCTGTTTCCCGAGTGAAAGTGCCAGATCTGTAACCATAATGACAGGGCACTGGTACTCATCTGCCAGGTTAAAAGCTTCTATCGTATCATAAAAGGCTTCTTCTACTGTACTTGGAGCCATCACAATCTTAGGGATTTCTCCATGCGTGCCGTAAATCATCGCCATTAAATCCGATTGTTCCTGCTTTGTCGGCAGTCCGGTACTCGGGCCGCCCCGCTGTGTATCTACAATTACCAGAGGAGTTTCTGTCATCCCTGACAGGCCGATCGCTTCTGTCATAAGAGAAAGCCCGGGTCCGGCAGACGCTGTTAATGCTCTTACCCCTGCATAATTAGCCCCAATGGCCATGACTGCTGCCGCAATTTCATCCTCAGTTTGGATAACAGTCCCTCCAAACTCTGGAAACTTCTTAATGAGATATTCCATAATTTCAGAGGCTGGGGTTATCGGATATGCCGGCATAAACCTGGCGCCGCCAGCGACAGCACCCAGTCCAATCGCGTCGTTGCCGATCATAAACATTCTCTTTTTCCCATCAGCTTCTATTAAATGGTATCTCTCTACTTCACCAGCCTGTTCTTTGAAAAATGCGGCACCCTGCTGCAAAGCTTCCATATTTTTCTCAACTACCGCTTCTCCTTTTTTTCCGAATATCTCTTGCACGACGTTTCGGTACAATTCAGGAGCAAGACCCAATACAGCAGCGGAAGCTCCGACAGCTACCATATTTTTCATCAGGGAAGTTCCTAGTTCCTTAGCAATCTCTGAAAAAGGGACAGGATAAAGTTCTGCCTTTCCTTCCTCAGGCAGGGTTGGAGAAAACTTTGCATCGGCAATCACAATGCCGCCTTCCTTTAATTCATGAACATTCACATCTATTGTTTCCTGGTCAAACGCTACTAATATATCAAGATCATCTGAGACAGAATTTAACGGTTTGGTACTTACACGGATCTTGTTATTGGTATGTCCGCCCTTGATTCGTGAAGAGAAATGCCTGTATCCATATAAATAATATCCTAAACGATTTAAAGCAATAGCGAAGATCTCTCCCGTACTCTCAATCCCTTCACCTTGCTGACCGCCAACTTTCCAGGAAAGTTGATCAATCATATCATCCAACTCCTTCTTGTCCATTTATAGAAATAAGGTATACGCAAACGATATAGATTCCTATTCAGGCCAGAATTGCAGCCTAAATTCCTTTATTAATCTTAGAATGAAGCGTAGTAAAAAGCAAGAACGCAAAACCTTAAAAATGTCACTGAGTACCGGTAATCAGAGGCCCTTGACCTCCCGGTTTTTCACTATTAATTTACCTCCTCCAAAACTTTAAAATAATAAATTTCAAAATTTGCCTCGTTGTGACAAAACCGGCATGGGCTTTTCATATCATTTTTTTTAATATGGGGTGCGTGGAGCAATTCAATTCCATCCTTAACATGGTCGCTGCAAACTAAGATCATTTTTCTTCCTCCACCTTTCCTAAAGAAAAATTCTTATTATGGTATACAATATACCATAATAAGAATTTTCAGACAACAGTTTCAGCAATAAAAAAAGGGCGATGACAAGAAATTTATCATTACCCTTCAGAAACTTGTTGGTTTTTACTGTTGATTGCTTCAATGTAGGCTCTCTTGGAGTTTTCGATGTGAATCTTTGTAAGGTATTCGGCCATCTCAACCTCATGGTCTCTCACAGCCTTTAAGACAGCTAAATGCTCTCTCATGGACTCCTCCATCCGCCCTTTAAGCTTATGGCCGGTAGAGGCAAAAGCACGGATATAGTCCATTAAATCTGTCAGCATCTCATAAAGCTTAGGCTTCTAGCCGCTCTATATAAAGCGTGGCTTATTTCAATATGAAGTTGAGAAATTTCAGCTGAATCCTTTTTCTCCAGAGCTGTCGTGATCTTTTGTATATATTGATCAAACTTCTCTTTTCAGTCTCTGAATTTTCTGTGCAGCCAACTTCGCCGCCAACACTTCTAGTGAAGATAAAATCGTAAATACTTCGATAACTTCTTCCGTGGAAATTTGGGAAACAAGCACTCCTTTTCGGGGAACCGTTTTAACAAAGCCTTGAGACTCCAATCGAAATAGTGCTTCCCTGATTGGCGTTCGGCTAATGTTCATTTTTTCCGCCAGTTCTCGTTCAACCAAACGATCACCAGCTTTATACTCGCCCTCTAGAATCATATTTTTCAAATATATATATGCCCGCTCCCTGATGGATATAATTTCCTCTTCAAACCAGCCTTTCAATGAAATCCCCCCTTGTTTTCTACCTTATTCCTAAAATTATACCGTATTTACTGCATTAAACCAATGAAATCAACTTCCGTAGTTTTTTGCGTTAGAGAAGAAAACCAAAACGTAAAAATTCACATCGTTTTCTTTTTATTATATAGCACTTTGTGGTATATTGTATACAAATAATTATTTAATAAGTTAGTATTTTTTGAATTATCTGCAATAAAAAACAAAATAGTAGGTGGATACGGATGCTGAAGTATTTGTTTACCGTACTAATAATTGTGTATCTTTTATCTGTTTTATTCCCTTCTTCTGTCGTTGAGTTCCTTGTTTCACTTCTTTCTCTGTTAAGTATTTTACTAACCATCACTTTAGTTAATAAAATGGTATTAAAATTCGGTCTTGCTTTCCTGGGTTTGGGGATATTCATGCTTTACACGAGTGGGACGAGCCCAGCCCATTATTTATTTTCATTTGGCAGCATGCTCAATTTACTAAGTTTATTTGCATTGGTCCCCATTCTAGCTTTGCCCATTAAATTAGGGAACTATGCTGAAGCTGTGCAAAATATTATACAGGAAAAAGTAAAAAACTCTGGCCAGCTATACATGCTGTCTTCCGGGATATCTTACTTCTTAAGCTCTTTTATGAATCTAGCTGCCCTCCCAATGACGTATTATGCGATTCAGCCATCGATCAGACTGTTTTCTATTACGAATAAACCTCGTTTTATGAGCAGGTCTATTACTCACGGCTTTGCTATGCCTTTACTATGGACACCTGTCACGCCGATCGTGGGGATTGTAATCGAAATGACTGGTGTCTCCTGGGGAGCCATGCTTCCTATTCTGATTCCTTTAAGTATTTTAGGCCTTCTGCTGGATTGGGCCACTGGAGTTTACTTATCAAAAAATATCATTCACCAAGCCCATTAGGACGCCCTCAAGCATACAAAGAAATGGCAGCTGCGATAGATCATTCTTCTCAAGGCGAAAAAACTTCTAAGCTGTTTCATTTAATTGGTGCTGTTCTCTTATTAAACGTCATTATTACTTTTGCAGACCTATACTTAGACGTAAGTTTCTTGTTTTTAGTTACGATTCTAGTCATCCCATTTTCTTTTACTTGGGCGCTTCTTATCCAGAAAGGCAAGGGATTTTTGACTGGATTAAAAGAGCACTTTGATACTCACCTGTTGAAAATGAAAGACCAGTTTTTTATCTTTTTATCTGCCGGCTTTTTCATTTCAGCCATCGGTATTTCGGGTACAGAACAAACCATTAATAAATGGATTGGGGGACTGATAACTGTTATAGGAGAGCATGCTTTTTTATTTATTGTGCCGCTGTTACCCCTTGCTTTAGCCTTTATTGGCCTGCATCCGGCTGTTGCTTTAGCACTTCTCGTTGAAGCAATCGACTTTTCTATCCTTGGCATCTCGCCGGTTGTCTTCACGTTAGCTATGTTGGGAGGAGCGGTGCCGGCATTTTTAATGGGTCCATATAATGCAACCCTAGGCTTATGTCCAATATCATAGACGAAGATCCTTATAAGATATCACGATGGAATGCCGGTTTCACCTTTATGTACCTCTTATTATTATTGATTTTTATCTCAGTTCTACAACTTATCTTTTAATCTTTTTTATAGGAGCTGTCTAACAGATTCCTGGGCGTGAGTTCAGCATAGTGCCGTGCTCACGTCTTTTTTGTCAGGTCCTTTTTAACCCTGGTAGTTGTGAAACATAATTGGAGGGATGGCAATGTTTACATAATGACTATTAATTCTAAAATGACTGATATGTCTAAAGGGGCATTCCTAAAAAAGAGAGGGATTGATAGTGACTTCCTCTCAAATAAGAAGTTATACCCCAAAGGCTATAATAACTTCAGGATGGCTTGGGTTATGAACAAAAGATAATCAAACACTGGCTGGAGAATAAAGATCAAATTTCTTTAATGTACACTGGGGTATACTCGATCCAAACCACAACCAACTATACTAATATTGAGAGATATGGAAGCGGTGGAATGAATATGAAGCTTAATGACTATAAAAGCCTAGGACGTAATAAGTCCTTGACTTAAGTCATCTTCTATTTGTTCTGTTTCGTCTCCGTTAACTTCTTCACCTTCGGCCATGTTTTCAAGTTCTACCTCTTCTGATACTTTTCCCCCACAAGCCACTAATGATGTGGCCAAAACCAAGACTCCAATGGTTAGACTGTTTTTTATCTCTTATTCCTCGGTTATCCTCTTGGTTACAGTTCTTATGTAAAAGGCCAGGTTCACAACTGTTAAAAGTGAGGGCAGAGCAAAGGATCTGGTGAAATATAAAATCAAGTCAGGATATAGACACCTGCAACAGTAATCAAGGGAATAATATCAATGCCTAAAGAAATCTCGCACTCTCTTTCTAGAAGTAAAATGATGAACTAGAAGTGATTATTAGTTAGACCGAAGGCGCAGAGGTTTTTTATCTAAGGGAAGGAACTTTCATTACACGACTATTGCAAGCAATGGAGTCGGTAGTGTTAATTACTACCCGATAAAGACAGATTGATAATTTCTAATGTTCTAAATCCTGTTACTGGATGAATTCCTTTGTCAAAGGAGTATCCTTTTTCTTTGAATTTGTTTCTTATTTCGTCGTTGATATACATATCACCAAGAGAAACCTCAGTTTTCCGTTCTTCCATAGCGTTTTCGATTCTTCGAACAATCTCTTTTATTTCTCTTTCGTAAGTTTCTTTAGTATTGCTGTTCATTTTTTCTTTTACCTCGGTTGCGTCCGGTATAATAATCATAGAAAAACCCTTTCTTTTTGTGTCATTGTACTATAAAGGAAAAGATTTTTGTAAGAGGTGTTGAGAAAATGATGTATGGCAGCCTTGTGATGGATAATGCAAACAACCATAATAAGGATTATAATACTGAGATCCACAATTATAGAAGAAAAGGAAAAACTGATACTAATTTCTCTGATATTCTAGAAGTGCAAAAAACGCTGTAACTACTGTGGACAAACCTATATTATTAAATCATGTTATTTCTGATCTATTTAAGTCCAGAGGAAATAAAAAGTATTTAATGTAAAAATAGTGCAACTAAACGTACTACTTTATTTTGAAACATAAAAAAAGGCCCTCCTGGAATCAATATGTTGTCCTGATAATAACTCATTGAGGAGCATGAAGCGTCTACTCATTTCTATACTGCCTAAAAACCAAAAGGTCTCCTTTTTTGAGGTAAGACATTTGATTCTCTGCAGAATCATTCAATATTCATGAGCGGCAAAACTTGAACATTACTTTAGCGGTTCTGTCGGACCTTGATAAGGAAGAACAAGAAAAACAGATCGAATGAGGAGAAACGGCTGCTTATTGTTCATCTATTCTGATGATTAAAGCTCACTCCTTTCAATGATAAAAAACTGCGCCTCCATTATTTTTGAGGAGGGGCAGTTTTTTAATTATTATCCTATTACGTGGCATCCTTAAATGACAGGAGGACGGCATGCAATTTCATTATCTTCGGTTGTTTCACTTGTTAACCAGGGACATTGTTCACAGTGTGATTTGCAAATTTGTCCGTATAATTCGCAAGAGACTGTCTGGTTCTCTTTGACCTGAACGACCCTTTCTTCAAACATATTCTCCCACCAATTTATTTGTTTAGGTAGAATCTTCATAAACATTCTCTCCACTTCTTTCTTTTTTTATTATACTCTCTTTGGTTTATTGTATACCAAATGAAGCAAAGATAAAACCTAAATCGTAAAAGTTCAATAATTTATAATATTCTTTCTAATGTAGACTCATTATAACGATGGGAAAACACGTAAACTATCTCTCCTTGGTCATACATTAGGTAAGCTTCCCACAGAGAAGAGGCATTATGGGAAGCGTTAACTATTTTAGCTTATATAAAAAAGAAACCAAAGTGGAAGAGAAAATGTTTATACCGTTGAATAAAAGGGTTCCGTTGAGACTTTAATTGATTCTGTCGGACAGCCTTCTTCTGCATCCAGCAAGTCTTCTTCAAGCTCCTCGTCCACTTGCTCTACTCCTTTATTACCATCTAATATATTTTCTGCCAGTCCTTCATCATCATAGTCAAATATCTCAGGTGCCGCAGCGCCGCACGCCCCGCACGCAATACAAGTCTCTTTATCCACCATTGTATATTTTGCCATCATCGACCCGCCTTCTATTATTATTAAGAAAATATACTTGTACTATGAAGCGGTTGCACCTTCGCCTTTGGATCAATAAAGGATTTAGCGTTATTTACTGCTGTTGGCGCTTCACCAAAGCCAGTTGCAATCAGCTTAACTTTTCCTTCATACGTACAAATATCTCCTGCCGCATATACCCCGGGAATGTTAGTTTCCATTTTTGAATTTACTACAATAGAGTTTTTCTCAATCGTAAGCCCCCAGTCTTTCATCGGCCCAAGTGAAGAGAGAAATCCAAAATTAACAATAACATCATCAACTTCCACGGTTTGTCTGTCAGTCTCTTCTTTGCTGTGTCTTAAGATGGTTTCTTTAATAGTGTGATGATCTCCCTGGAAACAGTCAGGTATATAAGGTGTTTTAATATCAACAGAGCTGTTAAATAACTGCTCCACGCTGAATTCATGGGCCCGGAACTTTTCCCGGCGGTGAACCAGTGTTACCTTTTTTGCTAATGGTTCAAGCATTAAAGCCCAATCCACTGCTGAGTCCCCGCCTCCAAACACCAGTACATTTTTTCCTTTAAACTTGTTCAAGTCATTTATAAAATAATGGAGATTTTTCCCTTCATACTGAACTGCATTATCCAATTCAATTTTCCTTGGACTGAAAGCACCGTTTCCTGCCGTTAATATAACTGTTTTCGTAAAATGAACCTGCTGATTAGTGGTCAGCTTAATTGTTTTGTCTTCTTGGACCTCAATATTTTCAACCATCTCTCCGAGGCAAATATCAGGGTTAAAGTAGTTAGCTTGTTCCCACAGCCTGTCAACTAGATACTGTGCTTTCACTTTTGGAAAACCTGCAACATCATATATATATTTTTCCGGGTAAAGGGCTGAAAGCTGTCCCCCTAAATGGGGCAGGCTTTCTACAATTTTTACAGATAACTGACGCATTCCTGCGTAGAAAGCAGTAAATAAGCCAACGGGGCCGCCCCCAATAATCGTGATATCATGTATTTCTTCTTTAATAGTCATGAATACTGTCTCCTTTAGCTCCGTACTCTTGAATTCCTACGTTCTTGTTATAAGGTATATTGTATACCAAAATGGTAGAAAAACTGATGATACATTCCCAAAGGAACATATCATTCTACTCAATCACACCCAGATTTAGGTGCTTACTTTTTTGACTTTCTGTCTTTGTACTTTTTTAGTCATTTCTTTATCCCAAGAAAGAGTAATCTCATCTTTTACAACAAATGTCTGGCAAGCAAGTCGATACCCTTCTTCCAATAGATCTTCTCCTACTTTCTTCTTTTCAGCTGGTTTAATGTTATCCAGGTTTTCACTTCCATCTTCAATTTTCACGAGGCATGTCCCACAATAGCCTCCACCACAGCGGTTTGGCACATCACCATCGTACCTTAATGAGTTTCTCAGGATGTTAGAATTATCATCTACCTCTAATTGTCTATCCGTGTTTTTAATTTTTATAATAGCCATATAAATAAATCCTCCTTTAAAGTCATAATGAATGTAGAGAATCACAATTCCTGTTACTTCTTACAGGTACAAGTACAATCACTGCACTTTCTTTTTTCTTTTCCCCCTGAACAGATACTTTATTAGAAGCAGCCTTTGCTAACAGCGAGTCCCCATTCACTTTCTTTTCCAATAGCTTCCCCCTCAAAATAAAATATTGTATACCAAATACAATATCACAAACTTAATTTTCTGACAATATCTTTTTTATTTATTTTTCTCGCAAATATTATTATTCAGAATAATCACCCGCTTTATTTGACATAAAGATAGAAGTAAGGCAAAATCAAGGTATAACTCGACCTTTTCAAACCTTTCATTTTTCACTTATATCCTTTCGGTTCTGTTTTTAAGAAATTTTGTTTCGTCTTTAGGTATACAATATACAACATTGGCGGTGATAATATGATTCAAATAGGTATCATAGGGTTTGGCACAATCACAAAGCAATTGATTTCTTTACTTTCAAAGGAAGAAGTAAATGTAGGGGGTATTCTCGTAAGGGACAAAGAAAAAGCGAGATGAATAGCAATATCTCTTTGCCGTTCACTGATGATCCTGACCAATTCTTTTCCAATAATTTTGATTATGTAGTGGAAGCTGCCGGCCATGAAGCTGTGAAAACATACAGCAGCCGAATTGTTAAAAACAGCAATGTCATCATTGTTTCAGTAGGCTCGCTTGCCGACCCTGAATTTCTAAATCATCTACAAGACAAAGCAGCGGCCAATAACAAACAAATTATTGTTCCTTCTGCGGCAATCGGTGGTTTGGATAGAGTTGCAGCCGGGGCAATGGGAGAGATTACACAAGTAAAATTAATTACGAAGAAGCCTCCTAAAGCCTGGTACGGTACAGTTATTGAACAAGAATATGATTTGCCTTCCATTACAGAACCCTTACTTGTATTTTCTGGAATCGCGCGGGAGTCCGCTGTTAAGTTCCCTGAAAATGTAAATGTGTCAGCAGCCTTAAGCCTGGCTGGGATTGGTTTTGAAAAAACAGAAGTTGATGTTTATGTAGACCCCTCCATAGACCAGAACATACATGAGATTTATATAGAAGGGCTTTTTGGGTCAACGAAAATAGAAGTCCAAAATACTCCCTCCCCCCATAATCAAAAACAGGCTACATCGTTGCGATGAGCATTGCAAAAGTCTTACATGGGTATACAAAACCATTAGTAATGGGAATATAGTTTCCCGGCACCTCAAAGTATTTCCTGGTCCTTATCAAAGGAACGACAGGGATAACAGTTGAGGTGTCTTTTTATTGAAAAAATACCAAAGAAAAATGGCCTAGTTTAAATAACCATGCCAGAGAGAAAAACAGCACCGTAGCATAATGCTCCTAAAATAACTAAAGCTGGGTGAACCTTCCACTTTTCTAAAGCAAGAAAGCTTACCGCCGTCAAAAGGAGAAGTTGAAAAATCCCGCTTTGTTCAAAGCTGTTTAAGAAAAACTGATAAGCCAGTACAGCCAGCAGAATAGCTATGACTGGCTGTACTGACCGAGTCATAAACTTTACTTGCAGCGCATTTTTAAATAAGTTCACAAACTTAAACAAGATAATGACAGCTACTGCTGAAGGAGCCACTGTTGCCATCAGAGCAGCACTTGCTCCCAGTACCCCGCCAATCTCATAGCCAATAAAACCTCCCATTTTTGTGGCAATCGGCCCTGGAAGAGCATTCGCAATAGCCAGCAGATCACCAAATTCCTCCATTGTCATCCATTCATATTTTGTAACCACTTCATGCTGAATTAGAGGAATGGTCGCAGGGCCGCCACCGTATCCTAGTAAATTAGCAATAAAAAAAGCTATAAAAAATTTCCACATAAATCATAAGCTGGCATCCTTTCTTAGCTCATTCTCTTCTTCAGCAGCCAGCTTCTGACGACGGCTGAGGTAGGTACCATATGAAAAGGCAAGGGTTAGTATAAAAGCAATAATAATCCCTGGATGGATAAAAAAGACTTCTAAAAACAACAAACAAAGTCCAGAGGTCACAATCATTCCTTTTTTGCCAAGACCGCTTGACGCTTTTTTGAAAAAACCAAATGCCATAACAGCAAGCATAACAGCAATAACGGGGGTAATAGCTTGAACCATTCCACTTACAATCCCGGAATTACGGTACGTATATAAAAATCCAAGAAGCCCGATCATCGCGATAATAGACGGCATGATGTGGGCTAAAATGGCTACCGCCGCCCCGCTTGACCCTTTTACCTTATAGCCGATATATGCTGCCATCTTTGTTGCTATCGGACCTGGCAGGGTATTGGCCAAGGCTAACGTATCCCCAAATTCATCTGAGTCCATCCATTTATATTTTTTACGGCTTCATGTTCTATTAATGGAATAACTGTAGGGCCGCCTCCGAACCCCAATACCCCTGACCTTGCAAAACCTGTGATAATTTGTAAGTAAGCACTCATCTCTCCTGCTCCCTCTCTTTTTCCTCCCGGAGAAAACAATCGTCATAGCATTCCCAAGCTTTGAATGCTATGACGACTTCTCCTTCTTTATAGTTTTATGTCTGCATCAGTAACAACGCTTAGATCCTGGTCTTTTACATGCTCTTCTAGTGCTTTTAGCGCAGCTGTACCTACTGCTGTATCCTGTTCACCGTTTCCGCCGCTGACTCCTACTCCGCCGACAACTTCACCATTGACAACGATTGGAAAACCGCCAACAAATACGGCAAATTTCCCAGGAATCATATGCTGGATGCCGAAAGCTTCGTTTCCAGGAAGCACCGGGCCATTAGGCTCCTTGTTAAATAAATGAGTGGATCTTTTGTGTCCGGCTGCAGTAAAGCCTTTTGCCATTGCGATTTCAGGACCTGTAATCCTGGAATTGTTCATTCGATCAAGAGCAATTAAATATCCCCCTTCATCTACTATCGCAATGGTTTCCAGGACATTGATTTCTTCAGCTTTTTGTTTTGCTGCTTCTATCATAATATGAGCTTCTTCTAAAGTGAGTTTGAGCGCTTGTTTCATTAATAGATCTCCTCCCTTATTTTAATAACCTACATAAACCGTTTTGATTTGGGTAAAAAATTCTAAGCCGACTCTTCCAGACTCTCGAAACGTTGAAGTGCTCGATTTTTTCAGCCCTCCAAATGGAGCATTTATTAAATTACCGGTCGTTGTCCGATTGACTTTAACAGTTCCTGCCTCAATATCTTTCGTAAATTGTTTTGCCAGCTTAATATTGTTTGTAAGAATGGAAGCAGATAAGCCATACTCTACATTGTTAGCAATCTTAATCGCTTCTTCATAGTTGCCAGCCGTTATGATAGAGATGACAGGTCCGAAAATTTCTTCCTGTGCTATGCGCATCTCAGGAGTAACACTGGTAAAAATAGCAGGGGTGACAAAATAACCGTTTTCAAATTTTTCACCTTTCACCTGCTCCCCGCCATATTGAAGAACGGCTCCCTCTTCTTTCCCAATATCAATGTAATGTAATACGTTGGTCAGCTGTTTTTTATTAGCAAGAGGCCAATTTTTGCGTTCTCATCAAGTCCATGGTCTATCCGTAATTCTTTTGTTTTCTCTACCAATTTCTGTGTAAATTCTTCCACCACCGATTCCATAATTATCACTCGGCTGGTACCCGTACATGCCTGTCCTGTTAAGGAAAAGCCACCGTTAATCACAATTTGAGCAGCCTGGTCCAAATCTGTATCTTCCATTACAATAACCGGGTTCTTTCCTCCGAGCTCCATTTGAGTGCGTGTCGTAAGAGATGTGCTTCGGTGTATTTGTTCACCTGCTGAAGTTGAGCCTGTAAAAGTTATGGCTTTAATAGCCGGATGGGAAACAATGGAGTCACCTATTTTTGAAGAGGATCCAGTCACAAAATTTAATACGCCTTCTGGAAGCCCTGCTTCATGTAGAGCCTGGACAAGCCGAAGCGCAATTAACGGCGTGTCAGATGAAGGCTTGAAAATAACAGTATTTCCTGTAATTAAGGCTGGCGCAATCTTTCTTGCAGGGATCGAAATCGGGAAGTTCCATGGAGTGATAACTGATACCACCCCCAATGGCTCTCTTTGCGTAAAGACATCCATATTCGGGTCATCATTTGGGAACGTTTCTCCTGTAAAGGTCTGCCCCTCTACCGCATAAAACCGAAGCGTTTGTGCTGTTCTTTTCACTTCCCCTTTGGCTGCAGAAATGATTTTCCCTTCTTCGCGCGTCAATTCTTCTCCGTACTCATCTACGCGGCTTTCTAATATTTCGGCAGCCTTATTTAAAATGGCAGCACGCTTGGAAGGAGATGTCTTGGACCAGGTTTTAAAAGCTTTTTCTGCAGCTTCAATTGCCTTTTCCACATCTTCAGGCGCAGAAGACTGGAATTCACCGAGAATATCATTTGTGTCAGCCGGATTAATGCTTGTAAACGTTTCTTTACTTGTGCTTTCCACCCATTCTCCGTTTATATAATTCTGGAACGTATTCACACTTGTTTTTAACACGTATACCACCCTCTGCTGTCAGTTTATGAATAAGGACGGCAGTTTCCAGTTGGAAACTGCCGATTTTGTTTAAATGGACAAAATGTTCGGAATTAGGACTTAACTGCTTCACCCAAGTCTTCTTTTAAGTAGGCATCCCATAAACCATCCATGTACATTCTTCTCATTTTGGCCCCTGTGCGGACAATTTCAAGGCATCGTTGCTGCAGCTCAGGAGTATCTGCATATTCTAGAACGATCTTGTACCCTCTTTCTCCGTGAATTTCATCAGAGACAATGTGCAGATCAAAGAATTCAATTTCTTCATCTGTAAATCCGTATTTTTCACGTAATACTGGAGTTTGTTTACGATAAATAGCAGGCACCTGTGATTCCAATCCTACAACAAGTGCAGCTGTAGCTACGACGAAGTTTTCACGTTGAGCTACTGTGTAGCACCAGCTTTGAAGACCTAGAGTAGTAGCAACCATATTTTTAGGATCTTCTACTCTTTCACGAGTGGTTCCACATGTTTCAGCAAAACGGATAAGCAAATCTGTATGTCTGTCACCAGCAATTTCTTCTTCATACATGTTTTGGAGAATAAAGTCTTTCGCATCAGAGTATTGTTCTGGTGTGTTGTGATACATATATGCTAGATAGTCAGCGAATGGTCCCACATAATGGTAGTGGTTCTCAGCCCAGCGTGCGAAATGTTCTCTTTTAAGATCTCCATTAGCCCATGCAATTGTAAATGGAGCAGCCTCACTATGATTTCCTTTGATTGCTTCCTCTAACTCTTTACGAAACTCTTCTCTTGATAATAGTTCTGCCATTTTAATAGCCTCCTTTAAAAGTAAAAGAAATTGATTTTTCTAAAAAGGTACGACCAAATGATGTTAGTATTTTGTATTTGGTATACCAAATGATAGTTTTATCGTAATGGACAACCATGTCTTCTGTCAATAACTTTGAAGAAATTTTCTAAATATTTTTTTTCTTCAGTTATAAGAAGAACATAATTGCCACAATACAGGCAACAAACAAGCCTGTCATCACAGGAATAAAGTTTCTGCGTACTAAATCAATCGGTTTTACCCCGGCAATACCGGCATCTGCTGCTACCCCAAACGCCCATGCAGCTAACGTACCGCCGCCGGCAAAAATAGCAGCTACTTGTCCTAGGCCTGCTAATACAGCGATATCCACACCAGCCCCGCTTCCAAGTCCCGAAGAAAGTGCGCCAACAAGGGGCAGCCCTGAAAAACCGGAACCATCCATCCCTGTTAATATGGCAATGATTACAATACCGAATGTTAAGGTGATCGTGTTTCCATCAATGTATTGCGCCATGGAATTCCCTAAGTCAAATAAATATCCGGGAGCTCCTTCACCTAACACTGTTTCTGCGTGATCCGGGTGTCCAATCAAGAAAAAAGCAGCTATAGGGATAACCGGAGCAAAGATCTTAATGGCAAAGAAGAAACCTTCTCTTATATAACTGACAATCCCTTCAATCGCTTTTGTTCCCTGGCTGCACAACGTTGATATGATTAATAATACAACAGCTGTACCTCCTAATAACGATGTTGCATCTCCGCCTTGTATGGCGTTATCCGGGTCAAACACACTCCGGTATACCATTAATGCAACGATAGCAATCAATGAAGCAGGAACTAATACAGCTAAAAATCTTGAATACTTGCCCAGTGGCGCTCCAGTTTCAACCGTTGCAGCAATTTCTTTAGATGCTTTATCATCTGGAAGCGCTTTCTTTTTTTCATTCCCAATGTCGATTGGAGGCTTTTCAGCCTTCAGTTTTCCTTTTTTCATATCTCTTCTAATCGTATAATAAGAAATTCCGATGGCTACAAATCCGACTATCAAAGAAAACATAAACGTATAAGGCAGGAGAATCGCTGAATCAATTCCTGCTGATGCAGAGGTTAACCTTGTGGCCCCTTGAATAACCACATCACCTGAAAGAGCCATCCCATGTCCAAACAAGTTAATGGATACTGCAGCTCCCATAGCTGGAAGGCCCATTTTCATAGCAACTGGAATAAGAACTGTACCTACAAGAGCTACAGCAGGTGTAGGCCAGAAAAAAGTAGCAGCCAGGTACATCGTAATTCCTAAGACAAAAAATGCTGTTGTCGTGTTCACCATTAACTTTTTCATAGGAGCGATCATGAGTACATCAGCCCCTTGAGACTGCAATGATTTTAACATTGCAACCATCAGTGCGATAACAAGCATAATATCAAATAGTTCTACCCCGGCATTTAAAAATGCCTGAAAGACGATTTGTCCAGAACCGATTGCTCCGTCAATGAATCCTGCTTCAGAGTTAAACATCCATCCTAAGACAAAAAGTCCAATGATTGAGGGCAGGACCACATCACGTCTGAAGATCATAAAAGCGAATATTGTGAAAATCACCGTTAAGTAAATCCAATGGGAGCTTGTCAGTGTCACACTTTCCATTATTTCCCCTCCGTTAATAGGCAGTATTCATCTTATCTCCCCACTTTTTTAACTCAGCCAGGCACTTTTGCACATTTACACTTCATGAACATTGTCAGAGGTTTCAAGCAGCTTTGAGATGGATGCAGACAGGTTTTCTAATGCTTCTTCTACAATTTCTCTTCCTATTTCCTCGCTCGCTTTGCGAGCATCTCCTATACAGCCATTTTTCGTCATCTCTTCATAGTAGTAAAACCCTTGCACAGGTTTGCCAGGCCGCAGCAATTCCCAATTCCCAGAATGAATGTCTCCTTTTTCGAGACGCTCACGGCGGACGATATGAGGAGCAAGATAAAGAGCTTCAGACACTTCCCTTTCACAACTGTGGCCAAACAGAACAGATTCTATATTCGTATCCATCGCTGTTTTGGCTGAGCTCGTAGTTTTTGCAAAATAAACCGCAACGTCCAACTCTTTTGAAAGCTTCATGCTTGCCACACTGAGAGTTGACTGGTTTCCCCCATGGGCATTAAGCAAAAGGAAATTTCTAATGCCATGCCCGCGCAATGACTCAATTATGTCTCTAATCATTGCAATAAGAGTATCAGGCTGAAGAGAGATCGTCCCTGGAAAATGTAAGTGATGAGGAGAAACCCCCATATTTATTGTTGGGGTTACCAGGGCCATTGGAGACAGTCTCTGTGCTAATAAATCGGCCATTTCCGTTGCCAGAACGGCATCACAGCTTTCTGCCATGTGGGGTCCATGCTGTTCATGAGCTCCTACTGGAATAATAGCAATCTTTGTTGCAGGCAGTGCCTCATCGACTTCTTCCCATGTCATCTCGGTTAAATTATATTTCTTCATGTCTTTCCCTCCTCCCTATAAAGTATTTGGTATACCATTAACTATAAATGAAACGAGTGGTTTTGATGATAGGTTTGACAGATAATATACGATTCTTTTTCTATCGATGGTAATTTTTACCTCTTTTTTGAATATTGTATACCAAAAATCCAGACGCTATTGGGCTAATTCAATGTCTCCCTGGATCGTCAATTGACATGTTAAACGATACCCTTCATCGAGCTTATCCCCTAGCATCTTTTTTTCCTTCCAGTTTGGCGGGGCCAAGTTTTCCTGTCCACTTATAATTTTAGATGTGCATTTCGTACATTTCCCCATTCCACAGCCATATTTTAAGGCTGGAAACTGTTTAATACCTGCTAAAACTACTAAATTACTATTTTTTTCTACTTCTTGCTCGTAAACTTCATTGTTTTGATGCAATTTTACTGTTGGCATACTATACACCCCTCAATATTTGGAATATAACAACATTATAAAGGTAGTTTGGTTGGTAAATCAACATATTGTGTGAAAATTTTTAATAATTATATTTTTTTATTTTTTCTCTTGTTTTATTTGCTTGTTTCCTTTACTATTTATGGTATACAATATCCCATGAACGAGGGGGTGAACTTTACCAGTTTTGTCGTCGGCGTAAAGGAACGCCCTACTTTACTTAAGGAGGAGAAAACATGAGTTATATTATCTTAACGAATAAAGCGGACTATCAAACAGATGTGCAAAATGAGGGCTTAGAAATTGTGGAAACCTATGAATATTATTTTTTTAAACAGTTAAAGGCGACCTACTCTATTGCGAAAGTAATTAAAGATGATATTAAAGTAACCTTACGAGAGGAAAAAGATGGTAAAACCTATACAAACCATATTCCTCTAAAATTCTTTGAAGCCTACGAGAAAATCGAAGATGCACATGAAGAATTAGGAGAAATCGCTGGTCCAGATTCTGAAAGTGCACGGTTAGTAAAAAATACTACAAATGAAATAACAATTCCCTCTTAATCATGACGATACTAATTAATAGTTTAAATAAGATAAAGCACCACTTTTTCAATTGAAAAGCTCAGGTGCTTTTCTTATTATAAAAATTAGATTGATATTTCTACATCTTTCTCATTACTGGAACGCTACTCCAAACAATAAAGGAGGATCCTATGAAAGAAACGGACACGATTGAAAATGATTTAAAAAGCATGGGCTTGACACTACCCCCGCTTCCTAAAAGATCAGGAAATTATTTACCTGCCAAACAACATGGTAAGTGTATATATTTAAGCGGAATAACGTGTAAAACTAACGGTCAGATTGAATATAAAGGAAAAGTGGGAGAGGATGTATCTACTGAGGATGCTTACTACGCTGCCAGGCTGTGTACATTGAACCACTTAGCAGTCATTAAATCGATGGTTGGCAGCTTAGAACAAATTAAGAGCGTCATAAAACTAGTAGGATATGTAAATTGCAGAGATGATTATCAAGACGTTCCTCTTGTAATTAATGGAGCTTCTGATTTATTAATTGAATTATTTGGGGAAAGGGGTCAACATGCTCGTTGTGCAGTTGGTGTTAGTTCACTCCCTGGTCTTGCTGCTGTAGAAACAGATTTAATTGTCGAAGTAAAATAAATAGAAAAAGGAAAAGCATCACCTGCTAGTGGTGATGCTTTTCCTTTCCCGCCTAGGATGAACGATCTGTTACCTTGGCTCCACAATTAATTTTATTGCCGTTCGCTCTTCACCCTCAATTGTAATATCAGTAAATGCAGGGATACATACGAGATCAATGCCGCTTGGTGCTACAAATCCTCGAGCGATGGCCACAGCTTTAATAGATTGATTGAGCTCCAGCGCCAATTGCTTGTATTTCTGCTGCTCCTCTTTCCCGGATGACACCTGCCAGGGCACCGGCTACAGAATTAGGGGTAGATTTAGCTGATACTTTTAATACTTCCATCTTTAGTACCTCCTTTTGTGGGATAATGCCACTCCCATACTATATTCCTGATAAGAGCCTATATTCCTTCTTTCAAAGGTAAATGTTTTCAAAATTTTCTGGTACGAATGTAAAATGAAAGAGTAGCGGCCCTGAGCCTCTTGTCTCAAAAAAGGAACTTCACTCAAAAAATGGCTTATCTTCACTAATTTGAATTCTTTGTATTTTGTTTGCTCTTCCTGTTTTTGGATGTACATCCACAAGAATTCCATTTAACTGTTCCCTGCCATTGGTGACTTCAAACCTTACAGGAAGATTTGTAAGAAATTTTTTCAACACTGCTTCCCGATCCATCCCAAGCACCCCATCATACGGGCCAGTCATCCCAGCATCGGTAATATAGGCTGTCTGATTTGGAAGGATGCGTTCATCTGCGGTCTGAATATGAGTATGGGTGCCGGCAACTGCTGTAACGCGACCGTCAAGATACCATCCCATCGCTTGCTTTTCACTTGTCGCTTCTGCGTGAAAATCCACAAAGATAAATGGAGTTCTTTTGCTCACTTCATCAATCAATTCATCTGCTTTGCGAAATGGGCAATCATTCGGCGGCAAAAACGTTCGCCCCATTAAATTGATAATAGCAAATTCAATGTCATTAATTCTTACATAAGTATACCCTTTTCCTGGTGTTCCCTCAGGGTAGTTAGCCGGCCTAACCAAATGAGGAGCATCTTCGATAAACTCAAAAATTTCTTTATTGTCCCATGTATGGTTTCCCATCGTGACTGCCTGGGCTCCCGAGTCAAGAAAACTTTTATATATTTTCTCGGTAATTCCCCGCCCTCCTGCTGCATTTTCTCCATTAATTATTGTCAGGGTGGGCTTATATTTGGTTTTTAGTTTAGGCAAATATTCTTTTACCATCTGCCTTCCCGGAGATCCAACAACATCTCCTATAAACATTAATCTCATCGTTTTCTACTTCCTTTCCTTTTATCGCTGCACAGTAGTATACTGATTTTCCTATTACTAAAACGTTTCCCATCTTTAAAGAATACTAATCAAATGGTTTACCCTATGTAAACGTGAAAAAGCGAATCTTTTAGAAAAAGAAATAAAGTGGCAGTAGCTGCCACTTTATTTCGCATATTCAACGGCCCTCGTTTCTCGAATCACGGTGATTCGAATGTGTCCCGGGTAGTCGAGTTCATCTTCAATTCGCTTAGTTATTTCTCTAGCCAAGTGATGTGCGACCGCATCGTCTACCAAGTCAGGTTTAACCATAATGCGCACCTCACGGCCAGCTTGAATCGCATACGTTTTTTCAACACCATCAAATGATTCTGCAATTTCTTCGAGTTTCTCTAAACGCTTAATATACGTTTCTAATGTTTCTCTTCTTGCTCCTGGACGAGCAGCTGATAATGCATCAGCCGCAGCCACTAACGTTGAAATTACGGAAGTTGGTTCAGTGTCCCCATGGTGAGAAGCTATACTGTTTATCACAACAGGATGCTCCTTGTATTTCGTGGCCAATTCGACACCAATCTCCACATGGCTTCCTTCTACTTCATGATCGATGGCTTTCCCGATATCGTGAAGAAGACCTGCACGTTTAGCTAATTGTTCATCTTCTCCAAGTTCAGCTGCCATTAGTGAAGTAAGGTGAGCTACCTCCATTGAATGCTTTAGTACATTTTGGCCATAACTTGTACGATATTTCAAACGTCCAAGTATCTTAATTAAATCTGGATGCAGCCCATGGATTCCCATCTCGAAAGTAGTTTGTTCCCCATATTCCCGGATAAGTTCATCTACTTCTCGACGCGATTTATCAACCGTTTCTTCTATTCGAGCCGGATGGATACGACCATCTTGTACCAGCTTTTCTAAAGAAGTTCTGGCAATTTCCCGTCGAATCGGATCAAACCCTGATAGAATTACGGCCTCCGGTGTATCATCAATAATTAAATCGATTCCAGTAAGCGTCTCTAAAGCTCGAATATTACGGCCTTCCCGTCCTATAATGCGGCCTTTCATTTCATCATTCGGAAGGTTTACTACAGACACTGTGGTTTCAGCAATATGATCAGCGGCACAACGCTGAATCGCAAGCGAAAGAATTTCTTTTGCTTTCTTATCAGCCTCTTCTTTGGCTCGCTCGGTATGATCCTTAATCATTAATGCCGTCTCATGCTGAAGTTCCTGTTTCACATCCCGAAGAATCATCGCTTGAGCTTCTTCACGAGACAACCCTGACACTCGTTCTAATTCTGCTTGCTGCTTAGAAAGGATTTCCTCCACTTTGCTATGTTTTTCTTCAACTTGTCGTTGTTTGTCGGCGAGAGTTTCTTCTCTCTTTTCCAACGATTCTTCTTTCTTGTCCAATGTTTCACTTTTACGGTCAAGAATTTCTTCTTTTTGCATCAATCGGTTTTCTTGTTTCTGAATTTCATTTCTTCGTTCGCGAAGATCTTGCTCAGCTTCCGCACGAATCTTATGAGCTTCATCTTTCGCTTCAAGGATAGCTTCTTTTCTGCTTGCCTCGGCATTTCGTTCAGCTTCCTCTGTGATCTGCTTAGCAGCTTGCTCCGCACTTGAAATCTTCGCTTCCGCTATGGATCTACGAATAAAATAACCGATAAATCCGCTCAAAGCTGCAACGACTATTAGCAAAATGGAGATGATAAAGATTAAATCCATGTCTTTTCACCTCCTCTTGCTATCAATTTGTCTTTGTTGGCCTTTCAGCCGGCCGACTTTTTCAAAAAATTGTCGGCAGATCATTAAATAATTATTTGGTGTGAAAAATGAAACGATATAATCTTACAATGAATGTTCCAATGCTAAACGCTGATTACTCACTTTCTTGCTCATTCCTGCGAACATTCAGTAAAATATGATGCTTGTAGACATCATTCCTGTTAATTGTATCCTTGAATAATATACATGTCAAGACTCCCTAAGGCTGAAGCAGTAAGGAAAAGAGAGCATTCACGTTTGCCGGGTCCATAATTTTCAAAGATCTGCCTGTAAAGCACAGGGGAAGAACCAAATCTCAAAAAATTGTCGGATCTTTTAGATCTTTGACTTTCTTTGCTTACTTTTATGTATATAGATTTATTTGTTTTATTTGGCTCGATTCTTCTTCAAAAAAAGCACTCTTAAAAGAGTGCTTTTCTCTTACTCCTCAACATCTAATGGCAAACCATCTTCATTTTCAGCTTCGCCTTCAGCCTGCTTAGCGTCTAATTCATAGTGGCTTCGGATGCGTTCCTCAATAATGCCGGCAATTTCCTGGTTTTCTTTCAGAAACTGCTTTGCATTCTCTCTCCCTTGACCAAGACGATCCCCGTCAAAAGAATACCAGGCTCCGCTCTTTTGAACGATATCAAGCTCAGAACCGATATCAAGAATAGATCCCTCTCTGGAAATCCCTTCTCCGTACATAATATCAACTTCTGCCTGCTTAAATGGAGGAGCAACTTTGTTCTTAACTACTTTAATTCTTGTTTTGTTACCAACCATGTCATTTCCTTGCTTTAATGTTTCTGCCCGGCGTACTTCCAAACGTACAGAAGAGTAGAACTTAAGGGCACGGCCGCCTGGTGTTGTTTCAGGGCTCCCAAACATTACTCCAACTTTTTCACGGATTTGGTTAATAAATACAGCAATAGAATTTGATTTGCTGATAGCCCCGGACAGCTTACGAAGAGCTTGAGACATGAGTCTTGCTTGCAGGCCTACATGACTGTCACCCATTTCACCTTCAATTTCAGCTTTTGGCACAAGGGCAGCAACAGAGTCAACAACCAGAATATCGACTGCTCCGCTTCTTACAAGAGCTTCAGCAATTTCTAACGCCTGCTCTCCTGTGTCTGGCTGAGACAATAGAAGATCATCAATGTTTACACCTAGCTTTTGGGCATATACCGGATCTAATGCGTGTTCTGCATCAATAAAAGCCGCTTGTCCTCCTTTTCGCTGTACTTCAGCAATAGCATGGAGGGCTACCGTCGTTTTACCAGAGGATTCAGGACCGTATACTTCAATCACCCGGCCACGAGGATATCCTCCCACCCCAAGTGCTATATCAAGAGCCAATGCACCGCTTGAGATTGTTGATACTCTTCTCTCAGCCTGTTCACCAAGTTTCATAATAGACCCTTTACCAAATTGTTTTTCAATGTTACGTAGAGCTTGATCAAGAGCTGCTTTACGTTCGCCCATGTGCCATCTCTCCTTTATAAGTTAAAGGCCTCACAAGAAATAAAGAAAGCAAAAAATACCCGTCCGCCTTCTTGTTTTCATTGCTTATCAGCCTGATAGATACTTGACTTGTTTCATCTACTTCATCATACATTGTTTTGAGATGTATGCCAATACTTTTTACGAACATTTATTCGCTTTTTCGAAAAAAAGATAGTGACGGTTAGTGAGCATATTGCTCAAAAGACCGATCCTTATTTTGAAAGTCTCTTTTTCAAAAAAGAAAGATGCCCTTTTGAAGAACTTGATTCAAAGGGGCACCTACGCTTTCGTTTATTGTTTTCTAGGAGCACGTTTTTCGCGAGGAGGGCGAGGTTTCGCTGGTTCCAGATTCACTCGCGCACCATTAATTCTTGAATAGCGAAGAGCTTCATATACAAATGGAGCAACCTCTTCAGGAACTTCTACAAACGTGAATTTTTCAAATATATCAATGCGTCCTACGGCTTTTCCAGGGATACCGACAATATCGGAAATCTCTTCAATGAGCACTTTCGGACTCATTTTGGCATTGCGTCCCACATTAATAAAGAAACGTACCATTCCCTTGGCTCCGCCGGTTTCACCAAAGTTGTAGCCGTCGTCGCTTTCATCAGTAACAGAAGAAAAGTTCATTTTCATTAAGGCTCGGACAACGTCCTTCGCCTCATAGTTGTACATAAGCTCTTCAGCTAAGTCATCAAACAAGCTCATGCCTTCCGGATTTTCCATCTGTGCCGTTATCTGCTTTTTCCAAGAATCCTGCTGCTTTTCCACCACTTCTTCAATAGATGGAACATCCTTTGTGGGAATCTGGGATTTAATTTCTGCTTCAATCGCACGAAGATGCTTCATCTCTCTTGGCGTCACAAGCGTTAAAGCTTGTCCTGTACGTCCGGCTCGCCCTGTACGGCCAATTCGGTGCACATAGCTTTCCGGGTCCTGAGGAATATCATAGTTAATGACGTGGCTGACGTTCTCCACATCAATCCCCCGAGCGGCTACATCGGTAGCTACAAGAAACTCAATGGAAGAATCGCGGAACTTTTTCATCACCGCATCCCGCTGTGACTGAGTTAAATCGCCATGAAGTCCGTCTGCCAAGTACCTCTTGCCTGGAGGGATTCTGTGAGCTCAGCCACTCCTTTTTTTGTACGAGAAAAAATAATGCCCAATTCCGGGTCCTGACTGTCTAAAATGCGGCATAAAGACTCCAGCTTATTTCGTTCTAGTACCTTGAAATAAGCCTGGTCAATAGAAGGCGCTGTAACTTCTCCTCTATTGATTGATACAGTCACTGGATCCACCATGTAGCGTTTGGATAGTTTTTTAATCGGTCCTGGCATTGTTGCTGAAAAAAGAAGTGTCTGCCTATCCACGTTAATTTGTTTTAAAATCGCTTCAATATCTTCCACAAATCCCATGTCAAGCATTTCATCTGCTTCATCCAGGACGACCATTTGAACACGATCAAGCTTAAGCGTTCTGCGTCGCAGATGGTCTTGAAGTCTGCCGGGCGTTCCAATTACGATTTGTACGCCTTGCTTTAACGCTTTGATTTGATGTCCAATGGACTGGCCACCGTAAATCGGAAGAGTTCTAACATTTAAATGTCTGGATAGCTTCTGAAGCTCTCCTGAAACTTGAATAGCAAGCTCCCGTGTAGGGTAAGAATCATCGCCTGCACATGTGGTTCATTGGTAATAGAATCTAATAGCGGAATTCCAAAAGCTGCTGTTTTTCCTGTACCTGTCTGCGCCTGGCCGATTACATCATCGCCTTTTAGTATGGCCGGGATTGCTTTTTCTTGTATGGGTGATGGCTCTTCAAAGCCATATCCTTTATTGCCTTTTTAATTTCCTCTTTAATCGTAAAATCTTCAAAATAAGACATTCTCACATCACCTTTTCTACACTTTCAATAATAAATGAGCACCGTGTTTTACCGTTTGGATCCTGATCGTGCTCCTGGAGCCGCTCAATGTAAGGTTTTTGCAAAAGAACCTTCAGGAGTAGCTACGCCTACCCAAACATCCCCAGGCAGTTTTCCTTCATGAGCACCAGGACCAGCCACTCCGGTAAAGCTTATGCCGATACTGCTTTTAAATTTCTCTTTTACCTGCTCGGCCATTTTCTTGGCACAATTCTCACTTACTGCACCATCTCTTTCAAGGAGGAGTGAATCAATGCCGAGCACATTTTCTTTCACTTCATTCGTGTACGTTATTGCTCCTCCGGCAAAGACCGATGAAGCTCCTGGCAAAGAAGTAAGCTCCTGGCTGAATAAGCCGCCCGTTAAACTTTCAGCAGCAGCCACAGTCCACTCCTTCTCCTTAAGAAGTTCTAGCGCCTTGCCCATTAATGTATCTTCACCGTATCCATATAGATAATTCCCTACTCTTTGCCTCACTTTACACTCTAAATCATCTAAGCTTTTTATTGCAAGGTCTCTGTCTTGTTCTTTTATGGTTAATCGAAGAGTTACTTCTCCTTCTTCGGCTAAAGGGGCAAGTGTAGGATTTGTTTGAGTCTCGATAAGATCTTTCAGCTGATCCTCAAGTGAAGATTCACCGATCCCAAAAAACGAAGCACGCGAGACCGTACAGCCTTTGCTTTTGGGTATAGGTTCTTAATATACGGCTTCACTGAAGCTTGAATCATCGCTTTCATCTCACGGGGAGGTCCAGGAAGCAGCAAAAAGTGAGTCCTTTCATTAGAGCAGGCCATCCCGCAAGCCAGGCCTGCTTTGTTCATAAATACATTGCTTCCAACAATATGATGAGCCTGCTTACGGTTAGAAGGTGTTACGGCCCTTTTGGACTTTGCAAAAAACGTTTCAATGTTTTCCAAAGAAGGGCTGTGAACTGCAATTTTCTTCCCGAGATGCGCTGCCACTGTTTCTCTTGTTAAATCATCATCTGTCGGGCCCAAACCACCGGTGAGTATAACGATATCTGCTCTTTCCTCTGCTTCTGCAAGCGCTTCTCTCAAGCGACCTGCATTATCGCCCACCACCGTATGACGGTAGACATCAATCCCTAACAAAGCCAGCTCCTTCGATATATACTGGCCATTTGTATTTGCAATCTGCCCTAATAATAGTTCTGATCCTACTGCAATGATTTCTGCATTCATTGTTCCACCTCTTTTTTCACCATCCGTCCGTTTTACATGGACTTTAATACTACATGCTTATTTTTCACTAAATAGTCCCATCCGGAAAGAAGAGTTAAAATAACGGCAATCCACATGGTAATCATTGCAAAAGGAATGCCTGCTGCCGCGAAAGGAACATTATGAATGAGCAGAGCGGTGATCGCTACCATTTGAAATACCGTTTTCCACTTACCCAGGGAACTAGCCGCGATCACTTCTCCTTCGGCCGCTGCTACTAACCTGACACCCGTCACAGCAAATTCCCGGCTTAGGATAACAATAGCCATCCAGGCTGGAAGCATTTGAAGCTCAACCAGTGAGATCAAAGCTGCTGTCACTAACAGTTTATCTGCCAGTGGATCTAAAAATTTCCCAAAATTAGTAACTAATTCATATTTTCTCGCAAAGTATCCATCGAGCCAGTCTGTTCCGGCAGCCACCACAAAAATGACCGCTCCGATAAGATGAGTGAAAGGAAGAGTGCTTCCTGCAATAGAAACCTCTCCCCAATCCATGGGAACAAGCAGAACGACCATGAAGAGCGGAATTAAAAAAATTCTTCCGATTGTAATTTTGTTAGGTAAATTCACTATTATCCTCCTGCTGTCTCATAAAGATTTATTTATCTGGCAGTAATTTATATAAGTAAAGGAAAGGAGGAAGAAACGTTGTCACCGTACGAAACACGAAGGAAGCATTTGGACTTATTGTATCATAACTTCCCGTATAAGAGGGAGATTATGCTTGTTTTATACAAGAAAAGCATAAGGTCCACAAATTAATGCTTTCTCTCATTTCAATAAGATCCCGGTGCCAAAAAGTAAATGAGGTGACAAAAAAGCAAGCCTCTGGAGGCTCACTTTTTACTCTTCTTCGTCATCGTTCTCTTCTTCAACTTCAACGATAATATGCTGTCTTGCCTCATTGATAGGGTAATCAATCTCTTCACCGTTGATAGAGAGTGTTACCGCTGAGGTATTTCCAACATTTACCGTAACAGCAGATTGACCGCTAAAGTCATACGATTCAGAATCTCCGTCGCTGGAGCTGTGAATCGTTTCAGTAATATCGCCATCTTCATCTCTAATGTCAACATATGAGTTTCCGCTGAACTCCATCTCAACAAGTAATTCATCGGTTCCTGTTAAAGTATAAGTAGAACGGTAACTTTCTGTATCTACATGCTCTATTTCACCGGTTTCTTCAGCATTTTCCTCTTCATCATTACCGTTTTCCTCTTCTTCCTCATCATTTACAGCTTCCTCATTACCGTTCTCCGCTTCTTCCTCAGCGGCTTCCTCTTCACTGTTTTCCTCTTCGTCATTACCGTTTTCCTCTTCTTCAGCAGGCCCGATAGCTCCTCATTGGAATCTACTTCAAAGCCGGGGTCGCCTGTCGGCGGTTCTCCTTCGGTCGTATCACCGCCTCCGAAGCCTTGAACAACAACCCAAATCCCTACGGCGATCACTGTAGCAAACACAAAAACCATGACAGCAGGCAAAAAGGATAGCTTGTTGCTCTTCTTCCGGTTTACAGGGGGCTTTCTTCTTTCCATCCGGGGAGGTATTTCAGCTGGTTCTTGCTTAGGCTTAGGAAGTTCACTGCCGTATTCCTCGAAAACTTCGTCTGGATCGAGCCGTAGTGCTTCCGCGTAGCTTTTTACAAAAGCACGTGCATAAAATGACCCTGGAAGAGCAGAATGATCTCCCTCTTCAATTGCTTTTAGGTACCTTTTTTGAATCTTTGTCATCTCCTGCATTTTTTCAAGAGATATTCCTTGTTCTTCTCGTTTCTCTTTTAGAAACTCTCCTAATTGTGACACACCTAACACCTACCAACTAACTAATATCAAAAGAAGAAAATCCAGTATCAACAATATCATAGGAAATTTCTTCATTTTCTTCATTTCTCAATTCAATGATACAATCAAAATCTTTTAAAGAATATCCTGACTCTCTAACAAAAATGTCAGGATGTTCAACCACCTTGACAGCAGGAAGCCTCATCACCTCATCGACAAGCATGCGGTGTTTCTCGGAAGCTCGCATCATCGTTACAATCCCATCAATAATATATACATGCTCGCCATCTAATTCATCATCAGCAAGCTGGCTTCGTACAGTCTGCCGTAAAAGTGTTGAAGAAATAAACGACCACCTTTTATTTGCACACACACTTGCTGCAACGAGTGACTCTGTCTTCCCCACTCTGGGCATCCCGCGAATGCCTATTAAAAAATGGCGGTCCTTTTTAAAAAGTTCAGCATGAAATCAACAAGAAGCCCGAGCTCTTTTCGCACAAATCGAAACGTCTTTTTATCGTCTGCATCTCTTTCTATGTACCGGCCATGCATAACAGCAAGTCTGTCTCTAAGCCTTGGTTCCCTGAATTTACGGACTGTGATATTTTCCACAGTATCCAAGATCGCTTTAAACCGTTCAAGCTGGTCGTCGCTTTTGCTGCGTATAAGCATTCCCCGTCTGCGGTCTTCCACACCATTAATCGTCACAATATTAATGGAAAGCATACCTAGAAGGATGAAATGTCACCTAATAATCCGGGTCTGTTTTTGTGGATTTCGTACTCTAAATACCATTCTTTTGCTTCCATATTTGAGCACCTTTCTTCATTAGAGGTTACCTTGGCACTGGTTAGGCTTTTTTATATAAGAAACACCTGTCTAATTCTCTGCAGAACGGCAAGCATTGCATCCTCTGCCTCATTCTTCCGTTATAGATTACTTGTAATTTTACGCTATTTCTTATTATTTGAACAGGATTTTCCCGATAAATCATTCGAATACACTTGAGTGCAAAGCGTTAACTCCCTTTTCCTCTTGCACCTGCTCGAATATTTACCCAGGCTTTCTTTTGGTCTTTGAGTGCCCTGTTCTCATAAAGCTTAAAGTTTGTCACAGTAAATATATTATACAGCCAACTTTACTTCCTTTAAAGGGTCTTCCTTCCTTGGTGTAAAAATACAAGTGCATAAAAGAAGGGCACCGCATCACGCAGCACCCTTCATTCTTTTATATCTTAACTTAATGCGTTCCTTCGTTTTGAACAAGCTTAACCATCATGTTGGCAATGGCATGCTGCTCTTGTTCATTGGCTACTTTCCACATTTGAGCTAAAACGCGTTCTTGCTCATTTTTTGGTTCTACTTGGTTGGCTAAATATTCTCCAACTTCATAAGCTACCTCAGAAATTGTTTCATTATTCATTCCTTCGCCTTGCCCTTGATGTAACGTCGCCTAGAAAATCTTTCCACTGCTCCCAGTTGTCTAATACAGACATGAAGCTTCCCTCCTTACTAATGGTTTCTTTCGTAGTTTTTCATTAGTAAAGAAAAATTATTCCCCTCCTGTTAAAATTCCTTTGTTAACAGTACCAGGCTCCATTTACTGAAAGAATTTGTCCTGATATATAGCTCGATTTAGAGGAGAGAAGAAACTCTGCAGCATCAGCTACTTCACGAGGAGAACCTAGTCTGCTCATTGGGATTTCCTCACGCAGGGCCTCTTTTTCCTCAGGAGAAAAAGCAGACATCATTGGTGATTCAATAGCTCCTGGTGCTATGCCGTTGACATATACCCCCGATGGGGCTGCTTCTTTGGCTAAGGACTTCACAAATGTGTTTAATCCTCCTTTAACCGTAGAATACATCACTTCGCAGGCAGCTCCGGTTAATCCCCATATAGAGGAAATAACAAGTATGTGCATGGCGCCTTTGAATCATTCCGGGCAGCAAGCTTTTCGTAAGCTCTAAAGGGCTTGTTAAGTGAAGTTGAATGTTGTCTTGTATGTCTTTGGAGTCAAGGTCTGTAAATAGTCCGTAGGAGCTTTTTCCACTGTTATGAATCACGGCTCCCACGGGTGAATGAATACCTTTTAATAGCTCAGAAACTCCTTCAGGCTTAGATAAATCGCTTTGTACAAGGTTTACTTCCACGCCAAGTCCTTCACATTCTCTCTTTAGAGATTCTGCTTTTTCTTTAGAAGCATTATAATGTAAAAATAAAGGGCGGCCGGAAGCCGCCATTTTTAAAGCTATTTCCTTTCCTATTGCTCCGCTCGAACCAGTAATTAAAACGTGCTCAGTCATTTATGCAGATTCCTCTGCTTTCTTGCCCACCACCTGGGAAATAGTGCATTGGTCTTCCCCAAAATGCTCCGTAAGCGCAGCTTCTAAATCTTTTGAAGTCAATTCTTCCAATACAGGAATCACATCATATAAATGCATCTCATTAAAGAGATAGCGAGTAAATTGATTTGCGATAAATTCCGGGGAATTCAATTGCTTTAAAAAGGATCCGATCTTTTTCTTTCTGATCCGCTCTACCTCTTCCTCATTTATTCCCTCTTGCTTCATGCTGCGAACAGCTTCCTGAATCTTCTGTGCCAAAGCATCAGGATCTTTAGTGTCTCCACCAATCACACTGAATGCAAATGTTTTCTCCCCTGTATAATCAAAGGAAAAGGAATCGTCAATCAGTCCCTCTTTGTACAACTGTTGATATGTTTCTGAGCCCTGACCAAACATGAGTTCAAGGATAATCTGCAAAGAGAGCTCATAGCGAAGCAGTTCTTTCCCTTGTTTTTTTGGATCGGGTTCTTTGTAGCCAACCAGGCATTTTGGTGTGTTTACACTCATTGGAAGGACTTCTTTTTCCCTGCGAACGTTTTCCGGCTCCTCGGCAAGAAACCTTTCGATCTCTTCCGGCTCTTTAAATTCTTTTTCTCCCTGGTTGTCCCTAACCAGCTGCAGAATCTCCTCTGGCTCAACGGGGCCGACGATAAATAATGCCATATTTGATGGATGGTAAAAGGTGTTGTAGCAGGTGTACAAATCATCTTTTGTAATCTTGTCAATGGAATCAATAGTACCTGCGATGTCAATTTTCACAGGATGATTATGGTACATGTTATCCAGGAGGTTAAAAAACACACGCCAATCAGAGTTATCTTCATACATCTTTATTTCCTGCCCAATGATTCCTTTCTCCTTCTCTACACTCTGTTCAGTAAAATAAGGATGCTGAACAAAATTTAATAATGTTGTTAGATTCTTCTTTACTTCCTGGGTGCTGGAAAAAAGGTAAGCTGTCCGAGTAAAGCTGGTAAATGCATTAGCCGAAGCGCCCTGTTCTCCAAAAACCTGGAAAACGTCTCCTTTTTCATCTTCAAACATTTTGTGCTCTAAAAAATGAGCGATACCGTCAGGAACTTTCACTTTTTCGTTTTCCCCCAGAGGGACAAAATGATTGTCCACTGCACCATAATTTGTCGTAAAAGTAGCATAGGTTTTGTTAAAACCTTTTTTAGGAAGAACATATACAGAAAGTCCATTGTCAAGTTTTTCCTGGTACAACGTTTCCTTTAACTGGTCAAATGTTTGTTTTTCAGCCATTATTTAGCCTCCTTTCCTCGTAAGAAATAGATCGTATCCATTTCAACCGTTTTCGCGCATTCAATTACATCTTCTTTGGTCACTTTATCAATCGCTTCAAGCCAGTCATCAAGAGGCCTTTTTTTCCCTGAAACAACACCCTGGTAAAACATTTCGATCAATCCCCTGGGTACATCTGCCATTTCAAGTAATTGGTTTTTAAGCATTTGTTTCGTCTGTTCAATTTCCTTGTCAGAAAAGTCGCCGTCTTTCATTGCCTTCATCTGCTCTTTAATAATGGTTAAAGCTTTATCGTAGTTTTTCTGGTCCACCCCTGACATCACAAGCAGAAGGCCTTTACTGCTTTCATACCTGGATGCCGCATAGTACGCCAGGCTCTCTTTTTCCCTGACATTAATGAAGAGCTTTGAATGAGGAAAACCGCCAAATAGTCCATTCATCACCTGCATCGCCGGATAATTTTCATCTTTAAAAATAATAGACGTTCGGTATCCGATGTTCAATTTCCCTTGCTGTACGTCCTGTTCTTCGCTTACCTCCCGTACCTCTTCAGGCTTTGTAATTGATGCCGAAGAGGCCTCAAGGCTTCCTTCTCTTTCGGGAAGACGAAACAGCTCTTGTATATCCTTTTTTAATTCATTTTCTTTCACATCACCTACGACATACAAATCAAAGTCATCCTCGTTGATCATGCTATCGTACGTTTCTTTCAAGTCATCTTTGCCTATCTTCTCAATTTCCTCTTCACTCCCATAAGGATGAATCCCGTATGGTTCGTCTTTGCACATCTCTTCAATTAAACGAACATTTGCGTAGCGCATTTTATCATCAAAAATAGACTCCAGGCGCTGCTTCAATGTGCGCTTTTCTTCAGTAATGATACTTTCAGAAAACCCTCCATTTTCCATGAAAGGATCAAAGAGGACATCCCGGAGAAATTCCAGGCTCTTTGTTAAGAGAGGGCTTGGATCCTGTAAATATTTTTCATTTGCCACTTCAATTCGAAAAGAGATCAGGTGGGCTTCACCTTTTTTGGTCACATCGATCCCAAATGAAGCTCCGTAAAGTTCATCCAAATATAAGCGGATATCCTTTCTCGTAGGATGGTTTTTCGTAGCGCTTTTTAACACATTGGCCAACAGCGACCTTTGCGTCACCGTCTCTTTTTTTAACGGGGCTTTTACTTGAAGAACAACAGTATTGGTTTTGAACTTATCAGTGGGAACAACATGGACATGTAATCCCTTAACAGAATACGTTTCTTCTTGGATCATCGTTAAACACCCTTTCTCCAACTATAGCTGTAATGAATGCGTATCAGGCTTGCTCTGACGATTGCTCCTCACGTCGATCTACTAATACTTCACGAGGCTTGCTGCTTCATATGGCCCTACAATTCCCCTGACTTCCATTTCATCAATCAGTCGTGCTGCCCGAGTATAGCCGATTCGAAACCTTCTTTGAAGCATGGATACGGACGCGCTGTTCATTTGCATGACAAGAGATACAGCATCATCATACAAATCATCCTGAACTTCAGACTCAACCTCAGGAACTTCCTCAGGCATCATTTCTTCCTGGTAGTTCGCTTTCTGCTGAGCTATGACGGCATTGACAACGGCCTCTACTTCTTCATCTGATACAAAAGCGCCCTGAATACGAGTGCTTTTGTTTGCTCCTACTGGAATAAACAGCATATCCCCCCGGCCAAGGAGCTTTTCAGCCCCTCCTGAGTCCAGAATAGTTCTGGAATCGGTCTGGCTGGACACACCAAAAGCAATTCTTGATGGGATGTTTGCTTTTATGACTCCGGTAATAACATCGACAGATGGACGCTGTGTTGCAATAATCATATGGATACCAGCAGCCCTTGCCATTTGAGCAAGCCTGGTAATGGCATCCTCCACATCACTTGACGCTACCATCATCAAGTCGGCAAGCTCGTCAACAATGACAATGATATACGGTAATGTTGGCTGTTTTTCATTGTTTTTCTCATTTTGCTTCCTAATCAGATCATTATACCCCTCAATATTACGAGTTCCGCTGTGAGAGAACAGATCATAGCGGCGTTCCATCTCTGCCACAGCCTTCTTAAGGGCCTGAGACGCTTTCTTAGGCTCTGTCACAACTGGTGTCAGTAAATGGGGAATCCCATTATACACGTTGAGTTCAACCATCTTAGGATCAATCATCATGAGCTTGACTTCATGGGGTTTTGCTTTCATCAAAATACTGGTAATAATTCCATTAATACATACACTTTTCCCGCTTCCAGTTGCTCCAGCTACCAGAAGATGAGGCATTTTGTTTAAGGATGCCAGTACAGGTTCACCTGATATATCTCTTCCCAAAGCAACAGAAAGAATATGCTCATCCTTTTTCTTTCCTGCTTCAAGGACTTCCCGCAGCCCTACCATAGCAACTTCCTGATTGGGAACTTCAATGCCGATAGCGGATTTTCCTGGGATTGGTGCTTCGATCCGGATATCTTTTGCAGCTAGTGCCAAAGCAAGATCATCGGCTAAATTTACGATTTTACTCACTTTCACCCCTATATCAGGCTGCACTTCATACTTTGTTACTGCCGGGCCTAAGTGCACTTCATTTACCTTTGCTTTCACACCAAAGCTTAATAAGGTCTGCTCCAGCTTTCTCGCATTGGAAGAAATCTGGCCCTTTTCATGCTTTTGACTGTTCTGTTTTGGGCTTGACAATAACTCAATAGGAGGGACCTGGTAATCCTCATTTGTCGTTTCAGCCGCCACCATAAGAGGTTCTTTCACGGCTTCTTCAGTCTCTTTATCCTTCTTCTCCCGCTGAGAAACCTGGGACTCTTTATCAGAAGTGTTCCGGTTCTCTGACGAATATGCTTGATCCGCAAAATTATAAATGACCGGATCCGGTCTTTCTCCAGGCTTTGCTTCTTTTGCCTCCTTCTCTTCTTTATAGGCCTGACTTTGCGCCTGCCTTTTTTCCTTTTTGCTTTTCCCTTCTTCTTTCTTTTGCTCCCTGGCCTGTTTAAATTCAGCTCCTTTTGCTTGTACAGCTTTGCCGGCTGCAAGAGTGCTCTCTTTCATTTTATTTACCACGGTAAGAAAAATACCTTGCATGGAAATGCCAGTTAATAAAATAAATGAAATGACAAACAAAAATACTGAGACTACCCTTGTTCCTCCTCCATCAAAAAGAAACATGCTTACAGTAAACAGGAGAGCCCCGATCATCCCTCCGCCGATATCTTCATACGCGCTGTTTCCGCTCACATCGAGCCAGTAAAGTTCCCATGTTTGCAGAAGGGCAGAACCGCTCTGAAAAGGACTCTGTGCTCCAAGATTTTCAAACAGCATTAAATGACTTAACAGGAGAAAGGTCGATATGGCAATATACAAACCGCTTAAACGTCTCCCTGCCAGTGGCGGAAACTTGCGCTTTACGATAATGTAGACAGAAACAAACAGGACAAAAAGAGTTAACAGGACATGCCATTCTCCTAGAAAAAAGCGAAAAAGCTGAACAACTATTTCCCCAACGAAACCGAATCTGAAAAGTGCAATGATTGCCAAGGTAAAGAAAAGCAGGCCTGCAAGCTCGTACTTCATTTGCTTAGCCCACTGATTCTGCTTTTGGCTTTTCTTTTTTTTCTTTTTTGCCATAACCTCACCCCGACAAGTTTATTCCATATGTAACCAGCTTTTCTATTCATAAAGAGAGCCGCCGGAGGCGGCTCGTTCTTAATTATAGCATATTTTTCTAATCCTTTATATTGTTTAGAGGCTGTCTGTCCATACTTTTCCAGGCTGGTAGCAATCTTGCAAGTACGCTTGGGGGTCCGTGCTCATGAGCCTGGTAATGACCCATTTGTTTGGTTCCTGTTCTTCAAGGAGGACCACTCCATGTTCACAAGGTACGCTCCGCTGGGAGGCAGTTGTTTCATGTTCCTCTTTGTACACGGCTTCCATTGGAACAGGCGTATAAAGAATCATTGCATCATTCCTTCTTTCTGTCCCTTCTGTTCACTAATTAATTGATTCAGCTTTTGAAGCGCCTGCCCTACACCGCCTACTTCATTTATAATTCCATAGTCAACGGCGTCAGGCCCCACCACATTCGTGCCTATATCTCTTGTTAAATTTCCTTTTTCAAACATAAGCTCTTTAAATTTCTCTTCGGCAATATTCGATTGTTTGGTGACAAAGGAGATCACACGCTCCTGCATTTTATCCAGGTACTCAAAGGTTTGCGGAACCCCAATAACCAGACCAGTCAAGCGTATGGGGTGAATGGTCATGGTAGCTGTTTCTGCGATAAAAGAATAATCAGCAGCTACGGCTATGGGGACTCCAATGGAGTGGCCTCCTCCAAGTACAAGTGTTACCGTAGGCTTTGACATGCTGGCCACCATTTCAGAAATAGCCAGCCCTGCTTCCACATCTCCCCCTACTGTATTCAACACAATCAGCATACCTTCAATCTTAGCATTTTGTTCAGCAGCTACAAGCTGAGGAATAATGTGTTCATACTTGGTCGTCTTATTTTGAGGAGGCAGCTGCATATGACCTTCAATCTGACCAATAATTGTAATACAGTGGATATTTGTCTGTTCCATTTCAGGAACATTTGTCTGCCCAAGCTCTTGGATTTTATTTAAAATTCCTGAGCCTTTTTCTGCTCCGCCTGGCTGCCCTCCAGGCTGCTGCGGCGGTGACTGCGGAGGTGCTTGAGGGGAAGTCTGCGGGGTATTTGGATCTTGGTTTTGAAACATAAATGACCCTCCTATTATGATTAATAGGATTAGTATAACGAGCCCGTGCTTATTTATACAAAGGGAGCCATTTGACACGCTCGTGATTCTCAGGGGAAGCTTCCTTTTTTACGAAAAAAACCGGGGAATCCCCGGTCTTATACCTCCATTATAATTGGCAGAATCATCGGCCTGCGTTTTGTTTTTTCATAAAGGAACCTGCTTAACACATCACGGATATTACTTTTTAAAGAAGACCACTCATTAACGTTTTCACTCATACACTTTTCAAGTGTATCGGAAACTTTTTTGTTTGCTTCCTCAAGAAGCTTTTCTGATTCACGGACGTACACAAATCCTCTGGAAATAATGTCAGGACCGGAGATAATTGAACTGCTTTTTTTATTTAGCGTTACGACAACCACGAGAATCCCGTCTTCTGAAAGAAGGCGTCTGTCTCTTAGGACGATATTACCAACATCCCCGACTCCAAGCCCGTCAATTAAGACATTCCCTGAAGGAACTTTGCCGGTTCTTTTTCCTTGTCCCTTGGTAAATTCGATGACTTCTCCCTTGTCTATTAGAAAAGTTCTGTCCTGTTTAATACCGACAGATTGAGCTAGCTGCCTGTGTGCAAACTGCATCCTGTATTCCCCATGAACCGGTATAAAAAAGCGTGGGCGCATGAGGTTGAGCATAAATTTCAATTCTTCCTGGCTGCCGTGGCTGATGCGTGAACTTGTTTATCCCCGTACACCACATCTGCTCCAATGCGCGAAATGAAATCAATAATTCTTGAAACTGATTTTTCATTTCCAGGAATTGGTGTAGCCGAGATGACGACTGTGTCCTCAGCTTTCATGGATACTTGGCGATGAGCTCCTTTAGCCATTCTTGTCAGCGCTGACATAGGTTCGCCTTGGCTGCCTGTGCAAAGGATGACAATTTGATCATCGTTATAGTTATTTATTTGATCAAGCTCAATAAAAATATTTTTGGGCACTCGCAAATATCCTAGACGCTTTGCGATTTCTATTACTTTCAGCATGCTTGTCCCCACAACACCAATTTTTCGATTATCATTGGCGGCGGCTCTAACCACCTGCTGAATTCTGTGAATGTTGGAAGCAAAAGTGGTAACAATTACTCTTCCTTCTGCCTCTTGTATCACCTGATTAATCCCTGCTCCGGTAGATGTTTCTGAAGCGGTCGTTCCGGGGCGTTCAGCGTTTGTACTATCAGACATGAGGCAAAGCACCCCTTTTTCCCCCATATCAGACATCTTGCCTACTTCAGCAAACTTCCCATCAACGGGGGTCTGGTCAAATTTAAAGTCCCCGGTATGGACAACCATGCCCTGGGACGTTTCAATTCCAACACCAACCGAATCAGGTATGCTGTGATTAGTCCGAAAAAAGCTGACAGGAACATTTCCAACTTTAATTTTCGAATGAGAATCAATCAGTCTCAAATCGGCTTTTTTGATTAATCCTTTTTCTTTTAGACGCTCTTCCACTAAACCGATCGTAAGCTTTGTTCCGTAAACTGGTACTTTTATTTTTTGAAGGACATAAGGAAGGCCTCCAATGTGGTCCTCATGACCGTGTGTGAGGATGATGCCTTTTACTCTTTCTTTATTTTGTATAAGATACGAGATGTCGGGAATGACAATATCGACCCCAAGCATATCATCCTCTGGAAACATTAATCCCGAATCAATTACAATAATATCTTCTTCTACTTCAACAACATACATGTTTTGCCTATTTCTCCAACGCCGCCCAAGGCAAAAACACGTACAGTTTCTGAATTTTGCTTTGACAATTTACGTTCCTCCTATATATTCAGTTACATTGTATCTTCTTCCTCTCCTGTTCTAGGAAGGAAAAGTCGTTACTCATCCTCTCTTTTTCACCATTGCACCCGGACGAATCACTTGGTTGTAGTATAACTTAATTTGGAAAGAGAATACAAGACCAAGAGACCTTCTCTGGTTTGTTCACCCTCTCCTTTCTGCTGGCAGGAAAAAGAAAACCCGGCTGTTATGCCGGGAGAAATATATCTCGAACCCAATTCATTTCCGGATCAGTTAACGGTAGAATGGGGGATCTTGTTGTTCTCGAAAGGATCCCTTTTTGCTCCAAAACCCCTTTGATAGGCGCAGGGTTTGGAGTAATGAAACATGCTTTCATTTTGGCTAGCAGGCCCCTGTGAATAACAGCAGCTTTTGTAACATCCCCTGTCAAATAACATCCGATCATCTCACTCATTTCCCTGCCAATCAAATGGGCGGCAACAGACACCACCCCATGACCTCCTATTGATAAAACAGGGAGCGTCAAAGAATCATCTCCACTATAAAGCTTAAAGTCTTTCGGGGCATTTTCAATCACATATGCCATTTGCTCTAAGTTTCCATTGGCTTCTTTGACGGAAGTGATATTAGGAATGTGAGCCAGCTTTAATAGAGTCGTACTGTGCAGGTCAACGATACATCGACCAGGGATATTATAAATCATAACCGGTAATGAGGTGGAATCTGCTATTGCTTTAAAATGATGATACATCCCTTCTTGTTGGTTTATTATAGTAAGGAGTCACAGCCATAATACCATCTACACCCAGCGAAGAGGCTTTTTGGGTCAGCTCCGCTGAATAAGCTGTATCATTGGTTCCGGTCCCTGCGATGACTGGAACCCGCCCTCCGGCTGCTTCCTTAACTCGTTTAAAAAGAGCAAGCTTCTCTTCAGTGGAAAGCGTGGGAGACTCTCCGGTCGTTCCCGCTACAACTAAGCCTTCCGTATTGTGGGCAATTAAATATTCAACTAGATCATCAACCGCAGCCCATTCAATTGCACCATCCGAATTGAAGGGAGTCACCATTGCTGTGAGTAAGCGCCCGTGGTCCACTTCTTTCATCTCCTTTTCACCTATGAAAGGGTTGTCACAAGTTGACATTATAGGTCAGGCGGGGATTTCTCCCCGCCTGATTTCTCTTACGTTACCTATTAATTTTCAAGTTCAAACATATGATGAAGGGCATTCACTGCTTTTTTCGTATCTTCCCCATGCACTAATACCCAGATTGTAGTGTGGGAATCAGCAGATTGAAGGATTTGGATGTTTTGTTCGGTTAACGCAGCCACGATTTTGAACGCTACACCAGGAACACCAGTCATCCCAGCTCCTACTGCAGAAACCTTGGAACAGTTTCTCACAACCTGTGATTCATACCCTTTATCGAGAAGCAGCTGCTCTGCTTTGGCTGCGAGATGATCGGGAACCGTATACACTACTCCTGTGGGGTGAATATTAATAAAATCGACACTAATATTAGCCTGAGCCATCGTTTTAAAAACATCCGCCTGCAAGTTATACTGGCCTTCCTTTTCTTTCACAGTAATCTGGGAAATTTCAGATAAATGAGCAATCCCTGTCACCGGGCGTTCTTCCAGATCACTGCCGGCGCTGCCCCCATGAGTTGTCGTAATTAAAGTTCCCGCTCCGTCAGATTGTGTAGAGCGGATGCGAATCGGTATCTTAGCCTGCATGGCAATTTCGACCGCACGAGGGTGAATTACCTTGGCACCCTGGTATGCCATATTGCAAATTTCATTGTATGTTACTGCCTTTAAAGGTCGAGCTGTATCCACCATTCTTGGATCAGCAGTCATCACCCCTTCTACATCGGTAAATATATCGACGTATTCAGCTTGCAAGGCAGCGCCTAAGGCAGTGGCTGACGTATCACTCCCACCCCGGCCCAGGGTAGTAATTTCCCCAGTAGCCGAGCTGCCTTGAAAGCCTGCTACTACTACAACATCAAAGTGGTGCAGACGCTCTTTTAAGCCATCGCATTGCATATCAATAATTTTTGCATTTGAGAACTCTTCATTTGTGCGAAAACCAGCCTGAGCTCCCGTCACAGCAGAAGCTTTTACATTCAAAGATTGAAGCAAGTCAGTAAAAACAACAGAGGAGATAACTTCTCCGCATGATACAAGTAAGTCCTTCTCCCGCACATCGGCAAAGGAATCATTGCCATTCACAAGACTAAGAAGTGTATCTGTTGCGTAGGGATCACCTTTTCGACCCATAGCTGACACAACCACTATCACTTTATAGCCATTTTCAACGGCTTCCTTGACATGATGTGCTGCCTGCCTTCTTACTTCTTCATTCCTAACCGAGGTTCCCCCAAACTTTTGAACAACAACCTTCATAAGCCACCCTCTTCTTTACTTCAAGAGTCCTAATTTATCAAGACTTTCAGCAATTTGAACGGAATTGTATGCTGCACCCTTTACTAGATTATCAGAAACAACCCACATATGATAACCATTGTCACGATCAAGGTCTCTGCGGATTCGTCCGACAAATACATCAGGAAGACCTACACAGTCAATGGCAAGGGGATACTCCTGCTGGGAGGGGTCATCTTTTAAAGTGATTCCTTCTCCTTCAGCAATGGTGTTTTTAAACTCTTCTGCTGATGCTCCGCCGTTTTCCACTTCTACATAAACTGATTCAGAATGTCCTGTTTCCACAGGCAGACGGACGCATGTAGCAGCTACCTCCAGAGAGTTCATATGCATAATTTTTTTCGTTTCATTAATCATCTTCATTTCTTCAAAGGTGTACCCATTTTCTTGAAAAAGGTCAATTTGAGGAACCGCATTATAGGCAATTTGATAATGCTTTTTGTCTCCGCCTACAGGTAAAATTTCTGGTGTTACTTCTTTTCCATCTAAAATATCTCTTGATTGCTCTTTCATTTCTGTGATGGCTTCAAGTCCCGCTCCTGATACCGCCTGGTACGTGGAGACAATGACTTTTTTAAGGCCATACTTTTGACGTACTGGTTCTAAGGCTACAACCATCTGAATAGTAGAACAGTTAGGGTTTGCAATAATGCCCTTATGATTTTTTACATCTTCTTCATTTACTTCCGGCACGACTAGAGGAACATCCTCATCCATGCGGTAAGCACTTGTATTATCTACTACTACTGCTCCACGCTTCACAGCTTCAGGAGCAAGCTTTTTGGAAACTGATCCTCCTGCAGAAAACAGGGCGAGCTGAATTCCCTCAAATGCTTCTGGAGTTGCCTCTTCTACAGTAACTTCTTCCCCTTTAAAGGAAAGCTTCTTTCCTGCTGAACGTTTGGATGATAACAATTTTATAGACTTAATAGGAAAATCTTTATCCTCTAACGTTTTTAACATTTGTTCACCAACTGCACCAGTTGCTCCTACAACTGCTACGTTATAACCTGCTTCATTTGCCATTATGTGTGATTCTCCCTTCTTTATGTCACCGTTTTTGCATAATTACCTTTATTCCCGTTTTGAAAATAAATCAATCGAAAAAAAAGGCTCTTTAACTAACATAAAAGATGGGAGAAAAATTATCAACTATAGTTACGGCTCAATCTCTGAACTTTTCAATTATTACTGGCTGATATTGGCGACCATGTATAGCTGCTTCAATTGTAGCCGGGATTGCTTCCATTCTGGCAACTAGTGAGTTTGGTTTCTGTTCAGGAGCGTCCTGGCCGAAAGGAACAAAATAAATATTTTTTGTTGCCATCAGCTTCATAACATTTACTCCATTAAGTCCTAAAGCATCATTTGTTGAAATGGCAAGGACGACAGGCTTTGAATTCCTTAACGTTGCTTTTGCTCCCATCAATACCGGAGAATCAGTCATAGCGTTAGCAAACTTGCTGATAGAAGTCCCGGTAAGGGGAGCGATCAGCATAGCATCCAAAGGGGTTTTAGGACCAAAGGGTTCTGCCTTTACAATTGAATCAATGATATCATCCTGCCCGCTGGCTTTTAGAATTTCTTTTTTCCAGTGGTCTGAAGAACCAAATTTTGTATCTGTTGATAAAACGGTGTGACTGACAAAAGGGATAACCTCTGCCCCCATTTCGCGCAGTCTTTTCATTTCCGGCATGATTTCTTCCAACGTACAATGAGAGCCGGTTACCCCAAATCCTATACGCTTACCTTTAAGCGTCATCAGTGGGCCTCCTTTCACATTCACTGCTCTTCTAACAATCTGACAGCTACATCAGCCAAAATCCTCCCGGCTGTTTTTGGAGCGACTAAACCTGGAAGACCCGGTGCAAGCTTGGCGCGGATCCCTCTTTTCTTTGCATAGGTAAAGTCCGTACCTCCGGGTTTGGAGGCCAAGTCTACAATAATACAGCGGGGAGCCATATGAGCCAGCACATGGCCTGTTAAAACTGGAGCTGGGATTGTGTTTATACAAATATCTGCGCTTTGGACTTTTTCAGGTAATTCTTTTAGTGGGAAAGCTTTCATTTTCATTTCCTCTGCCCGAGCTCTTTCGGCAGAATTATCGGTCCCTACTTTTACATATGCTCCTAAGGCAGAAAAGGTTCTGGCTACGGTCATTCCAACCCGGCCTAACCCTAAAATTATTGTTTCAGACCCGTGTACCGTAATATCTGTATCCTGAATGACAAGAAGCAGCGTACCTTCTGCAGTCGGGATCGCATTATAGATCGCGACGTCATCCCGCTCTAATAATTTAATTAAGGAGCATTCCGCTTTCTTTGCCATCTCGTCAAGTGTTTTATTTGAAATTCCCGTATAAATCGAGCAATCTTTTGGGGTACGATTTAACCATTCCTGCGTAACGACAGCCGGTTTGCTTGAGAACGTCGTTTCTACCTCACCATTTTCCTGCATCCCGCTAACCGGGAGTAATACAGCGTGCAGATCTTCTCCTAAAATTTCTTCCATCGTTACATGCTTGGCACCAATGAACTGCCTTTGTAACTTTTCAAATCCTACTAGAAACAAGGTGGCATCACGTTGAATTAAACGATCTATCACCTCAATTTGTCTTGCATCTCCACCTATAACAGCTATTTTCTTTCCTGTCAGCATGGGGCTTCCTCTCCCTCTCCTTCAACCTTCCATGCAAATATCTTGGTTTTTCCTTTTCTCTCTACTACGGTATGAGTATTGAGAACTTTCGTGAGACGGACAAACACCTATTATTTTATGTAAAGAATGCATGGACTGTTTGCCTCACTCCCATCTCTTCCCCGACTCTCAGGTTATGCAGGCTGCCTGATGAGCGTGCAGAAGAAATATGTACAGTTTAACTTGATGGGGATAATCTTTGTATGCAAAAAGAGCCATATCATGGCTCTTTACATATCAATGATTAAAAAGTCATCGCCTATCGTTTTAATGTGGTGCCAATAAACAGTCATTTCGTTTTTGTTTTTTTCTAAAAGGCATCCAGCTTTGTGTCGGTAACAGAAAGGCTTCTACTTTTCCGGTTGCTTCATCCACTAACACGTCAGCAGCACCCAGGACTCCAAGCCTTTCTCCTTTTTATAATCAATCACTTCTTTACCATGGAGCTCACTAAGGCGCATGTATGCCCCCTCCTTTTCTTTTTATGTGTATGTGTACAAGACAAAAAAATTAACCAGTTCTAGCGAACTGGTTAAAAAAGTACTTTATTTAGATAAAGATGAAGGAAACCTGCCTGTAGGACTGATTAGAGACAAGGAAAAGTCATCAGTAAACACCTCGGAGGCCACCTTTAGCACATCTTCTTCAGTAACCTTGTTTATCTGCTGGATCACCTCATCAAGGCTGCGGTGATATCCGAGCAGAAGCTCATTTTTCCCATTTCTGCTCATCCGGCTGTTTGAACTTTCCAGGCTTAGCATTAAGTTTCCTTTTAACTGCTCTTTTCCATTTGTTAATTCTTTCTTTGTTAATCCTTTTTTTCTTAAATCCTTAATACAATTCACTGTCGCGTCAAACAACTCATCTAAATGGTCAGGCGCTGTCCCTCCATAAATTGTGAGCATTCCGTTATCCTGAAAAGAAGAGTGGTAGGAAAAGACAGAATAAGCCAATCCTCTTTTTTCTCTGATCTCTTGAAACAAGCGGCTGCTCATGCTTCCTCCCAGCACATTGTTAAGCAGTGCCAATGCATAAATGCTTTCATCCCCTGCTGGTACTCCCGGGTAACCTAAACAGAGGTGAGCCTGCTCAGTCTCCTTTTCTCTTGCCATCTTATTTGTTAAAAATGCAGGCTTTTCTATATTTTTATCTGCACCTTTGGGCTTCAATTCAGAAAAAATAGTGGAAATCTGGTCAATCATGTCTTCTTTAATGTTCCCGGCTATGGAAATAACAACATTTTCTCCTGTGTAATAACGCTCCAGGTAGCCTTGCAGAGTTTCACGGCTGAATGCATTCAACGTATCCGCCGTACCCAAAATAGGAAGACCAAGGGGGTGGTTCCCGTAGCTTGCCTCTCCCAAAATGTCATGGACAATATCATCTGGTGTATCATCAACCATTTTAATTTCCTCAAGGACCACATTTTTTTCTTTCACCAATTCCTCTGTATCAAAGGTAGAATGAAAGAACATATCCGACAGGACATCAAGGGCCTTTGGGGCATGCTCATCAAGTACTTTTGCGTAAAAGCAAGTATATTCCTTTGAGGTAAATGCGTTAACTTGTCCCCCGATTTGATCAAAGCTTTCTGCAATTTCCTGAGGGTTCCGCTTTTCCGTCCCTTTAAAAAACATGTGCTCAAGAAAATGGGAAATACCATTCTCTTCTTTTTCTTCATTTCTTGAACCTGTTCCTACCCATATACCGATAGAAACTGAGCGCAGCGACTCTATTTGCTCTGAGACGATACGCACACCATTATCTAACGTTATTTTATTTACCAACGTAATGCCTCCTTGAAATCTACTGCCTTACTACTGCCTATTGGACTCTTCCCTCATCTACTAAACGGGAAACGGTGCCAATTTTAAGTCCTTTTTCTTTCATTCCTGTAATCATGCTCTCTAAGCCGTCTCTTGAGGCCCCTGTCGGGTGCATCAATATCATTGCTCCAGGGTGGCTGTCTTTTACGATTCTTGCTGCCATAGATGAAGGTTCAGGGCTTTTCCAATCAATGGTGTCCAGTGTCCACATGATGGTCCCCATTCCATGTTCATGGGCGATATCAACCACATCCTGGCGGTAGCTTCCTGATGGAGGAGCAAACCAGCGCGGTTTCACATCGAGAGCAGCTTGTATGGTTTCATTGGTCTTTAAAATTTCTTCATGAATTCTTTCGTTTGACATTTGCTTTAAATCAGGATGTGAATAAGCATGGTTGCCAATTTCATGCCCTTCTTCGAGAATCATCTTAGCTAACTTAGGGTTATTTTTCACCCATGAGCCATCGAGAAAAAACGTGGCTTTCACATTATGTTTTTGAAAAGTTTTCAACATGTCAGGCAGGTATTCATTTCCCCATGCTACATTGACGAGAAAGGCTACCATAGGCTTTTGGGAATTCCCTTTATATATTGGGGTTGGGGGAAGGTCGGATAAATGAACCTTCGGGCTCTCTTCTTTAAAGACAAGCAGATCCTTATCAAATTGCCCCTTTTGGTTCATTTTCTTGTAGGAAGCATCAATATCAACAACTCTCCCATTATATCCTGGTACCGCTTTCCACACCTTATCCACTACCGCATCAACAGCCGGTTCATTGTACTGTTCAGCAGCTTCTTGAATTTGTTCATATAACGACTGCTGCATGGTAGTTGAAGCCATTCTAGCTTCCTGCTTTACTTCCTGTATGTACTCAGTGCTAAAGGGGTTGTAAACTGCACTGTAGCTAATCACTCCAATTATTGCAAAAACGAATAGTTGTATAAGAATAAATCGTTTTCTCATCATGATTCCCTCCTCGTCCCATTATTATGTGATACATGAAAATAATAGAACGAAGCAGAAGGGGGATCTTTTTGTCTTTACAAAATTGAAAAACAAACCATATTCTCACAGTACAAAAAGAACTTGGCTTTCGCCAAGCCAAGCATCTTTACTGTATCAGACAAGGGTCCTGATCGCCCCTAGTTTTGATTTTGCTCCTGGTTTTGTTCCTGAGATTCTTCTTGTTTCTTCTTCTCTTTCAAAAGGACTTTTCTGGAAAGATTGACACGGCCTTGATTGTCAATTTCTGTGACTTTTACTTCAATTTCATCACCGATTTTAACAATGTCCTCGACTTTGTTCACCCGCTCTTCTGCCAGCTGGGAAATGTGAACAAGACCATCCTTGCCTTTAAAAAGTTCCACAAAGGCTCCAAATTTTTCAATCCGTTTCACTTTTCCTTTATAGACTTCACCAACCTCAACTTCACGGACAATATCTTCAATGGTTTCTTTTGCTTTTAAGTTTGCTTCCTGGTCCGTAGAAGAAATATAAATGGTGCCGTCTTGTTCAATGTCGATTTTTACGCCTGTATCTTCAATGATTTGGTTAATAGTCTTTCCGCTTGGACCAATTACATCACGAATCTTTTCTGCCTTAATGTTCATTGTAAGAATTTTTGGAGCGTACTCTGAAAGCTCTGTACGATATTCTCCAATAGCCGCAAGCATGTTTTCTAAAATACGAAGACGGGCCTTTCTTGCCTGCTCTAATGCATATTCCAGGATGTCACGGTCAATTCCGGAAATTTTAATGTCCATTTGCAGGGCTGTTACGCCTTTTTCCGTGCCTGCCACTTTAAAGTCCATGTCCCCTAAAGCGTCTTCCATTCCCTGAATATCGGTTAAAATGGAAACATCCTCATCTTCTTTGACAAGACCCATCGCAATCCCGGCAACCGGAGCTTTAATAGGTACACCTGCATCCATCATGCGAGGGTGCTGGCGCAAATACTCGCCTGAGAAGTAGAACCGTTGGATTCAAGCACTTCTGAAACTAAACGAATCGTATAAGGGAACGCTTTTTCATCTGGGATAATTGGCTCAAGTGCACGTTCTCCCAATGCCCCGTGCCCGATTTCTCTTCTTCCAGGTGCACGGATCGGCCCTGTTTCTCCTACACTGAAAGAAGGAAAATTATAATGATGCATAAATCGCTTGGATTCTTCCATACCTAACCCATCAAGAATTTGAACATCTCCTAATGCCCCTAGAGTACAAACACTTAACGCCTGGGTTTGTCCTCTTGTAAACAGGCCGGAACCATGGGTTCTAGGCAAAAGCTTAACAATCGAAGAAAGGTCACGAATTTCACTGGATGAACGACCATCCGGACGGAGGTCCTCTTTTGTGATCAGACGCCTAAATTCTTCTTTAACAAGTTTTTGAAGAATTTCTTTCACTTCTTCTCGCTCTTCTTCTTCAAATTGTTCCTTAATTTCTTCTGTAACTTGATCAATAGCATCCTGACGGGCATGCTTTTCTTTCACTGTCACTGCACTCTTTAAGGTAGCTTCAGCATGGTCCCGCACTCTCGTTTCCAGGTCAGGATCAAGTTGTTTTAAAACAACGTCCATTTTTTCAGGTGCAAGCTTCTCAGCAATTTCTTCCTGAAAAGCCACAAGTCTTTTAATTTCTTCATGGCCAAACATTATGGCTTCGAGCATCGTTTCTTCAGAAACCTGCTCCGCTCCGGCTTCCACCATATTAATTGCTTCTTTTGTTCCTGCAACCGTTAGTTCAATATCACTTTGTTCCAATTGCTCTGTTGTCGGGTTAATGATAAACTCTCCATCCACACGTCCCACAACCACTCCAGCAATCGGACCTGAAAAAGGAATATCAGACAAAGACAGAGCCAGCGATGAACCAAGCATAGCTGCCATTTCTGTAGGCGAGTTTTGGTCCACACTCATTACAATGCTGATCACTTGTACTTCGTTACGGAAGCCATCAGGAAATAAAGGACGGATCGGCCGGTCAATCAGGCGGCTTGCCAGGACAGCCTTTTCACTTGGACGGCCTTCCCTTTTAATAAATCCTCCAGGGATTTTCCCGGCAGCATACAACCGCTCCTCATAATTGACGGTCAATGGAAAAAAAGGAAGGTCTTTTGGTTCTTTGGAAGCTGTTGCAGTAGAAAGAACCACAGTGTCCCCATAGCGGATAAGCACGGAACCGTTTGCCTGCTTCGCAAGCTGCCCTGTTTCCACTGTGAGCTTCCGTCCTGCCCAATCTAACGTAAAGGTCTGTTTTTCATGTTCCATTACCAATGAGTATTCCTCCTGTGTTTAAATTCATTTTTATTTTATATACTTATCTTTGCCAACTGCTTCAATACTTAAGCAAATACAGTTTATTTCATAGGAGAAGAGCACTTGAGGATTTGTAAATCCTACACTGGTTTGAAAAAATATCCAGTTGCTGAACCTAACAAAAAGCGGGAACATATCCCGCTTTTGTTATTGCTTATCGACGAAGACCGAGCTTTTGAATTAATTCACGGTAACGAGTAATGTCTTTGTTTCTCAAGTAAGTAAGCAGGTTACGTCGCTTACCAACCATCTTCAAAAGGCCGCGGCGTGAATGATGATCTTTCTTATGAGTACGTAAGTGCTCATTAAGGGTGTTAATCTGCTCTGTTAAGATCGCCACTTGTACTTCAGGGGATCCTGTATCGTTTTCGTGAGTTTTAAACTCTTCAACTAGTTCTTGCTTACGTTCTTGTGTCAATGCCATGAAAGGCACCTCCTTGAATTTTTTTCAACCAGTTCCTAGCAGTTCGTCGGAGAAGCGATACAGCCAAGAAGTGGTCACTTTTAATACATTGATTAGAATACCTTTTTTTCGTGCAAATTGCAAGAGATCACCGTTATTTTCCTTCACTATAACCTATTTTGAAGGAGCCCGGCTTTTCTCTTCTTTGAAAAACTGTTCTGCTTCCTGTTTATCTTTTTCAATTTGTTTTACAAGGTCGTCCACGGAAGAAAACTTTTTTTCCTGACGAATTCTTTTGTGCCAGATGACCTCTACATCTTCATCATAAATATCTTTTTCAAAGGAAAAAAGGTGGACTTCTATATTGGGTTCTCCTTTTCTTTCTTTATGAAAGGTAGGCTTATAGCCAACATTGCAGACCCCGTCATACACTTTTTGGCCAACCTTTAGCGACACAGCGTAAACTCCCAGCGCTGGATATACATAAGGAAAGGAAAAGGATACATTAGCTGTAGGAAAACCGATTGTCCGTCCTCTTTTTTCCCCATGCACGACTTTTCCTGTTACCTTATACCTGCGGCCAAGAAGGGTATTTGCTTCCTCAATCTCACCATCACTTAGTTTAGTGCGGATCAACGTGGAACTGATTTTCTCATCCTTTTCTTCAAGCTTTCCTACAGTCGATTGACCGAATTGACCTCTTGAATGAAAAGGAAGGGTTTCCATCGTTCCTTTTCCCATTCTTCCATAAGAATAATCAAAGCCCGCCACGACATGTACTGCATGGAGGCCGATTAAGTACTGATCCACAAACTCTTGAGGGGTCAAGGCTGCAAACGTAAGATCAAAGTTAACAATATAAAGGCGATCTACTCCCAAGCGCTTCATTTCACTTTCTTTATCTGGCATCGGGGTAATATATTTCATGTCTTCTTCATTAACCTTGGAAGATAAGACAGATTTAGGATGAGGGTGAAAAGTCATCACCGCACAATCAGCTCTCCTCTTTTCAGCCTCCGCCTTTGCAGCTTTGATCACTTTTTGATGCCCCCGATGAACGCCGTCAAAATAACCTAAGGCTATAACGGTTTCTGGAAGGTCGTTTTTTGTATATGAGTGAGGATGGTAAAGATATATGGTTTCCACAGCTATCACCTGCCAAACTAATTCCCTTATTTTCTTTCCGTTTTTTAGTTGAGGCCGCCCTCTTTTAACAAAGCGGGTCTCCGTGCCTCACTGCCTTTCTTGCAACTCTACTTTATATTCTTTCATACAGCCAAAAGAGAAGCAACTAAACTTCTATTATCCTCGCTTCCCCAGCATGGTTTCAGGCTTAACCATGCCTCGCTTTTTCGGATGATCTGTATAAATGGCAAGAATTTCTCCTTGATACGAGATTAAGAATGAAGAAGAAGAGACGGTTGAAAACCTTTCAAATACCCCGCCATTTAACACTTTCTCTGCGATTTCCCGATCAACTTCCACTTTTTCATAATCTTTCAGTCCTGTGGAAATGGGAAGAAGGTGTACCTCCTGAGAACCATCTTTTTTTGCCTGTTCAAGCTCTTCAAAGGTTACGCACTCTTCTATCGTAAAATTACCTGAAGCAGTACGGGTAAGCGCGGACATATGGGCAGGGTAACCAAGAGCACGCCCCATATCCACAGCCAATGTGCGTACGTAGGTTCCTTTGCTGCATGTCACCGTAAAATCAAAGCTTACTGTTTTTTCTTCGGAACGGACCGACTGATGATGAAAAGACAAATCATAGATGGTTACTTCCCTTTTGGGCCGTTCAATTTCTACCCCTTCTCTTGCATACTCGTAAAGCTTTTTCCCCTTTACTTTAACGGCTGAGTACATTGGGGGGACCTGTGTGATCGTCCCGGTAAACTGCTTTATAACGGTCTCAATATCAGCTATCGCCGGGGCTTTTGAGACGCTTATCTGTTCAATGATGCTCCCAGTTGCATCTTCTGTGTCGGTTGCCGCGCCAAGGGTTACGGTTCCCTTGTATGTTTTTGGCTTTGCTGTTAAGTACTCAGATATTTTCGTGGCTCTTCCAATACAAATAGGAAGCACCCCATCGACTTCCGGGTCGAGGGTACCTGTATGTCCAACTTTTTTCGTTTGAAATATTTTTCTGATCTTCATCACACAATCATGCGAGGTCAAGCCTTTTGGTTTATATAAAGGCAAAATACCATCCATATTATAAACTCCCTGCTGCATAATTTATTTCATTTTTCGAGATACTCTTTAAATTTTTAAAGGGAAGAAAAGGATAGACAATAAATTTGCCTATCCTTTCTCCTTTACTGTTCTCGATTGTCTGTTTTCACTTCTTTTAACAGCTGTTCAATCCGATTCCCATATTCAATGGACTCATCAATCTCAAAAGAAATATCCGGAGTCTTGCGAAGCTGTATCCGCTGCCCCACTTCACTGCGGATAAACCCTTTCGCATCTTGGAGAGCTTTGACTGTTTTGGCTTTTTCTTCTTCATCACCAAGAACTGTGATAAAGACCTTTGCCTGCTGCAGATCGCCTGTAACGTCTACACCTGTCACAGTCACAAACTGAACCCGGGGATCTTTAATTTCTCTGGTGAAAATATCTGCCAGTTCTTTTTTCATTTGCTCTCCTACACGGTGAGCTCTTACATTGCCCATGATCTAGGTCCTCCTTTTTACAGCCACTCATACGTTGTGACTGTTCGTTCTAAATCATAAACTCCGTCAATCAAGGAAAGAGCCCGCTGCAGTTCTCTTTCCACGGGCTCTTTTTCAGAGCCTACGCAAACGATTGAAAGAGCTGTACGCTGCCAGACATTTTGATGGTCCACTTCAGCTACTGAAACGTTAAGCCTTTGCCTTAAACGTGTGACCAGGCTTTGTAAAACAGACCGCTTTTCTTTTAAGCTGCCCGCTTCATAGATGAAGCATTCGCAATGAACTACACCAATCATGCCTGTTTAATTTCTTCCATTACGTAGGCTTCAATGATGTCCCCTTCTTTAATGTCGTTGAAATTATTAAGGGTTACACCACACTCATACCCGTTTTGCACTTCTTTAACATCATCTTTAAAGCGTTTCAGAGCATTCAACCCACCTTCATAGATGACAACCCCGTCTCTAATCAGACGGACATCAGAATCACGGGTGATTTTCCCTTCAAGGACATAGCTTCCGGCAATAGTGCCGATTTTGGAAACATTGAACGTCTGACGCACTTCAACCTGTCCAATGACCTTTTCACGGTATTCAGGATCAAGCATCCCTTTTAGTGCTGCTTCAATTTCTTCAATGGCATCATAAATAACACGATGCAGGCGGACATCAACGTTTTCAACTTCCGCTGTACGCTTAGCATTTACATCAGGGCGGACATTAAACCCTATGACAATGGCATTTGATGCAGCTGCTAAAATAATATCTGATTCTGCAATCGCCCCGACGCAGTATGAATGATGTTGATCTTAGCGCCTTCTACCTCAATTTTCTCAAGGGATCCTCGTAATGCTTCAGCAGAGCCTTGAACGTCTGCCTTGACGATAATATTGATCTCTTTCATTTCACCTTGCTGAATTTGATCGAATAAATCATCAAGACTGACTTTGTTCGTTTGTGAACGTTCTTCGTCTCTCGCCCGTACGCCTCTAGCTTCCCCTATTTGTCTTGCTTTTTTCTCATCTTCAAAAATCACAAATTGATCTCCAGCTTGTGGAACATCATTTAATCCTGTAATCTCAACGGGAGTAGAAGGTCCTGCTGTTTTTACACGACGGCCTACATCATTAACCATGGCCCGAATCCGGCCAAATGTGTTACCCACTACAATAGGGTCTCCCACTTTCATCGTTCCTGATTGTACGAGAAGCGTGGCAACCGGTCCTCTTCCTTTATCAAGTTCAGCTTCAACGACCGTACCCCGTCCGCGTTTATCAGGGTTCGCTTTTAACTCTTCCACTTCAGCTACAAGAAGAATCATTTCCAGGAGTTCATCAATACCTTCATTCTTAACAGCTGAAACATTTACAAAAATCGTATCTCCGCCCCATGCTTCAGGGAGAAGGTTATGTTCAGAAAGCTCCTGCATAACGCGATCAGGATTTGCATTTTCTTTATCCATTTTGTTAACTGCCACAATAATTGGAACTTCAGCTGCTTTCGCATGGTTGATTGCTTCAACCGTTTGTGGCATAACTCCATCATCTGCCGCTACGACAAGAATCGTGATATCGGTAACTTGAGCACCGCGTGCACGCATGGTTGTAAAAGCCGCGTGGCCTGGCGTATCAAGAAACGTAATTTTCTTGCCGTTTTCCTCAACCTGATAGGCACCAATATGCTGGGTGATACCTCCTGCTTCCCCTTCCGTTACCTTTGTATGGCGGATAGAGTCAAGCAGCGTCGTTTTCCCGTGGTCAACGTGCCCCATGATTGTCACGACAGGTGGCCGCTCTTGTAGATGTTCTTCTTTATCATCATCTTCTTCCACGTAATGTTCAATATCCAGCTCATCTACATAGACTTCTTCTTCTACTTCCACACCGAATTCTTCCCCAAGGAGTTCGATTGTTTCTTTGCTGAGCTGTTCATTTTTGGTTGCCATTACACCATGGAACATTAACTTTTTAATAATTTCAGAAGAATCTTTATGAAGCTTTGCAGCTAATTCTCCTACTGTAAGAGTGCCTGGATAAGTGATTTTTTCCGGGGTAGGTACTGTTTGACGTGGCTGCTGTGGTCTTTTCCTTGCTCCTCCGCCCCGTCTTTGCTGCTTTCCTTTTCTTGCGTTAGGATTTCTGTTTCCTTGTCCTTGTCTATTCTGGGTTTTCTTATCATTATTACTCATGCTATTACCACGGCCTTCCTATTGGGATCTGATGTCCCTTTTCTTTCAAGTGATCCTTTTATAATCAAAAGGTGAATGCTTCTTTTCTTTGCCTCTTTGCAAACAAGAAAGCTTATCCTGCCCTTTTGTCTTCAAGGTCAATGATTCAGAATCTTTACAGGTGTAGAAAACACCTGCACCTCTAAAAAACTCTTAATCATATAAAGCATAACTCTTTTTATTATCAATCATCAAGAAGTGAAATCATTTTTTCTGCAAAGCCCTTATCAGCAATGCCTGCGATTACTCGCTGTTCCTTCCCCATAGCCTGCCCAAGCTGATCCCGGCTCCCGGCAGTACGCCACGGGATTTGATAAAACGTGCATTTATCCTGAACTTTCTTTCTTGTGTTAGGGGAAGCATCATCTGAGACAAGAACAAGATAAACGGTCTTTTTCCTCAATTCCTTAAGGACAATTTCTTCTCCGGAGAGTACCTTTCCTGCTCTGACCGCAAGACCAAGAAATGAATAAAAAGAATTGTTCATTTCCTGCCCGCCTTTTGTCTTTCCTGTTCAAGCCTGTCATATTCTTCTGCAGACAGCTTGACTTTTAAATGCCTGGACAGCAAATCCTTTTGCTTGGCCTGCAAAAAAGATTCTTCGCTGTTAGTAAGATAAGCGCCTCTTCCGTTCATTTTCCCGCCTGGGTCAACGGAAACTTCCCCTTCTGGAGAGCGCACCACTCGGATAAGTTCTTTCTTTGCCTTCATCTCACCCGTTGCTATGCATTTTCGCAGCGGCACTTTTCTTTTTTTCACTGTCCTCTCCCCTTTTAGTCTTTTTCACTTTCGTCCCAGTCCATCTCCGGGTCATCAGGATTACCTGCTCAAGCCAGTCTTCTTCACCTTCAACGTGGCTTTCCTCATCTGGCTCTTCCTTCGGTTCCGCACCAGGAACATTTGCTGTTTCAGGATCATAGAGCCCAAGTTCTTTCGCTTCTGTTTCATTTTTGATGTCAATTTTCCAGCCTGTTAATTTTGCTGCCAGACGTGCATTTTGTCCTCTTTTCCCGATAGCAAGTGAAAGCTGGTAATCAGGTACCACGACAAGCGTACTTTTTTCTTCTTCGTTCACCTGTACATCTAGGACTTTTGAAGGACTGAGTGCATTAGCAACGTAGTCTACCGGGTTCTCAGACCAGCGGACAATATCAATTTTTTCGCCTTTCAGTTCATCCACGATGGTCTGAACCCGCTGTCCTCTTGGGCCTACACACGAGCCTACAGGATCGACATCTTTGTCTTCAGCATACACAGAAATCTTGGAGCGGTCACCAGCTTCACGAGCGACCGAGACAATTTCTACAGTGCCATCATAGATCTCCGGAACTTCAAGCTCAAAAAGACGCTTCAACAGACCCGGGTGAGTACGAGAAATCATGATTTGCGGCCCTTTTGTCGTCTTTTCAACTTTCGTAATATAAGCCTTAATTCTGTCGTTATGTTTATAATGTTCGTTGCTCATCTGCTCACTTTGAGGAAGCAGGGCCTCTACCTTTCCTAGATCAACATAAATAAACCGGTGATCCTGGCGCTGTACTATCCCGGTCATTATGTCTTCTTCACGGTCTATAAAATCAGAATAAATAATGCTTCTCTCAGCTTCACGTACACGCTGGGTCACCACTTGTTTAGCGGTCTGAGCTGCAATGCGCCCGAAGTTTTTCGGCGTAACTTCTATTTCCACGACATCATCAAGCTCATAGGCCGGGTTGATTTCCTTAGCTGCTTCAATGGAAATTTCCAGGCGCGGATCAAACACCTCTTCCACAACTTCTTTGCGTGCAAATACTCTGATGGTTCCTGTATCCCGGTTCACGTCAACCCGCACGTTTTGAGCCTGATTGAAATTCCTTTTGTATGCCGAGATCAGAGCCGCTTCAATGGCTTCCACAATGACCTCTTTTTCAATTCCTTTATCTGTTTCCAGCGTTGACAACGCATCCATAAAGTCACTATTCATGGATGTTATATCCCCCTTTCAAAGACCGTCTCTCGGCCATTCCTAGTCCCATAAGCTTTAAATAAGAACAGCCAGGCGGGCCTTTGCTACTTTATCATATGGTACCTCATACGTTTTTTTCTTTTTGCTTTACTTTCACTTCGATTTGCAACAAAGAACCGTCAAAGTCAATCAATGCTCCCTCAAATGCTTTTTCACCTTCCACCGGCTCATAAGTTGTCACATAAACGTTCTTTCCAATCGCTTTGTACATATCCTTTTCTGTTTTCAATGGACGTTCTGCACCGGGAGAAGAAACCTCAAGATAGTACGCCTGCTTAATGGGATCTTCCTGATCAAGCTTTTCACTTAATTGTTCACTGACCTTTCCGCATTCTTCAATATCAACGCCATTTTCACCATCAATGAACACACGTAAAAACCAGTTTTCCCCTTCCTTCTTGAACTCCACATCGACAAGCTCAAGGTTCATTTCCTCCACAATAGGGTCAACCAAGCGAGAAGTAATTTCAGTCACTCGATCGCTCATGCCAAACCTCCTTTTATACAGTTCTTTTCATTTGTTAATATGATAAATTAGTCCTTAATGCAAACGAAAGAGTGGGTTTCCCCACTCTTTCCCCATTCGTTATCCAAAGTATCACCATAGAAAAGGTACCATATTCTGCTTAATATTGCAAGACAGGCCACCCTCTTCCCGTTTTTCTTAAAAGAGGGAAAGCTGGTTTGAGTCTGGGAGGCCTTCTAAGCAGCCATGAGCATCTAAATGCTCGATTACAGTCTTTGTTGCTCTGCTTCGCTGCTGCAAGTCCTCCTTTGAAAGGAACTCTCCATCTTCTCTGGCTCTTTCAATGCTAAGGGCAGCATTTGTTCCTACACCGTCTAACGAATTAAAAGGAGGAATTAACGTTTCCCCGTCCACGACAAACTCAGTAGCTTTTGAACGGTAAAGATCTACTTTCTGGAAAGAGAATCCCCGTTCACACATTTCCAGGGCAAGCTCCAGCACAGTCACCAGGTTCTTTTCTTTAGGTGAAGCATCAAAGCCTTTCGCTTGGATTTCCTGGATCCTTGCTTTAATCGGGCCTCCTCCCTTCACCATCGTATCAATGTCAAAATCCCCGGCTCTTACAGTAAAGTAAGAAGCATAAAAAAGGATCGGGTAATGAACTTTAAAATAGGCAATCCGTACAGCCATTAATACATAAGCCGCGGCGTGAGCTTTCGGGAACATATATTTAATCTTGAGGCAAGACTCAATGTACCAGTCAGGTACATCGTTTTTCTTCATCTCTTCGACCCAGTCATCTTGCAGGCCTTTCCCTTTCCGAACAAATTCCATGATCTTAAAAGCCAGGGAATGCTCGACTCCTTTGTAGATTAAATAAACCATAATATCATCCCGGCAGCCAATCACGTCCTTCAGCTCGCACGTTCCACTTTGAATCAGCTCCTGAGCGTTACCAAGCCACACATCTGCTCCGTGTGAAAGCCCAGAAATCTGCACCAGTTCAGAAAATGTGCTTGGGCTTGTTTCTTCAAGCATCTGACGGACAAAACGGGTTCCAAATTCGGGAATACCGTACGTACCTGTTTTGCAAAGGATCTGCTCTTCGGTCACTCCCAGGACATCAGGCCCGCTGAAAATTTTCATTACCTCAGGATCATCCACAGGAATCGTTTTAGGGTCGATTCCGCTTAAATCCTGAAGCATTCTGATAACAGTGGGGTCATCGTGGCCAAGAATATCAAGCTTTAAAAGATTGTCATGAATGGAATGGAAATCAAAATGTGTCGTCCGCCATTCCGAGGTCTTATCATCTGCCGGAAACTGAACCGGACAGAAGTCATGAATATCGTACTCTTCAGGCACAACGATGATGCCGCCTGGGTGCTGGCCTGTTGTTCGTTTAACACCTGTACATCCCGACACGAGACGGTCTATTTCTGCTCCCCTGTAATGGAGATCATGATCCCCTGATAACCTTTTACAAAACCGTAGCTGTCTTATCGGCAACCGTGCCGATTGTTCCTGCCCGATACACATTCTTCTCTCCAAACAGTTCTTTTGTGTAGTTATGGGCTCTCGGCTGATAAGCTCCCGAGAAGTTCAAATCAATATCAGGAACCTTATCCCCTTTAAAGCCAAGGAAAGTTTCAAAGGGAATGTCATGGCCATCTTTTACATACGGTGTTCCGCATTTTTCACAGTCTTTTTCAGGAAGGTCAAAGCCTGAACCGACAGAACCGTCATTAAAGAAATATGAATGCTGGCAGGATGGACATACATAATGAGGCGGAAGCGGGTTAACCTCTGTGATTTCAGTCATGGTCGCTACAAAGGAGGAACCGACAGAACCACGTGAACCAACAAGATACCCGTCATCCAAGGATTTTTTTACAAGTTTTTGAGAAATTAAATAAATAACGGCAAAGCCATGACCGATAATACTCTTTAACTCTTTCTCCAGGCGGGCTTCTACAATCTCGGGAAGAGGATCACCATATATACTTTTGGCTCTGTTGTAACTCATTTCCCGCATTTCCTCATCAGCGCCTTCAATGTTTGGCGTGTAAAGATCATCGGGAATAGGATGTATCTCCTCGATAGAATCAGCGATAGCCTGAGTGTTTTCTATAACAATCTCTTTCGCCTTTTCATCACCTAGAAACGAAAAGCATTCAAGCATTTCCTGGGTGGTTCGAAAATGCACCTGAGGCTGGGTCTGTTTGTTTAAAGGATTTGCCCCGCCCTGGGAAGCGATAAGAATCTTTCGATAGATATGCTCCTGGGGGTCAAGGTAATGGGCATTTCCTGCGGCCACTACTTTTTTGTTGAGCTTTTTCCCTAAGTCTATAATTTTGTTAATGATTTCATAAATCGCTTCTTCATTTCTTACAAGCTCTTTTTCCACTAAGTGGTGATAATTGGCAGGCGGCTGAACCTCTAAATAATCATAAAATTTAGCAGCTTCCTCTGCTTCCTCCGGAGATTTCTGCATCATTGTTTCAAAAACCTCTCCTTTATCACATCCAGAGCCGACGAGAAGGCCCTCTCGATGCTGTTGGAGCTGAGAACGAGGAATGCGAGGAGTTCTAAAAAAGTAATTTAAATGAGACATGGAAACCAGCTTATAAAGATTTTTCAAGCCTTCCTGGTTTTGCGCGAGCAAAATACAGTGTGACGGACGAAGACGGTGGAAATCCCCTTGGCCCATGTTGTTATTTAACTGATCGTGATATTCAATATGGTTCTCCACAGCATCTTTCACCATTTTCCACAGCAGATAACCTGTTGCTTCCGCATCGTAAATTGCTCTGTGATGACTGACCAGCTCAATATCGAACTTTTTACATAATGTATTTAATCGGTGATTTTTCAGCTGCGGGTAGAGAAACCTCCCGAGCTCTAACGTATCTACTACAGGATTTGGAGCAGCGCCTAATCCAATTTTTTTAAAGCCTGCATTCAGAAAGCCCATATCAAAGCTTGCATTATGGGCAACTAAGATATCATCACCGATAAAGTCATGAAAATCCTTTAACACATCGCCGACTTCCGGCGCATCTGCAACCATATCATCTGTGATCCCCGTCAAATCAATGATCGTATTTGACAATTTTTCGTGAGGGTTTGCAAACGATTCAAACCGGTCAATAATTTCCCCATCTTTAATTTTGACCGCTGCCAACTCTATGATTGTGTCATATACAACAGACAGCCCTGTCGTTTCCACGTCAAAAACGACGTATGTCTCATCCATTAGAAGTCGGCGGGCTTCATTGTATGCAATAGGGACCCCGTCATCTACTAAATTGGCCTCAAGGCCGTAGAGCACCTTAATTCCATGCTTCTGTGCTGCTCCATAGGCTTCGGGAAAAGCCTGGACAACTCCATGATCTGTTATCGCTACTGCTTTGTGTCCCCACTTTGCTGCCTGAGTCACGTAGCTGCCCGCTGTATGGATTCCGTCCATTTGGCTCATCGCCGTGTGCAGATGCAGCTCTACTCTCTTCTCATCTTCCGGGGCCTCATCCATTCTCTCATGAGGATCTATCTGGATCACATCATTTGCAATCATAACCAGATCCCTCACGAAGGTGTCGTTTTGAATGCCTCCTCTTACCTTAAGCCACATGCCTTTTTTGACTGCCTGCAGGTTTGGGACATCTTCTTTATCACGAGAAAACATCTTTACGAGAATAGAATCTGTATAATCCGTAATCTTAAAGGTTAGTAATGTTCGGCCACTTCGCAGTTCCCTGGTTTCCGATTCAAATACATAGCCTTGTACCGTAATACGACGCTCTTCATCTTCAATGGTTTCAAGGGCCACCGGATCATCCTTTATGGGATAGCCGATTTGCAGGCGTTCTTGTTTCCGTCCTTCCGCAGCCTGCTGCTCCTGCTTTTTCTTTTCCATCAAAGCTTCGATCACTTTCGTCTGGTCTTCCTGCTTTTTCTTTTCTTCGAACTGCTCTTGCTCTTCTTTGGATGAATGCACTTGAGACTGAAGCTGATATTTGTTAAACCCTAAAGAAAGCAAGGCATCATGTAAAGGGTCTTGAACCCTTCTTTCAATCATTGTTCCTTCTGCTTCATTTTTACATGTAACAACAAGGTGATTTCCCTTCACTTCTGGCGGACTGTTTTGAAGCCTTTGACGGAGGTGAGGAGCAACTCCTTCCATCTTATCTACGATTGCCGGCCAAAATTCTTGCAGTTTTTCAGACGGCAAAGCTCCTTCTTCATATCGTATAGAAAACTGCACGGAAGCAATATGCTGAAATGCTTGCTGAATTCTCTCATGCAGCAGGAGAAAAACTGTATGGGTTAGAGGTTTATCCAATAGAAAATAGAAATGCCACCGCTTTTCATCTTTAAAAATTGACAGCTTTTCAATTTTCCCCTCTTGAAAATATTCCTTAACAACGTCCTGAGGCATCATGATCTGTTCAAGGAGCAACTGAAAGCGTTCCTTGCGTATTTGTTGGTCTTCCCCAGTCAACCTTCTTCCCTCCTTGCTTACCTGCCATTAGAATGGCAATGGTACCCTTACATAAAGGGTACCATTCTCTCTTTTCTTATTGAATTGTGTGGAAGAGTGACTCAAGATAAGAAGGTAATTCATCCTTGTGGACCTCTTCCATTTCACCTGTTCGACGCACCTTCACTTCCACAATTCCTTCATCTGCTTTTTTCCCGCACGCAATTCGTACAGGAAGTCCGAATAAATCAGAGTCTTTAAATTTTACGCCCGCCCGTTCCTTGCGGTCATCATATAATACATCAAATCCAGCCTTGCGGAGACTGGCATATAACTCGGTGCCCAATTCACTCTGTTCTGCTTTTTTCGCATTTAGTGTGAGAAGGTGGAGATCAAATGGCGCCACTGCTTTTGGCCATACAATGCCATTTTCATCGTGGTGCTGTTCAAGGATTGCAGCCACCGTTCTGCTTACTCCAATACCGTAACAGCCCATGATTAGCGGCTGGGTCTTTCCATTTTCATCTAAATACTCTGCCTTTAATGCTTCACTGTATTTAGTCCCAAGCTTAAAGACATGACCACTTCAATTCCCTTGGCAAACTTAATTGTTCCCTGGCCATCAGCTGAGGGATCTCCTTCTTGTATGAAACGCAGATCTCCAAAACCATCGACACGAAAATCACGTTCGATATTGGCATTGGTATAGTGCTTGTCTTCTTCATTGCCTCCGCAAAGGCTGTTCATCATTCCGGCCACCTCGTGGTCCGCAATAATTTGAATTCCCTCTTTCAGATCAATTGGACCAATGGAGCCTGGACGGCAGCCCGTATGCTGCAGTACCTGTTCCGGACTGGCCGATTCCACCTGTACAGTATCAAAATAACGGCCGACTTTTACATCGTTTACTTCCCGATCTCCCCGGCAGAGTACCAGCACTGGCTCGTCATCCACAAAAAACAGGACCGACTTTAAAATGTCTTTTGCCTCGATTCCAAGGCCGGCAGACAACTCCTCAATCGTTCTCATGTTCGGTGTGTCTATTTTTTCAAGAGGCTTCTCTTCCCCTCTTCTTTCCACGTTTGGTTTCGGTACTTCGGCAATCTCAATGTTTGCCGCATAGGAGGAAGAGTCAGAATAAGCGATCGTATCCTCTCCAACGTCTGACAACACCATAAATTCATGAGTGCCGCCTTTTCCTCCAATGGCGCCTGCATCAGCTTCTACTGCCCTGAAATCAAGGCCGCACCTGCTGAATATTTTTTCATAAGCCTCATACATTGCTTGATAGCTTTGATCAAGGCCTTCTTTTGAGGCATCAAAAGAATAAGCGTCTTTCATGATAAATTCTCGAGAACGAAGCACTCCAAAGCGCGGGCGCCGTTCGTCTCTATATTTGGTCTGGATTTGATAAAGGTTTACAGGGAGTTTTTTGTAAGAGTTCAACTCATCCCTTACTAGACTCGTAATCACTTCTTCATGGGTAGCCCCCAGTACAAAATCTCGCGTGTGGCGATCTTTGAGGCGCATAAGCTCTGGACCGTAATCATCTAATCTGCCAGATTCCTCCCACAGCTCTGCAGGCTGGATCGCAGGCATTAAAAGCTCCTGCCCGCCCGCTTCATCCATTTCTTCACGAATGATCTCTTCTACCTTGCGGAGCACCCTTTTTCCCAAAGGGAGATAGGAATAAATTCCAGCGGCATTTTGGCGGATTAAGCCAGCCCGGAGCATAAGCTGATGACTGGCTATATCTGCTCCAGCAGGGATGTCCCGCATGGTTGGACTAAATAACGACTGCTGTTTCATACATTAGTGCCTCTCTTTCTAACACCTTAATTTCTATAGGAAAAATTTGTTTATATCATTCCAGGTAACAACAAGCATGAGTAGAAACAATAAAGCAAAACCTACAAAATGAACAAGCCCCTCTTTTTGAGGATCCACAGGTTTGCCCCGTACCGCTTCAAATCCAATAAATAAAAGCCGGCCTCCGTCTAAAGCTGGAAGAGGCAGTAAATTAACAATGCCAAGGTTCACACTTAAGAGGGCCGCCCATTGGATTAGGAGAATTGTACCCATGGCTGCAGCTTCGCCAGTGTAATTGTAAATACCGACTGGGCCAGCGAGATAATCTAAAGAAAAATTACCAGTGACTATCATGCCTAAAACATCAAAGATTAATATTGTGACTTCATACACTTGAACGGCTCCAAATTGGATCGCTTCGATTGGGGAGTGTTCCGCTGGAGCATTTACTCCAATAAATCCTTCTTGCCGTTCTGTCATTTCATTATAATGGGAAGTGGTCACGACTGGAATGGAAAGAATTTCGCCATTTCTTTCAACCTGAAACACTACTTCTTCGTTTGGGTGTTCCTGGATCTGGGCAGTCATTTCCTCCCATGTATTCACTTCTTCTCCCCAATAGCTAATACCTGGTCTCCTGCCTCCAGCCCGTATTCGTTGGCAGGTCCGTCACCAGTCAGCTCTCCCAGTTCTGCCTGGTCATACTGAGGGACCCCGTTAATGAGGCCAAATAAGACGAGAAGGAAAAAGGCAAGCACAAAATTCATTGCTGGTCCAGCAAAAATTGCCAGTGCTTTTTGGCTTGGCTTCTTAGAACCAAACTGCCGGTCCCAAGGAGCTATTTGAGAGGCTTGTTCATCGACAACAAGCTCTGCTTTGTCATTTACCTTAAAGGTTTGCAGTTCTTCTTCCTCTCCGGTATAAGCTTGAATAATAAGATCATGTTCAAGGTCTGCTTTTTCTACAGAAACGACCTTTGCTTCCGGATGCTTCGATTTATTGTTAACAATGATTCGGCTGACTTCACCTACTTGGTTAAACACAAGCCCTACTTCATAGCCAGGCTTCAGCTGGACAAGCTCAGGATCTTCTCCCGCCATTCGCACAAATCCGCCTAACGGAAGCAACCGTATAGTGTAAACTGTCTCATTTTTCTTAAAAGAGAACAGCTTTGGCCCAAACCCAATGGCGAACTCCCTGCACAAAATCCCAGCACGTTTTGCAAAATATAAATGACCCCATTCATGCACGGCAACGAGAACACCAAATATTATAATTATGGCTATTAAAGTATTCACTTATTTCCCACCTTCAATTTAATCGTGTGCGCACGTACTCTCTTGTCTCTTGATCTACCTGCAAAATAGTATCTAATGAAGGATTCTTCAGGGCACTGTGACGATTCATTGCTTCTTCAATCACATCTTCAATTCCAAGAAAGGAAATGCTTTTTTGAAGGAATGCCTCCACTGCTACTTCATTTGCCGCATTCAATACCACAGGCATCGTGCCGCCTTCTTTCCCGGCGTCAAATGCATATTGAAGACATTTATAACGCTTGAAATCAGGCTGTTTAAAATCCAATGTCCCAGCTTCCCATAAGTTTAACCTTTTTGTATCTTTTAGTTCAAGTCTTTTCGGGTAAGACAAAGCATATTGAATAGCACTCTCATATCAGGGTCCCCAGCTGTGCCAGTACGCTTCCATCCTGGTATTCAACCAGGGAGTGAATAATGCTTTCACGATGAAGGAGGACTTCAATCTGCTCATAGGGAATTCCAAAGAGCCAATGGCTTCAATCACTTCCAGCCCCTTATTCATCATTGTGGCTGAGTCTATGGTGATCTTTGCCCCCATTGACCAATTTGGATGGTTTAACGCATCTTCCACTGTCACCCCATTGAGCTCCTTCCTGCTCAAATCACGAAAGCTTCCTCCAGAGGCAGTAAGGATTAAGCGGCTGACTTCATCTGTTTGACTTCCTTCCAGGCACTGAAAGATGGCCGAGTGTTCACTATCCACAGGCAGAACTTGTACATTATTTTCTTTGGCTTTTTCCATAACAATGTGTCCTGCTGTAACCAAGGTCTCTTTGTTGGCTATCCCAATAACTTTCCCTGCCTCAATAGCCGCCAGCGTGGGTTCAAGCCCCACGCTTCCAAGCACCGCATTCATTAAGAAATCAGCTTTAGGATGAACTGCGACTTCTTTTAATCCTTCACCTCCATAAACTACATTTGTTCCTGCAGCACCTCAGCCTAATTTTTCCGCATCCTTTTCCTCTGCCACTGACACGGTCTCTGGTTTAAACTCATTGATTTGTGTAATGGCAAGCTTCGTATTACGACCGGCTGACATAGATATCAATGAAAATTTATCAGGGTGTGTCCGAATAATGTCTAAAGTCTGGGTACCGATGGATCCTGTGGAACCGAGCAGTGCAATATGTTTCATTTTACGTTCACCTTTCTCTTCCTATCACCAAAGTTTTAAAATCATTGCTGCTTCGTTATGTACAACTTCCTCCTCACCCTAAAAATTGCAAAAGGTGTAATATTGGCATAACAAATATCAAGCTGTCAAAGCGGTCTAATATCCCTCCGTGACCCGGCAGGACATTCCCAGAATCCTTCACAGCATAGTGCCTTTTTAAAGCTGACTCTACTAAGTCTCCAAGCTGTCCAAAAATAGAGGTGACAACAAGGAGCCCAGTCAGGTGGAGAACTGAATCAAAGATCGGAAAGAAAGAGTGAAAGATAAAGCCTACAACAAAGGCTGCGACGATTCCTCCAACAGACCCTTCCACTGTTTTCTTTGGGCTGATATGTGGAGAGAGCTTTTTTCTTCCCCATTTCCGACCAACAAAGTAAGCCCCTGAATCAGTAGACCAGATAGCAAACAGTATTAAAAAGACAACTTGCAGCCCCACTTCCGGAATCTCTCTTGAAGTAATCAAGTAATGAAAGCCGTAGCCCACGTAAACTGACGATAAGATCGCAAACCCGACTTCATCAAACGTAAACGAGTTCTTCGTGACAACTGTCAAGGCAAGCAAAAGAAGGATCATAAAGATAAAAATCTCCGTTTTGCTTACATGATCCAAAAAAGCCACATCAAGCCACCCCGGGGGGACAAGAAGCACCCACATAAGGGCAAGGCTTCCCAAACCTTTTACTGATAACGGCCGTATTCTTCTCATCTTTAACAGCTCTATCATAGCTACCGAGGCTACAAGTGCTATAAATAAAGTAAAAGTCGTTCCTCCAATAATTACTGCGGTTAAAAATACGATTGCTCCTAAAAACCCTGTTACAACCCTTTGTTTCATTGGGATATCCTCCCTTTAAACACCGCCGTAGCGCCGTTTCCTTTTTTGGTATACTCTGATGGCTTCCACTAAATCTTCTTCTGAAAAGTCAGGCCAAAGAACATTTGTAAACCAAAATTCGCTATAAGCAACCTGCCATAACATGAAATTACTTAACCTGATTTCTCCGCTGGTTCGAATGAGGAGATCCGGGTCTGGCAATTTGCTGCTAAGAAGAAATTGGGAAAGGTAGTTTTCATCAATATCTTCTATGCTTTGTTTTCCTTCCTGTACTTCCCTGCACGCTTCTTTCACCATCCGTATCATTTCATGCCTGCTACCATAGTTCAAGGCTAGATTTAAAACCAGTCCATTGTTTTCCTTTGTTTCTTCCACTGCTTTTTTTACCGCGTCAATCGTATAGGAAGGAAGCCCATCTAATGTTCCCATGATCGTTACTCTTACATTGTTTTCTTTCAGTGACGGCAGCTCTTTATGAAGAAACTTTTCAGGCAAGCGCATAAGAAAGTCCACTTCCGCTTTTGGACGTTTCCAGTTTTCAGTAGAAAATGCATACAGTGTTAAATACTTGATTCCTATATGGTTCGCTTCCCTGACAACCTTGTTAATAACCTTCATACCTTCTCTGTGCCCAGCTATGCGCGGTAGCCCCTTTTGTTTTGCCCAGCGGCCATTTCCATCCATTATGATAGCAATATGAGCAGGAAGGTTTTCTTTCTCGCCGACAAAAGCTTCTTCATGTTTGGCAGCTGTCTCCTCTTTTTTTATAAACCTTTCAAGCATAAGGACACCAGCCTTTATGTTATCTAAAATTGAACTTCTATCTTAGCCCTTACTTATTATAATATATTCTATTTCGATTACCTTACATTCTTTCAAATTCGCCTACAAAAAACCCTCCCGGTAAGAAGAGGGTTTATTAGCATGATCCTATTGTAACTTGAATACACTTAAACTTCCATAATTTCTTGCTCTTTAACCTCTGCTGCCTGATCAATCGCTTTGATTTGTTTGTCAGTTACCTTCTGAACCTCATCCTGACTGCGGCGAAGGTCATCCTCAGTGATTTCTCCGTCTTTTTGCTGTTTTTTCAATTCATCATTGGCATCACGGCGAATATTACGGACCCCTACACGCGCCTCTTCGGCATATTTTTTTACAAGCTTGACTAAATCTCTGCGACGCTCTTCTGTCAGCGGCGGAACGGTAATTCTGATTACATTTCCGTCATTGTTAGGAGAAAGTCCTAAATCAGCTTTTTGAATTCCTTTTTCAAGATCACCGATGGCAGATTTATCAAATGGGGTAATAAGCAACAGGCGAGCTTCTGGTACTGTGATTGTCGCCAGCTGGTTTAATGGAGTTGGAGCGCCATAATAGTCAACCATTACTTTATCAAGCATAGAAGGTTGGCACGTCCAGCTCTTAGTGTCGCAAGCTCCCGGTGGTAAGCTTCAACCGTTTTTTCCATACGTGCATCTAAATTTTTTGTAACATCATTAGCCATTATTTGTTCCCCCTAATGACTGTCCCGATTTTTTCACCAAGGACAGCTTTTTTAATATTTCCTTCTTCCATGATCGAAAAAACAAGCAGCGGGATATCGTTATCCATGCAAAGGGTAGAAGCAGTAGAATCCATCACACCAAGACCGCCATTTAAAAGGTCAAGGTATGTAAGCTCCTGATATTTCTTGGCGTCTTCGTTTACTGATGGATCAGAATCATATACACCGTCAACTTTGTTCTTAGCCATTAAAATAACTTCTGCTTCAATTTCAGCAGCTCTGAGGGCAGCTGTCGTGTCAGTTGAGAAGTAAGGGTTTCCTGTACCCGCAGCAAAAATAACTACTCGCTTTTTCTCCAGGTGCCGTATTGCTTTCCGGCGTATGTATGGCTCTGCAACCTGGCGCATTTCAATGGACGTCTGAACTCTTGTTTCTACTTCAATGTCTTCCAGGCCGTCCTGAAGAGCAAGAGAATTCATCACAGTAGCAAGCATACCCATATAATCGGCAGTTGCCCTGTCCATTCCTTTGGAGCTTCCAGCCATTCCTCTCCAAATATTCCCACCGCCGACGACAACAACTACCTCTGTACCTAATTCTACAATTTCTTTTATCTGTGAAGCAATAGATTGAATGACCGTTGGGTCAATTCCATACCCTAAATCTCCTGCAAGAGCTTCACCGCTCAATTTTAAAACCACTCGGTTATACTTACTCATGTTAAACCCCCAGTATCAGCCTTGGTGACGTGCTTTCCTTTTAAAATTCAACTGCGAATCGCTAATCGATAACAGCTTGGGCTGCAAAAATAGGGAACACAAAGGTGTTCCCCTTAAAAATTATTTTTTCACTTGAGACATTACTTCTTCAGCAAAGTTATCTTCACGCTTTTCAAGTCCTTCTCCAACTTCGTAACGGATAAAGGTCTTCACAGAAGCGCCTTTGCTTTCAACGTATTTTTTCACTTTCTGGTCGCCATCTTTAACGAATGGCTGTTCTAAAAGACATACTTGTTCAAAGAACTTCCCAAGGCGTCCTTCAACCATTTTTTCAACAATGTTTTCAGGTTTTCCTTCGTTTAGCGCTTGCTGCTTAAGAACTTCACGCTCACGCTCAGTTTCTTCTGCAGGTACTTCGTCACGGGAAACGTAGGTTGGGTTAATAGCTGCTACGTGCATAGCTACATCCTTGGCTGCCTGCTCGTCCGTTGTACCTTCAAGAAGGGAAAGAACACCAATACGTCCGCCCATGTGAAGGTAAGCACCGAAAGCAGCGTCGTCATCTTTTGTAAGAACAGTAAAGCGGCGCAAAGAAATCTTTTCACCAATCTTTGCGATTTGGTCATTGATGTAAGACTCTAAAGTAGAACCTTGCTCAATTTCCTGGCCTAATGCTTCTTCAACATTTGCAGGTTCCTTTGCAAGCAAATGAGTAGCTACTTTACTTACTAAGTTTTTAAAGTTTTCGTTTTTAGCGACAAAGTCTGTTTCTGCATTGATCTCCAGAATCACTGCTTTGTTCCCGTCAACCTCGACAGAAGTAAGTCCCTCTGCAGCTACGCGGTCAGCTTTTTTCTGAGCTTTCGCGATTCCTTTTTCACGAAGGTAATCTACTGCTTTCTCCATGTCACCGTCCGTTTCAGTCAATGCTTTTTTGCAGTCCATCATACCTGCACCAGTTTTTTCACGAAGTTCTTTAACCATGCTAGCTGTAATTGCCATATGTCAATTCCTCCTAAACAAATTTAATATCTTCTTTTACTCCCTGATACAGACAGCAATTCAAGGAATTACCACTTAATCAAGGCAAAAAAAACCATTTAATCAGGATAAAAAAGGTGATAAAGGGCTTTACCCTTTACCACCCTTGATCCGTTCATTCATGTAGTTTCTCCAAGACTGGCCTTGCTTATTGATTACTTGAAACCGTTTCCTCTTCCTCTTCTTGAGGAGCTTGCTCCTGCTCAGGCTCTTGGTTGTTTTGTGTTGCTTCCACAACTGCATCAGCCATTTTGGAAGTAAGAAGACGAACCGCACGGATCGCGTCATCATTACCAGGAATCACGTAATCAATTTCGTCAGGGTCACAGTTTGTATCAACAATGGAGATGATAGGGATATTTAACTTATGAGCTTCTGCAATAGCAATGCGCTCTTTTCTAGGATCGATAATGAAAATAGCGTCAGGAAGCTGATTCATTTCTTTAATTCCGCCAAGAAATTTCTCAAGACGGTCTAATTCTTTTTTCAAAAGCATAACTTCTTTTTTAGGAAGTACATCAAACGTACCGTCTTCCTGCATTTTTTCAATATCCTTCAAGCGTGCAATACGCTTACGGATGGTAGCAAAGTTTGTCAATGTTCCACCTAACCAGCGTTGGTTAATGTAGTACATTCCACAGCGAAGAGCTTCTTCACGTACTGAATCTTGAGCTTGCTTCTTTGTGCCGACGAAAAGGACTTTCCCTCCGTCTGCTGCTACGTCACGTACGTAGTTGTAAGCTTCCTCAACTTTTTCACTGTCTTTTGCAAATCGATGATATAAATCCCGTTACGCTCAGTGAAAATGTAACGGCTCATCTTCGGGTTCCAGCGGCGAGTTTGATGTCCAAAATGCACACCAGCCTCAAGCAACTGTTTCATTGAAATAACTCCCATGATATAAATCCTCCTTAAGGTTTTTAATTCCTCCGTTTGCCTCATCTTAAAACAAAACTGTAAATAACAGCACCCTTGTTCAAATCCACAAACGTGTGTGATTAACACCGTTGTATAATATACCACATCCTGCTTCAGAATGGCAAGGGAGGGAAGCAGGAATTACTTATAAAATTTTAAGAGAAGTTCTACTTCTCCTTTCCCTATATCCAGTTCTTTAGCTATTTCATCTCTGTCCAGCCCTTTTGAAAACAGCGAAAGTGCTTTTGCTGCGGGAGATTGAACCACTTTATCCTTTTGATTAGGAATGTAAGGCATTCCCATTTCCTTATGAAATGAATCATGGTCAGGTCGAGAGCTTTCAATTCTTTTACTGTCCTTTTCGTTGTTTCCAGCTTTCCTGTTTCCAGGATCATGATGAGTCGCATCACTTCGTGGGGTCTTTTGTTCTAGTTCTTTTAATAATCGCTCATTGTCTTCTTTCATTTCAGCTGTGTAAGCTACCAGTAAATCTTCTATCTCAGAAGTAAGCCTGTGAGAATCCTTTAAAATCCCTGCTTCCTTTTGCCACCTTCTATAAAAATAAGGATAATATAGAAGGAAAGTAAATGAAGGGACAAGCTTATACAAATTAAGAAATATATCATTATTTCACCTTGTTTTTTAGTTTCGATTTTACGCATCGACCTTTAGTATAAAAATTCCTACTTCGGATGGGGACTGCACATGCTTCTTTCATCTCAGCTATTCTATCAGACCTTGTCCATCACTTCTCTTTTTTTTGAAGAATCTGTTTCAATCGCAAAATCGCTTTAGAATGAATTTGTGAAATTCTTGAAGTTGATAAGTTAAGTACTTGCCCGATTTCAGTGAGAGTAAGTTCTTCATAGTAAAAGAGGCTGACGACCACTTTTTCCCTTTCATTTAACTGATCGATCATAGTAGCCAGCTCTTTAAACGTATCTTTCTTTACTGTCTCCTCCTCAGGAGTGATCGCAGTGGTATCAATCAAGTTTGCACGATATGTTTCTTCTTTTTCATACTCCTGGGATTCCTCATCAATAGACAGGATATTGGCAAAAAAGGTTTCGGATACAATTCTTTGAACCTCATGCTTGTCCATGCCAAGCTCCTCGCTTATCTCTTCTTCCGTAACAAAGCGGCCGTATTGTTGTTCCAGGCGTTCCACCGACTCTTCAATTTTTTTGGCTTTTTCCCGCATAGTCCTTGGAAGCCAGTCCTCCTGGCGAAGTCCATCAATAATAGCCCCTCTTATCCGAAAAGAAGCATAGGTGTCAAATTTCAATTCTCTGGAGTAATCAAATTTATTGATAGCATCAAAGAGTCCCATTAGACCGTGGCTCATGACTTCTTCTCGATTAACATTGCGGGGCAGTCCGGCGGAAATACGGCCACGTGATATCTCACAAGGGGGAGATATGCCTCAACTAATTGATCTGCCGCTTCTGTGTTTTTATCGTTTCCCCACTTTTCCCACAAATCTTTGTAATTGCCAGCTGTTACATTTGTCATTAAAGCTCCCCCTTTTTATGCTCGTAAATCCTGGTCTCTTTTCAAAGGACTATATGATTTTCTCTTCTGCATTCACTGTTCGAATGCTTAAATGAGAAGTAGCTGGATCAAACAGTACGGTCCGGCCGCTTTTTCCCCCTGTATCTTCTGCAGCCAGAAAAATGTGCATCTTTTTTAAGGTCTCCTTGACCGCTTCCACGTTCCTCGGACCTATTCTAAGAGCAGAGCTTGCTGCCTCAAACATTTGAGCCCCTCCTGCAATCTTTGCCTTCACCTTATTCCTTCTGGCTCCATGATAAATGAGCAGTGAGTACAGGTCTTCTATAGCTGAATCTGCATACTTCGCTCGATTACATTCTCCCGAAGCATGCAGACGGGAGGAAGGAAGCATAATGTGGGCCATACCAGCTGCTTTTGCTTCTTCGTCGTACAAGACTACACTCACACAAGATCCAAGCCCTGAGGTTTGAATGAGTTGAGGAGCAATGGCAATATTAAGGTCTGCCATCCATACTTTTACAATATTTACCTGTCCGATACGGGAACTCATTGGTCTTTGACTCCTAAAGATTGAAAAAGGCGGACAAACGTCTCTGGATCAGGTAGTAAGAAGAAATGGCCTCCAGTACTTTGGTGGCTGCTATCTTTCTTTTTTAAGACCGTACTCATGACCAGGCATATTCTCCAACCTCAGACCATTCTAGTAAGCCATGTTCCAATATTGCCCCTGCCATATCAATGGCCAGGGAAGGGACGGAATGCTGTATCCTGACGTGCAAAAACTCTGATAAATTTGTAAGATAAGAGCCTGCCAGAATATTCCCGACCTCCTGTAAAGAAGAGACAGCCAGCGGGTCATGTTGTATATCTGTGATACGTTCAACATAAGTTCCTGTAAGATCAAAGATGAAGGCTCTTGCCTCCTGTTCCGGGAGCATAAAAAACATGTTTCCCTTTGCTTCTCCTGTAAGTCTGAAAAATACGGAGGCCATCACTTTTTCCGCCCCGCCTATGTGGTTCGGAATGTCCCGAAAAGGCATAACCACTGCCTCAGGAACATTCATCTCGATCTCTTCTTTTGTAAGCTTTGATAGCGACGTAGCAGCATTTCCTGCCCCAATGTTTGCTGCCTCTTTTAAAATATCCAAATGATAGCTTTGAATAAGGTCCATATGCGTTTTCCTTCCCTTATGAAAAATCTTTTTCGATGTAGCGGCGAATGCTCTTACTCATATTAAAAAGGGGGACCACTTCATCTATCTGACCTGTTTGTGCCGCCGCTTTAGGCATTCCAAATACTGTGGAGGTGCCTTCTGATTCCGCGAGGGCTATATTGCTCTTCTTTTCCTTAAGCTTTTGGATCCCGACCGCCCCATCAGCTCCCATCCCGGTCATGATCACAGCTACGACAGAGTATCCTGCAATGTCAGCCAGAGATGTAAACAATGTATCAACTGATGGTTTATGGTTATTATGAGGGGGAGTGTCCAGCAGATTTAACACTAGGGCTTCTCCCGAGTTTTTTACGGTTACATGTTTTCCTCCAGGAGCAATGTACGCTACTCCATTTCTGGCTACTTCCCCATCTTCCGCCTCTTTTACGGTAAGCTCTGACATGTCGTTCAGCCTTTTTGCTAATGACTGAGTGAAACCCGCCGGCATGTGCTGCACAATAAGTAAAGGTGCTGCCAGCGTTCCAGGCAGATCAGAAAAAAGCTGCTGAAGAGCCCGCGGCCCCCCTGTAGAGGTTCCAATTGCAATGACTTTTTTCTTTAGCATTAGGTTAGATGGATGAAGAGGAGGAGTACTTCTCGTGATTTCAACTTTCTTTTCCTTGGTAAGTATTAATTGATGAAAAGCCTCGGAAGCGATTTTAATTTTCTCTATCAACTCTTTCCTGACAAGGTCGAAGTCAAGGGAAATTGGCCCCGAGGGCTTGGCTACAAAATCAACTGCTCCTAACTCCATGGCAGCAATCGTTTGCAGTGCTCCTTGCTGAGTTGCGCTGCTGACCATAACCACAGGATGAGGAGACTCTTCCATAATTTCCTTTAAGGTGTCAAGCCCATTTTTTTGGGGCATTTCCACATCTAGTGTAATCACGTTTACCTTTACATACCTTAGCTTTTCTATCGCCTCTGCTCCATTTCTGGCAGTAGCTGCTACAGTCATATCTTCATTCCTGTTTATAGCGTCGGAGATAACCTTTCGCATAAAAGCTGAATCATCTACGACAAGTACGCGGATCATGCTTTCAGGCCCCTTTCTATGACGGTGAAGACATAAAACCTTTTAATTTGGATATAAAAGAGTAAAAAGGTTTTCTCGGCTCTCGTTCTGACTCATCAAGGTATTTATTGCAAGCATTTCTTATCGCTCCGGTAACTTTTGCTCGTGGAAAAGCTAAAGAATAAGGGATCTGTTTATAAACTGCTTTTCGAACGGCATCATCATCAGGAAGTAAGCCCAGAACATTCAGTTCTTTATGTAAAAACCTTTTGCTGACCTTTTGAAGATTTTCTCCGGCCTTTTTCCCCTCACTGAGATAGAAGGCCCGGTTTACAATCAAAAAAAGCGGCAGATTTTGATCACAAGCAGTTATATGCTTTATCATTGAGTAGGCATCTGTAATTGACGTTGGCTCTGGTGTAGTAACTAAAAAAACTTCATGGGAGGCAAGGACCAATTGCATGCTGTTCTTTGATACACCTGCTCCAAGGTCAAAAATAATATAATCAAAGTGGCCATTAAGCATTTCTATCTGATGTAGGAATCTCTTTTTCTTCCCCTCTGTTAGAGAAAAAATATCTGACAGACCTGACCCCCCGGCAGCAAAATAAACACCTGAAGGACCCTCGTTGATAATATCCCACACTGACAGTTCTCTTTCGATCATATCTCTTACGTTAAAAGCAGCATGTGTACCGAGCAAGATGTCTACATTGGCCATTCCGATATCCATATCGAAAAGAACCACTTTTTTCCCTTTTTGCGCCAGGGCGATTGAGAAGTTGACAGACACGTTCGTTTTCCCGACTCCCCCTTTGCCGCTGACTACCGAAATAATGTGAGTTTCTCTTCTTTCTGCTCTGCTGTTCATCAACTTACGCAGACTTTCTGCCTGGTCATTCATGATCGTTTTCCTCAAATAGTAATTCGGCTACCAGTCTGGTATCAGCCACGTCCAGATCTTCCGGTACGTTTTGCCCCTTTGTGAGAAAAGCAGCTCCAATGCCGGTTGTTTTCATCAGGTTTATCATTGGTCCGCAAATGGAGGTTTCGTCAGTCTTTGTAAATATAAATTGATCGATGGACAGCGAGGAAAACTGTTGAAAAATGTTTTTCATGTCTGTGTATTTAGAGGTTAATGACAATACCAGGCAGGTTTTTGTTTCTTCATTTAAAGAGATGATCGTTTTCAGTTCCTCTATATTCAGTTTGTTGTAATAGTTTCTTCCGGCCGTATCAACAAGCACGGTGTCATATTGTTCGAAACTTTCCAGTGCCTTGTGGTAATCTTCCTTGCTGTACACGACTTCGATGGGGATTTGTAGTATACTGGCGTATGTTTTCAGCTGTTCAACCGCCCCGATTCGGTACGTATCAGCAGTCAGGAGAGCTACTTTTTTCTTTTCATAAATATGTTGGCGGGCAGCAATTTTGGCTATCGTCGTGGTTTTCCCTACCCCTGTCGGACCGACAAAGGTAATGACTTCTCTGCCGGATGGTTCTTTTCCTGAAGAAAGGGTGCTAAGTGATTTTTCTAAGGAAGCCTTCGCCCAATCCTTGACTTTTTCTTCTTCTATTTTCTCGGTGTCACCCGATTCTTTCACCCTTTTTACAAGTGAAGCCAGAATCTCTTTTTGAAGTCCGGCCTCTACTTCCTGTTCTGTCAATTGTGTTTGAATGAGTCGTAAGGCAGGATGCAGAACAGAGGTTTTTTCCAGTTCAGCATCAGCGGTTAATTCCTTAACCATTTCCTTAATTTCCTTCATCTCTTCTTGAATTTCAGTGGAAGAATAATTGAAGTGAGACTGTTTGTGAGGCTCCTTTTCCTGTCTTGTTTGAGAGGGCTTCACCGTATCTTTTCTTTTAAACACCATCTCTTCATCAACCGCAGCAATTACCTCTAATGTTTTTTTTGAGAACAGGCCAAAAATCCCCGGGCTTTGAATCGATTTCGAGCGAAGAATGACAGCCTGTTCGCCAAGCTCTCCCTTAATTTTTTTCATTGCTTCCGGCATGTCCTTAGCAATAAACCTTTGCACTTTCATTATGTTTTCACCACTCCTACGCTTTGCACCTCAACGTGAGGCTCGAGCTCATTATAAGAAAGGACAAATACCTGAGGAAAATACCTTTCAATTAATTGACGTACATGCATGCGAACAGCCGGAGAACAAAGCAGTATTGGAGTATGGCCCATTTGTGCCAAACGGTCAGCTTCAGAAGCTGCCGCTTCAATAATCGGCTGAGAGTCCTGTGGATTCATCGATAGGAAGTTCCCATGCTCAGTCTGCTTGATGTTGTCCACAATTGCTTTTTCCACGCCTCCGCTCAAGGTAATGACACACAATGGTTCCCCTTCCACCGCAAATTGTTTAGTGATTTGCCTTGCCAGTGCCTGGCGGACATATTCTGTTACTAAATCCATATCTTTTGTCATCTGTCCATACTCAGACATTGTTTCAAAAATGACAGGAAGGTTTCTGATTGACATTTTTTCTTTTAGAAGGTTTGTTAACACTTTTTGAATCTCTCCCAAAGATAATGGGTTGGGCGTGACTTCCTCTACAAGAGTCGGATAGGTTTCCTTTAAATGGTCAACCAGCTGCTTTGTTTCTTCACGTCCAAGAAGTTCATGTGCATGTGCTTTAATGACCTCGGTCAAATGAGTGGATACCACAGAGGGAGGATCTACCACTGTGTAGCCTGAAAGCTCTGCCTGCTCTTTCATTTCTTCTCCTATCCACAAAGCAGGAAGACCAAAAGCAGGCTCTACCGTTTCAATTCCTGACACTGCTTCATCTTCAACTCCAGGACTCATAGCCATATAATGATCCAGAAGAAGTTCACCCCTGGCTATTTCATAACTTTTAATCTTAATGACATATTCGTTTGGCTGCAGTTGGATATTGTCTCTGATTCTAATCACTGGCACCACCATGCCAAGTTCTAATGCCAGCTGGCGCCGGATCATGACGACCCTGTCCAGCAGGTCTCCTCCTTGATTAGCATCAGCAAGGGGAATCAGGCCATAACCAAATTCAAATTCAATAGGGTCAATGGTCAGAAGACTTACGACATTTTCCGGGGATTTCATATCCTCACTTTCACCGTTATCCTCTTCCTCTTTCTCATCTTCGGAGAGACTGCCGGTATCTGTGTTTCTTAATAAGAAACCTCCTGCTGCCAACACACCAGCCATTGCTGAAGTAAGAAGAAAGTTAATCGGTGTAAACACTCCGAGAAAAAATACGGTTGCCCCTGCTACATACAACATTTTCGGGTGAGAGGAAAGCTGTTTTGTAACATCATGACTCAGGTTCCCTTCTGAAGCTGCCCTGGTAACCACAATTCCTGTAGCTGTTGAAATAAGAAGAGCTGGAATCTGGCTGACTAGTCCATCTCCTACAGTAAGGAGAGTGAACGTTCCCGCTGCTGTGCCCAGGTCCATTCCCAGCTGCATCATACCAATGACAAGGCCAAAAATGATATTAATAATAACAATCACTATACCGGCTATCGCATCCCCTTTTACAAATTTACTTGCCCCGTCCATGGATCCGTAAAAGTCAGCTTCTTTTTCTATCTTTTCTCGTCTTTTCTTAGCTTCCTGGTCTGAAATCATCCCTGCATTCAAGTCAGCATCTATGCTCATTTGTTTCCCGGGCATAGCATCCAAAGTAAATCTGGCCCCTACCTCTGAAACTCTTTCTGAGCCCTTTACAATGACTACAAATTGTATAATTACCAAGATTAGAAACACTACAAACCTACGAGAGGGTTCCTCCAACAACAAACTGCCCAAAGGTATCTATGACATTTCCAGCTTCGGCATTTCCGAGTATAGAACGGGTGGTGGAAACATTTAAACCGAGCCTAAATAAAGTAACCAATAATAATAGAGTTGGAAAAATGGAAAACTCAAGAGGTTCCTTTGTATTCATGGCCACAAGAATAATGACCAGAGCAAGAGAGATATTGGTAATAATCAAAATATCAAGGATGGGGTCGGTAAGGGAATAATTAACATGATAACAATCAAAATAACCCTACCAGTACTATTAAATCTCTTGCTCTCATAACAAATCTCCTCTTTCTTCAGCCGGTTCGGTGTGCTCTTGTTTTTATCTCTGCAGTAAACTCTTATTTGTTCCCTTTTAGGGCAGCTTATTTTTCAACTGGTACACATAAGCCAGCACTTCCGCCACCGCTTTAAATAAATCTTCCGGAACGTGGTCTCCTATATTTCCGTGACTGTACAGTGATCTTGCCAGGGGCTTATTTTCTACCATGCGACCTCATTTTTTTCAGCAGCCATCCGAATTCTCATAGCCATAAAATCCACCCCTTTTGCAACAATCACCGGGGCTTCCATCTTGTCTTCCTCGTACTTTAATGCAATCGCGTAATGAGTGGGGTTAGTAATGACCACATCAGCTTTAGGAACTTCCTGCATCATTCTTTGCATAGCCATATCCATTTGTTTCTGGCGGCGCTTTGATTTAATTCGCGGATCTCCCTCCATCTTTTTATGTTCATCTTTTACGTCCTGCTTTGACATTCGTATTTGTTTTTCATGATCATATTTTTGATATATATAATCGGGAATTGACAGAAAGAGTAAAAGAACGGCAACCCCCGCTCCAATAAGGCCTGTAAGCTGTGCTATTTCAAAAAAACCAGCTTCTATGTTTTTATGAGAAAGGAGCAATAGAGAGTCAAGGTTAAACCAAATGACGGAAAATACAAGAATCCCCACTAATGAGATTTTCAAAAGAGACTTCAAAAGCTCAACGAGAGCACGCGCAGAAAAAATTCGTTTAAACCCCTGGATAGGGTTGATCTTGGAAGCTTTAAATTTAATTGCTTCCGGGGCAAATAAGATACCAACCTGCATCATGGAAGCTGCTGTACCTGCCACCATAGCTACAAGCATGATCGGAAGCAGAACAATTGCTGTTTCCATCACAAGCTCCTCTAATATCACCGTAAGCGTAAAGGAAGTGATTTCCCAGCGTAAATATTCACTAAATATATGCCCCATCATATTTAAAATGTGGTCCCCAAGGATTCCGGCATATAAAAAAGAAATAAAAAGACAGCCAGAAGAATGAGTGCGGTGTTAACGTCATTACTCTTTGCCACTTGTCCTTTTTTTCTGGAATCCTGTCTTTTTTTGGGCGTGGCCTTTTCTGTTTTTTCCTGGGAAAAAACTGAAGTTCCATGCGAAGTTTCATTCTTATGCCCCTCCAAACAATTCCAGCAATGTCCTCATGGCTGTGCCTGCTTCCTCAAATGTATAAGATACAAGAGAAAAGAAACCAGGCAGCATAATGGCCAAAAGAGGAAGCCCAAGGAAGATTTTTAAAGGCAGGCCCACTACAAAAACGTTCATTTGAGGGACAGCCCGTGACATCATCCCTAATGCTACATCTACTAAAAACAAACACCCGATAATCGGGAAAGCCATTTGGAAAGCGATGATAAACATCGTCGTAAAGGTGGTTAGGGCAAAGTATGCGATCGATCCATTTCCAAAAGGAAGAAACAATTGTTCCAGGGGAACAAATTCATAGCTGTAATAAACACCATCAAGAAGTAGGTGATGTCCATCTACCGCAAGTAAAAAAAGCATGGTAAATGCATAGAGGAATCCTCCGGTAAGCGGACTTTGAGCCCCTGTCTGGGGATCAATAACGTTTGCTACTAAAAATCCCATAAGAATATCAATAAACATTCCGGCTACTTGTACGGCGTAAATCAGCATACTTGCGACAAGCCCTACCAGCAGTCCGACTAACGCTTCCTTAATGACAAGCAAAAAAAATTCAGCATTGATGGCAAGTTCCGGTACATCCACAGTAAACATCATCGTAAACGCCATAAATACAGCCAGGCCTATTTTAAAAGTATTAGGTACGTTTCTATATGCAAAATCGGCATTGTCGTAAAAAAGCCAGCACTCGTACAAAGATTAATAAAAAGGCTGGAAATTGATTGATCCATTCCATTGTGTCCATCTTATCCTACATAATGGTGAAGATTGCTTAGAATTTGATGAGCAAATTGAACCACATGAGACAGCATCCACGGACCAAAAATAATTAAAGAAGCAAGCACTCCTAATATTTTCGGGATAAAGGCCAACGTCTGCTCTTGAATTTGAGTGGTTGCTTGAAAGACTGCAACCCCAAGACCAAGGACCAGCGCAACGACTAACAAAGGTCCTGCTACCAGAAATACTGTCCATACTCCGTTTTCCGCCAAGCTTATAACCATTTCCGGACTCATCATATACCACCTTTAATAACTTAAAAGCAAAGATTCAACAATTAAATACCATCCATCAACCAAAACAAATAACAAAATTTTAAATGGAAGTGAAATCATCACCGGGGGAAGCATCATCATTCCCATCGACATAAGAACACTGGCCACTATCATGTCAATGACTAAAAAAGGGACAAAAAATTAAAAAGCCGATCTGAAAAGCCGTTTTAAGTTCACTTATAGCAAACGCAGGGATAAGAGCTGTTAAAGGGACATCATCGAGTGATTCAGGTCTTTCAAGACCCGCGTACCCCATGAACAGGGCCAAATCCTTTTCCCTGGTGTGCTGGGCCATAAATTCCTTTATTGGTGACGCTGCTTCCTGGAATGCTTCTTCTTGTGTAATTTCACCCTCAAATAAAGGGGTTAACGCTTCATCATTTATTTGAGAAAACACAGGGGCCATAATAAAAAAGGTTAAAAATAAGGCTAAACTAATCAACACCTGATTGGGAGGCATCTGCTGAGTAGCAATTCCCATTCTCACAAAAGAGAGCACCACCACGATTCTTGTAAAGCAAGTCATTAAAATTAAAATAGCAGGGGCCAGTGAAAGGATCGTTAACATAATTATCAGCTGTATGGTGGTTGCCAGGTCTTCTGGATCATCGCTTAACAGGTTGCCAATATCTACTGCTGGAAGAAAGATAATCATTGTTCCCTCTCCTTTTCCCGGCGGCCCGCCTGTTCTCTTGCTTCCTTTAACTCACCCAGACGGCTGTTTAAAAGAGATTGAAAAGGTTTAACGTTATCGTCATCCTGCTTCTTACGCAGAATTTTGGTTTGAAGCCAGTCTGTGGCTTTTTCCATGGCTTCATCGTTTTGCCCGTCTTCATTGTTCAAAATTTCTTGTATTTCTTCTTCATTTTTTATTTCTTTTAATAGATGAATAGAGTCACCCACCCCGACGACAAGAAGGCGATTTCCTACCTTCACCAGCTGGACAGATTTGTGATTTCCAAGAGGCACCCCTCCTATGTTTTGAAGCGTGCGGGCAGAGTGATAAGATTTTGTTTTTTTACTAATAAACTTTAAAAGAATGTACATTAAGCCGATAACAAACAAGAGAGCGCCTATCATTTGAGCAAACATGAGAAAAGGATTTCTTTCTGCTAAGACAGGTTCATTGTCTGAACTTGCATCAGACAACGAACCCTCTTCCTCTTGATTTTGAAGCCAATCATTTACCGTTCCATTTTCACTACTTTCAGCAAAAACGGAGCCGGGCGGCATGAAATAAATAAGTAGAAAACATATCATTATTAATAAACCGAAAATATTTTTCATAAGAGGCGACACTTTATCCTAACGTTTTTTTAATCGCTTCAATCACACGGTCTGCCTGAAAAGGCTTCACGATAAAGTCCTTTGCACCTGCTTGAATAGCATCTATTACCATTGATTGCTGGCCCATAGCTGAACACATGATGACTTTGGCATTGCCATCAAAAGCTTTGATTTCTTTTAATGCCGCTACCCCATCTTTTTCAGGCATAGTAATATCCATTGTAACCAGGTCAGGGGATAGCTCTTTATACCTCTCCACAGCTTCCTCGCCATTTTGAGCCTCACCGGCAATCTCAAAACCATTTTTAACCAGAATGTCTTTAATCATCATCCTCATAAAAGATGCATCATCAACTATTAATACAGATTGTCCCATGCTAATATCCCCTTTCATATCTCTGCTTAATTTAAATTTTTTATTCTATCTTTTTGACTGATAATATCTGTCACTCTGACACCAAAGTTCTCTTCAATCACCACTACCTCTCCTTTGGCTATCAGCTTTTGATTTACTAAAATATCAATAGGCTCTCCGGCTAATTTATCGAGTTCAATGATTGATCCATGAGAGAGGGCGAGAATGTCTTTGATTGATCGTTTTGTCCTGCCGAGCTCTACGGTAACGTCAAGTGGTATGTCCAACAGCATATCCAGGTTCTTTGGCTCCGCAGCTTTCCCTTCCCTCTCTTCAAAGTTAGAGAATACTGCAGTTTGGACTTCCCTGTCCGGCTCGGAATGAAAGTTTTCCGGTCCGCCATTGTAACTGTCAGACCTGGCCGCAGCTGTTTCTTGAAGAGCCTCTCTGCTGATGAAATCCTCAGCTTTCTTTGTATGTTGAGTAAAATCTTCCTTATTGGCTAAGGTCTCACGTGTGGTTACTTCTTGCCCCTTGGTGTCAGAAGACGGCTTACTCTCGCCATCAGGTTCTTCAGTCTCCATCAGTTCACTTATCATTTTTTTAGCAAAAGGAATGGTGACTACTTGCATAATAGAGGAATCAATCAATTCTCCGACCTTTAAACGAAAAGATATTTTCACTATCATTTCTTCGTCATCAGCAGGTGATTCTTTTGTTTCAGCGTCTAATATTTCAATTCCAGGGGGAGTAATATCCACTCGTTTCCCAAAGATGGCAGACATCGACGTTGAAGCTGACCCCATCATTTGGTTCATAGCCTCTTGCACGGCACTAATTTCCATTTCACCAAGCTCTTTATCTTCAACTGAACCGCTTCCGCCCATCATTAGATCAGCAATAATAGAAGCATCACTGCTTTTAATAACTAAAAGATTTGTTCCTTGAAACCCTTCTGTGTACTCTACATTCACGGAAAGACATGGCTCCGGAAATTCAGTCTGCAGCTCATGCATAGCCACTGCTGAAACTACAGGGGTCGTAATTTCCACCTTTTGGTTAAGCAATTGAGACAAAGCGGTTGCTGCGCTGCCAAAGGAAATATTCCCTATTTCTCCCAATGCGTCTTGTTCAATGGGCGTTAAATAGGATTCTATATTTCTCTCTCTTTCTTCTTCTTTTTGATTATTTAAGGCCGTAGAATCTGTTGTTTCTGTCTCATCACTATCACCGTTTACACCTTTTAACAGCTCATTGATCTCCTCTTGAGAGAGCATATCATCATTCAATTTTCTTCCCCTCCTCAAACTCCCTGGTTACTTGGACGGCCATTTTGTTTTTCATCTTGCCAGGCTGCCCATAATACTTTTTCTCTCCCTCAACATGTATTTCTAAGGGTTCATGAATACCCTGATTTAATTGAATAACATCGCCAGGACTCAACTGAAGAAAGTCTTCAATAGAAATTTGCGAATGCCCAAGCAAAGCTTGAACAGTAAGCGGAGCTTTTTGAACGGTTGCCTGCAAAGCTTTTTCATGATTGCTGTCTCTTTTTTGCTTTTTGGTCTGCATCCAGTAATGCACAGAGAGCTTTGGCAGAATTTCTTCAAGTACTACATGAGGAAGACAAATATTTATCATCCCGGAAGCTTCATTAATTGTCGTAGACAAGGAAATTACCACCACTGTTTCATTTGGAGATACCATTTGCAGAAACTGAGGGTTAACCTCTAATGCATGCATTTCAGCCTCAATACTGATCACAGATTCCCAGGCTTCTTGAAACGTTTCAAGCATTCTTTGAAAAAGCTGCTTTAGTATTCTAGTTTCAATTTCTGTTAACGTATCAATTTTATTAAAGCTGGCTCCTTTTCCGCCAAGCATCCGATCCAGCATGACATAGCCAATGTTAGGATTTACTTCGACTAAAAACCTGCCTTCTAACGGGTATGGCTCAAAAACATTTAACAACGTCATTTGAGGAATAGAGGAAATAAATTCTTCGTAAGGCAATTGGTCTACAGAGGCTACAGATATCTGCACAAAGGTTCGAAGCTGTGCTGAAAAGGTAGTGGTGAGCAGGCGGGCAAAATTTTCATGTATTCTTGATAAGCTCCTGATCTGATCCTTTGAAAATCGCACCGCTCTTTTAAAGTCATAGGTGTGAATTTTTTGTTTTTCTTCTTCCTTTCGCAGTTCCTCTGCATCCATCTCTCCAGTAGAGATCGCTGAAAGTAATGCATCAATTTCATTTTGTGATAACACATCTGCCAAATCGCTCACCTCTTTTCCCTATTCCAATAGAATTCTTTTATTGGATCATCCGCTGAGTTGTATACACGTTCACTACTTTGCCGTCTTCTACCATTTCATTTAATTGCTCAACAAGCGAAGCTTCTAACTCTTCAATTCCTTCTTTACTTTGAAGGTCGCTCGCTTTAAGGTTGGCCAATTCTCGGATAATCAAATTGTTAACTTGAAAATCTCTTTGCTTAATTTCCTCTCTGGTATGCTTGGCATCCAGATGAATCCTGAATTGGGCTCGAATAAAATGGTTAGAGGATAGATTGGTTGTAATTTCCTCTGTCTCCCAGGAGTTTTCAATCACTTCCTCAATACTTGGTTCAGCGGTTACTTCCTGGTCGTCAGAAAGGTAATTAAAAAGAACGATCGCCAGCACGCCTAATAACGTAATGGATACAAGCATAACGGCCATAATACTGAGAAGTTTATTTTTTTTCATTCCTTATCTCCTCCTTTCATGGCCGTTGTACCGACTAAGCCGATAGAGGAATAAAAAGCCTGCATTTTTTCATTTACTCCTGTCATCGATTCTTTGACGATAATAGATTTTCCGTTCGTGAGAAGAATGGTAGTATCAGGAAAGGCTTGAATCTGTTCTATTAACAGGGCGTGAAGATAAAAAGTCTGCCCATTTAACCTTGTTAGTTCAATCATATTCGTCATCAGAGCCAAAGAGTTCGCAGCTCTGCCCTCCCTTTGTTATAAATTACCGTTTTAAATTGACTAATTCTTGCAGAATTTCATCTGAGGTTGTAATGATTCTCGTATTAGCCTGGAAACCTCTTTGAGAGACTATCATTTCTGTAAATTCCTCTGATAAATCAACGTTGGACATTTCCAATGTTCCAGCAACAAGGCTTCCTGCCCCCCCTGCGGCAGGAGCTCCAGGTACTGCCGGTCCTGAGTTGGCTGTTTCCTGATAAAGATTCCCGCCTATTTTGGAAAGGCCTTCCGGATTATCAAAAATAGCAAGACCTACCTGACCGCCTGCGACAAGGTCTCCATTTTCGTTAATGATATTAACTGTTCCATCCTGGCCGATACTAAAGCTTTGAGATGTAGCAGGTACTGTAATAGGAGAGGCTCCGCCAGCACCTACCAGTACATGCCTTCACTGTTTACAATAGAACCGTCTTCATCTAAGTAGAAATTCCCCGCTCTCGTATAATAGTCAGCATCTCCATCTGTTACAGTAAAAAAGCCGTCTCCAGAGATTCCTAAATCAAGCTCCCTGTTCGTATTTTGAAGGCTCCCCTGGGTCATGATCGTATCAATAGAGCCAATCTGAGATCCCAGGCCTACCTGAATTGGATTTGTTCCTCCTTGCCCTGCCTGCGGTCCAGTGGCACCCGCCATCTGTTGGCTCACCATATCCTTAAACGTCGTTCTTCCTTTTTTAAAACCAAAAGTATTTACATTAGCAATGTTATTTCCTATGACATCTAATTTCGTTTGAAAATTGTTCATTCCTGATATTCCAGAATACATTGAACGAAGCATATGCTTTTCCTCCCTCTGTTTTGAAACTCACTGTATCAGTCGATCTACAGCTAAAGGCTTCCTTGGCAGGTCGGGCCTTCTATAAAACAATTGTCCCATTTATGTTTGTAAATATTTGACCGTTTGCTTCCTGTCTATTCATTGCTGTAATAACTGTCTCATTTTTGGCGCTTACTATTAATGCAGCTTATCAGTGAGAACCAGCGATTCATTTACTCCCTTTTTCTTTGCGTTTTTTATTTGTTCGTCGATCTTTTTCCATTGCTCAGGCGAAATTGTTACCTCTCTTGCAGCAAGCCGTTTATCAGCATGTTTGCTGATTTTTAAACTAGTAGGCCCGGCGAGTTCTTCTGTAAACAATTTCTGAAAATAAGATGTTTCAATCTTATTATTTTCGGGAATATGATTTTGAGGATGAGGCAATTGATGCAATCCATAAGATTGAATAGGAATACTCATTTTTTCCGCCTTTCACTTGCTATTGCCCGTGAATTTCAATAATTTGTTTATTTGTAACCCAACGGTTGTTATCAAGCAGGACCCGGATGGTTCCGTCTTTTTCTTGTTTTACGGAAAGAACTCCATGTTGTTCTGCAACTGTTTGGGTCCTATGTTCATCCACCTCTACTTCACGTTCCCAGGTGACTTTTCTTCCTATAAGTTCACTATTTTGAACAAGCGCGCTGCTTTGTTGTGATGTGATAAAACGTTCAAGAGTTTTGTTCATATTGGTCATCTGCTCTAATGAAGAAAAATTGGCCATCTGTGCAATAAACTCTTTATCTTCCATTGGATTTAATGGATCCTGATTTTGAAGCTGGGTAATAAGAATTCTGAGAAAATCATCTTTTCCCATAATATTGCCTTGAGCTTCTTTAACAGGTACATTGTGCTGCTCAGCAATACCAAAGGATGAATGTATCGTATTTGTCATGGCTCCCCCTTAGATCTCAGTATTTATCCTTTCCTTTTCTAGAAAGTCAGCAAATTCTTGTCTTCTAGGATCATTTTCTTCTTCTTGCTTTTCCTCTTGATCAGTATCTCTTCTATCCTTTTGAGAAGAAGATTCCTTTTCTTCTTTATCGTCGTCCCAGGAAGGGTGCTGGGCTATTTCAATTTTTTCTACAGAAAGATTTTGCTGCTGAAAGAGAAGACGAAGCTGGGAGATTTGTGATTCAATTAACTCTCTTGCACCAGAAGAAGACACAATCATTCTGGCTGCTAACTTACCATCTACATGGGTGAACTGAATGTCCAGTCGGCCTAAGTTTTCAGGGAACAGCTTTATTGACAGCTGCTGCTGGCCATTTGAAAGCTGTTGGAGGTTGGAGCGGCCCATGATTTCCTGAAACTGTCTTATAAACTCCTGCTGCCGCCTGTATGTGGTCTTGTTTTCCCCAAGATAAATGTACAGCTGTTCAGCTTTACTGCCTGTTGTCATTCCTTCAGAGGTACTAACGGACAAAGGAAGCTGCGCAGGCGACTGACTGTGACTTTTAGGAAATAATTCCTTTGCTGCCGGCATGATTTCCCCTCTTTGTGTTTCTCTACCATTCTTTTTATCCACAGTTTTGAAAAAAGGGGGAGGATCGTTGATATACCGGTGAAGCTGATTTCCTCTTTCGCTATTATTGGTATTCTCACCTGGATTCGGTGAAATCTGACGTAAAGCCTCTGAAATAGTCCTGCTTTCCGGGAACAAACCACCCATTGAAACAAGAAAGCCCTGCTGTTGAGAAAGGGGCAATTCTCGAACTAGGGCCTCAATGGGAACACCCTCCTCCTGTAAGACAAAAAGTCCCGCTGCAGTCAATACCTTGACGGCTTCCTTTACGCTTTCCTCTTCTTCAAACGGTTTATTCTCTATCATGGACTCCTCTATAGACGACAGGGAAAGCAGCTTCAGGGGTAATGGGGTTGGCGTCATATTTTCCCCTGTTTTTCCAAGGAAACCGTCAGAGTCTATTTCTTTGCCTTCAGTAATTGAATAGATGTTGTCAGAGAGAATCTCTTTGCCTTCGGTAGTAGGATGGATGCTGTCAGAGAGAATCTCTTTGCCTTGAGTGGGTAATGGAAGGTCCACAATAGAGGTTTTGTTTCCTCCCCGCTTCATTTGGGAAACTTCCGAAACAACATCGAGCAGGCTTGTCTCTTCCTTCATCATTTTCGTAATTGCTTCTTGTACAAGAAGCGGCAATTGATCAAACTGATGCTCCCACTCAGGCAAGGAGGTTCCCATAGAGGGTTCTAGTTTCCTCTCCCACTTTTTTTCAAGCTTTTCAGCCAGCCCTTCTATGGCTTGAATGAATATCTCCCATTCTGCATGAATCTCCTCCTGCTGGTACGAAGAGTCGTCTAGTGACAAGGAATTTTCGTTATCTTGGAAAGGAGAAGAGAGCAAAGCTGTCAGCAAAACAGAAAAGCCTTCATTGTGTTCAGACAAGGGATTGACTTTTTCCTCTGCAAGCTGCTGGGGCATAACTTCTTTAGAAAACAACTGACCCATCATTACATCATTCATAAAGTTCACCTCCTTTCACCATATAGATCATTGATAAGATAAAGCTGCCATCACTTCAGCAGCCTGCTCCGGCTCCATCTTAGCTAAAATCTGGCCTCTGCTCTCCGTTCTCATCTCACTCATATGAATGATGATGTCAGCAGTACTCATCTCTCCTAAAATGGCTGCAGCTCTTTTAGGAGACATCGATTCATAAACCCTGGCAAGCTCTTTGATTTCAGCCTGTCCCCCCTCAATTTCTGCGTCTTCTTGTTCCTCATTTTCCTCTGCTTCTATACTTTCCTCCAGCTCTTGAAGGGCACCTTCACTTGCTTCAAGTTCTTGTTCTAGTTGATAGATTCTCTGTTCTTGCTCTTCAATGGTAGCAATCATATCCTCTCTTTCATGTTCTTCTGCTTCAGCTCCCTCTCTTGAATCTACAAGTGATGAAATAACCGGGATGTTAGATGCGATATTCTTGGCTGGTTCTGCAATGCTAAAGCCTAGAAAAGAGAGAATCACAAGGCCCACAACCATGGCAAAAAATCCTGGGATGATAATAATAAGCAAAATCCATTGAAGCTTGCTTGCTCCTTCCCTTTCTTTATTATTTCCACTATTTTTACCCATTCTTTTTTCCCTCACCGTGCTGCATATTTCTGAATAGAAATTTCGTCCATTATTTTCTCTTCTTCTTTTTTCAAGCCATACTCATACTCTCGTCTTTTATGCTCACGAATCCTCTCATATTTCTTATACTCTATAAACGCGTACTGCATTTCATTTTTTTTGGAATTCATCAACACTCTGGCATGATCGGCTGACACCTTTGCTTTCATGACGTCCTGGTGTAGAAGCATGAGAGAAGATTCTGCCGTTTGAAGTTCATGGATTGGCATGCCGTGCTTCATTTTTTCTCCGTAAAAGGCTTCAGCCTCTTCTTTTCTTTTTAGGAGGTGATACAGATGTGTAGCTTTTTCCTCAAATTTAGTAACAGAACGGCTGTATTCCTCTTCAGCTGACACTCGGGCGTTTTCTTTCATTTCAAGTAATTTTTTCAATGAAAATTGAAAGCTCATGCCTGAACTCCTCCCCCTTCAAATCGCTTTTGTAGAGCCTTAATGATTTCTTCATATGTATATTTTTCATCTGTTCTTTGTTGAAGAAAGGTCAATATATCCGGGTACGCATCGATCGCTTCATCTATGTGAGAGGAAGAACCTTTTTTATAGGCGCCGATATTGATGAGGTCTTCGGAATCGTAATACGTTGACAATAAATACCGTAAGTTTTCAGCTGACTCCTGATGCGTTGAATGAGTGATATCTCCCATCACCCGGCTTATGCTTTTTAAAACGTGGATGGCTGGATAATGGCCTTTATTCGCCAACTCTCTGTCAAGCACCATATGTCCGTCTAAAATCCCTCTCACAGCATCTGCAATCGGTTCATTCATATCGTCTCCATCTACTAAGACCGTATAAAAAGCAGTGATTGACCCTCTCTCATCTGTGCCAGCTCTCTCTAAAAGCCTGGGAAGCATAGCAAAAACCGATGGAGTATATCCTTTGGTCGTAGGAGGCTCACCAATCGCCAAACCAACTTCTCTTTGAGCCATTGCAAAACGGGTGACAGAATCCATAAGTAAATTGACATGAAGGCCCTGGCTCCGAAAATATTCCGCAATCGCTGTCGCGGTCATTGCTCCTTTAATTCTCATTAAAGCAGGCTGATCGGAGGTGGCAGCTACAATTACAGACTTTTTTAATCCTTCTTCTCCCAAATCACGTTCAATAAAATCCTTTACTTCTCTTCCTCTTTCACCAATTAAAGCAATTACATTCACATCAGCTTCAGAGTTTTTTGTAATCATAGCAAGCAATGTGCTTTTGCCGACTCCACTCCCTGCAAATACCCCGACACGCTGGCCCTTTCCTACAGTAAGGAGACCGTCTATCGCTTTTACTCCTAGAGATAAAGGCTCTGTTATCCTTGGCCTTTGCAAAGGGTTTGGCGGATCTTGTTCTGTAGGGATCGAGGAAAGCCCTTTAGGCAATTCTCTTCCACTTAGTAACTGTCCGCAGCCATCAAGCACTTCCCCTATCAGGCCCCGTCCGGCTTTTATTTCCAAGGGCTTGCGGGTTGATTCTACCAGGCATCCGGGAGAAATGTTTTTCGTAGTTGTCAGGGGCATTAAAAGTACGCTTTTTTCTTTAAACCCAACAACTTCAGCCAGAACTGGTTCTTTTGCCTTTGAAACATGGATTTTGCATAAATCTCCTACTGAGGTATGAGGTCCTCTTGATTCAATAGTCAGCCCTACCACTTTTGTCACTTTTCCAAGTTTTTTATAAGGGCTTAATTCTTTAATTTCCTCAATGAGCTCGGCTGCTTTCATGAGCCTCCTCCTTCAGCACTTCAATCAGCTGCTCTTTTAGTTCCTTTAACTGACTATCCAATGAGGCATCCAGTCTTCCATAAGAGGTTTCAATCACACATCCTCCGGAATCTAACTGACTGTCAGGGTATATTCTGAGCATTTGTGAATAGCTAAGAAGCTCTTTGATTTCCTCAGTCTGTTGTTGTATTTGCTCAAATTGGGATGGGGGAACAAATATAGTAACTTCTTCTTGCTCTTTCACTTCCTGGACAGCTTTCTTTACAATATCTGTCCACCTTTCAGGCTCATCTTCGAGTGCCTGGTACAAGATGCGGTCTGCCACTGCAAGAGCGATATTTAAAATAACAGGCTCAGCTTCTTCAAGGTAACGGATATATTCTTGCTTTGCCTGTTGAATTAAATGTTTAGCATCATCGACCGCAGTTACATACTCTTCTTTCCCTTCCTGTTTTCCAGCTTCATACCCTTCTAAAAACCTTTTTCTCTTGCTTCTTCATACGCAAGCTGAATACGCTGCTTAGAACTTTCTTCTTCCTGGCTTACCGCCATTTGTATTCTGTCAGCTTCATCGTAAGCCTGCCTGATCATTCGTTCTCTCTCTTTTAACGCTTCACTGATTATCTTTTCTTTTTCTTTCGCTGCTGCGGCTATCTCATCTTCTGGGGAATATTCTGATTGTGCCGGCCCGAATTCTTCCTTCCTCTCCCCTTGAGAAGAAGAAAGCTTCTTAATCGATATTTGCCTTGGCAAAGGTGTGTGACTGCCATGAGAAAAATCTGCTTTCCCTTTGATCACCCTAAACGACAATGTCATCTCCACCCCCTCGCGCAATGACAATCTCGCCGGCTTCTTCTAAGGTCCTTACTGAACCTACAATTCTACTTTGAGCTTCTTCAACGTCACGAAGTCTCACAGGTCCCATAAACTCCATTTCTTCTTTAAACGTTTCAGACATTCGTTGTGACATATTATTAAAGATGATGTCCTTCACTTCATCACTTGCCACCTTAAGAGCGAGTTGAAGATCATCATTTTCCACTTCCCTGATCACTCGCTGAATTGAGCGGTTATCGAGTGTAACAATATCTTCAAATACAAACATTCTTTTCTTGATCTCGTCTGCTAATTCCGGATCTTGAATTTCCAGGGATTCCAGTATGGTGCGTTCTGTGCTCCGGTCTACGCTATTTAACACTTCTACGACAGATTCCACCCCTCCGGCTTCCGTATAATCCTGCACCACTGTTGCAGAGAGTTTCTTTTCAAGTATGGATTCCACTTCATTCACAATTTCCGGTGAAGTGCTATCCATCAGAGCAATCCTTTTTGCAACATCAGCTTGAAGTTCCTCGGGAAGCTCCGATAAGATCTGGCCCGCTTGAACAGATTCCAAGTAAGAAAGAATTAAAGCAATGGTCTGCGGATGTTCGTTCTGGATAAAATTTAAAATCTGGGACGGGTCAGCCTTGCGGGCAAAATCAAATGGCCTGACTTGCAGGGTGGAGGTAAGACGCTCAATAACCTCCATCGCCTCATTTTCTCCAAGAGCTTTCTCCAAAACGCTTTTCGCGTAACCAATGCCTCCTTGGGAAATATAATCCTGTGCCATTACAATTTGATGAAATTCCTCAAGGACGGTGGCCTTTATTTCACTTTCCACTTTTCGCACGTTTGCTATTTCTAACGTTACCTTTTCAATCTCTTCTTCTGTTAATTGCTTATACACCTGAGCCGACACATCAGGACCCAATGAAATGAGAAGGATAGCAGCTTTTTGTTTTCCCGTTAACCCGCTTTTTTTCTTAATCATTTTCCACCCTCCTAATCATCTGAAAGCCAAGTGCGCAGTAATTTAGAAAATTCTTCCGGCCGCTCTTTAGCCATTCTTTCAAGCTGCTTTCTTTTTGCCTCTTCTTCTGTTTCTTCCGGCTCTGGCAAGTCTTCATATTCACTGGAAATTGTAGTTTCCATCAATTCTTCTTCCTCAATTACTTGTCTTCTGGATCGGAGGAGAAGAATAATAAGCAAAATGATGACTGCTATTAACACGCCGCCTGCAATATAAAGCCACACAGGAATGCCTGCACCTTGCTCAGGCTCCATTTCAACTTTTCCAATAAATGGCTGCGAGGAAACAAAGATCTTATCCTCGATATCCGCTTCAGTAAGATCAGCTGTATATTCCTGGTCTATGCTTGTTCTCACAATGGTTCCCAATATTTCCTGTATGTCGTTTATACGATCTGCCGGAAGAGTAGCCGGATCTTCAGGATCGGGAGGCTCAACCATAACCTGGACACCGATATCCCTGACTTTATAAGGCTTTCTACTATTTCCCGATGGATACGGTTCACTTCATTATTGATTCGATCTTCTATTCTTTCGTATTCACCCTCCCCTGCTCCAGCTTCTGCTGGAAAAGCAGGGATATCCTCTTCATCTGCACCAACAATACCGCCATCTGGAGCACCGTTTCCTTCATAGGTTTCTGTTATCCGTTCTACACTTACTGCAATACCTTCCATATTTTCTTCATCAACTGGCTCAACCAGAGACTCTTCTCGATTCTCTTGAGTAAAATCTATATCCGTTGTCACAGAAACGAGAACTTTATCCTGGCCCATCATCGTACCGAGCATTTGCTGCAGCTCTCTTTGAATATCTTGTTCAATTTCACGCTGAATGGAACGCTGCTGGTCAAATGCAGATAAAGTACTGTCTGTTTGATGGTCTTCGTAATAAAAATGTTCAAACATCTGGTTCATGATGACGATATTATCCACAGGAAGGCTTGGGACACTTTTTGAAACCAGGTGGTACAATGACCGAACTTGCTGCTGGTCGGGCTGATATCCCCCAGCAGTATGAAGAACGATCGAAGCCGAGGCTTCCCCAGGCTGATCCGATACCCATGTTGATTCTTCAGGAAGAGTGATCATTACATTCGCCTGATTCACCCCGTCAATTCCCCGAATTAAATTTGCAAGTTCTGTCTGCATGGCCGCTCTTTCCATCACTGAAAACTCGCTGTCTGTCATTCCAAAACCCATTCTGTCCTCGACAAATGAGTAATCGATGGAGCCGCTTTGAGGAATTCCTTCAGCTGCCAGTTCTACTTTCAGTGTATCGACTAACTCCTCTGGCACTTTTATCGTTGTCCCGTCATCTGACACTTGAGAAGAAATGCCTCGGGCATCGAGAGTTTCTTTAATCTGCCCTGTTTCCTGTACTGTTAGGTTTGAGTAAAGAGGTGTGTATGTAGACCGGGTGCTAAAGAGAATGGCCAGAACCATGAGGATAATTAAAAAAGAGAGAATCCCAATGAACGCTAATTTTTGTTGTTTAGTTCTTTGCTGCCAATATTCAATTGTTTTATTTTTATAAGTGAGAAATTTCTCGTTCATGCCGCCTCCAGCTCCCGCACCTTCAATAAATAAATTATTCTATTACACTTGCATTCTCATGACTTCCTGATAGGCTTCAATTACTTTGTTTCTAACCTCCACAGTGGCCTGTAAGGAAATGCTTGATTTCTGAGCAGCTATCATCACGTCATGTAAGTTTTCTGCTTTTCCTGCAGCCAGCTTTTCAGTCATTTTGTCAGATTCCTTCATGGTCTCATTGACCTGGCTTAATGCATGGGTAAAGGATTCCTTAAATGACTGATGAGCTTCAGCGGGCGTTTTTTTCGTTTGCATGTTATCAAGAGTTCTGCTGTCGCCGATTGAATACAGTTCCATCTCCGTTCCTCCTTGTTATCAGCCTCTTCCTATTTCAAGAGCTTTCAGCATCATATTTTTTGAACTGTTCATTACTGTGACATTTGCTTCATAGGAGCGAGTAGCTCCCATTATATTTACCATCTCTTTTAACGGATCCACATTTGGCATGGCAACGTATCCTTCTTCGTCAGCATCCGGGTGTTCAGGTTGATACACCTGTCGAAAAGGAGATTCATCTTCCACAATCTCAGTTACTTTCACCCCGCCGCCAGCCTGTTGATTGCTTTTAAGAGCTTGTTGAAATTGGGAAGCAAAATTACTGCTATTAGGTGCGAAAGCCACATTTTTTCTGCGGTATGGTTCCCATTCCCCATCTACAAAAGCGCCCCGGGTCGTCTCAGCATTAGCCATATTTGCAGAAGCTACATCCATTCGCAGACGCTGGGACGTAAGAGCCGATGCAGAAGAGTTTATTCCTTGAAACAGAGACATATTATCTCCCCCCTCGTATAGCGGTTTGAAGACTATTCAATTTTCCGTTCATTCGTTCTATTAATCCGTTATAATAAATCTGATTTTTGGATAATTCAGCCATTTCATAATCTATATCCACGTTATTAAGGTTGTGATTGAACGTAGTATGCTGGTTCACGGTGGTATAGACCCCTTTTTGAGACCCTCCAAAATCAAGATGGCGATCATCTGTTTTGTGAGATTGCAAATTTAGGTTTTGAAGTGATTCATTAAGGGTATGTTTAAAGTGTGTCTTTTTTGCTTTGTAACGAGGAGTGTCAATATTAGCTATATTGTCAGCAATGTTCTTTTGCTGCTTTGATGCTCCATGAAGCCCTTGGCCTAAAAGCTGAAAGGTGGAGTTATTAAAAATATCCATTACTTCCCCTCCGAATTATGTATGACATTTTTCCTATCAAAGATGATTTTTGGCGATATTTGTAAAAATAACAGGCAAAACGCAGGACCATAGGCTAAATTGTATTAAAATATGTGAGATATGTCTAACTTTCTTCTTAATATTTTCTATATCACTAGCAAAGACCCAACCTCATTGATCTATAAGATTCAGTACCTTTGACCTAATAATGTTCCATATTTTTGGTTATCCTCTGTTTTTTTCTTAATAGATAAGGAGCAATGTCCTTCTTTTTGGGCAATTGACCTTACGAAGAGCTGAAAACGCTTTCCTTTTTGATCTAAAAAAACCAGGGAGCACAATGCTCCCTGGTTTTTCAAGATACTATTTAGTCAGCTTGTTTTTAACTTCTCCAACTCCACTAAAAATTTATCGTTTAAGATCTTTATATACGTTCCTTTCATCTAGTGAGCGGGATTCAATAACTCCTGCACTTTCCAGCTTACGTAGTGCATTAACAATTACCGAGCGGGTAATCCCTACACGGTCTGCTATTTTACTCGCTACAAGGAGTCCTTCTTTTCCATCGAGCTCTTCAAAAATATGTTCAACAGCTTCCAGTTCACTATAAGACAGAGAGCTGATGGCCATTTGTACGACAGCCTTGCTTCGTGCTTCCTCTTCAATCTCCTGTGTTTTTTCATGGAGGATTTCCATACCAACTACAGTTGCACCGTACTCGGCAAGAATGAGATCGTCATCGTCAAATGAATCATTAAGACGGGCAAGCACTAAAGTTCCTAATCGCTGTCCTCCCCCAATGATCGGCACAATGGTGGTTAAACCTGAGCTGAAAAGGTCACGGTTCTCAATAGGGAATGCTGTATAATCACTATTTACATCCAGGTTAGGAGATGTTTCCTCAATCTTAAAAAGTCCGGTTGTGTACTCTTCTGGAAACTTCCGTTCTTCAAGCATCTGTTGCATGCGATCGTTCTCTATTTCCTGCTTCAACGAATAACCCAATAACTTTCCTCGACGGCTGACGACAAAGATATTGGCATCAATGACCTCACTCATTGTTTCAGCCATATCTTTAAAATTCACATGGTCTCCAGCTGTTTTTTGCAGCATATCATTAATCTTTCTTGATCTATTTAATAGATCCATACCATTTTCCTCCTGACATCCTATAAAATATATTGACTCATATCTCGATCTTTTGTGATGGAAGACAGCTTTTCCTCTACATACTCTGGTGTGATAGTGATTTTTTCTAAGGTGATATCAGGGGCTTCAAATGATAAATCCTCCAGCAAACGTTCCAGCAGCGTATGGAGCCGACGCGCCCCGATATTCTCCGTGTTTTGATTCACACTTTGTGCCATTTCAGCGATTTTACGTACAGCATCGTCAGAAAATTCCACATTTATACCTTCTGTTCCTAATAAAGCTTGATATTGTTTCAGAAGGGCATTTGTCGGTTCGGTTAGAATGCGCACGAAATCTTCAATTGTTAAGCTGGACAGCTCTACCCTGATTGGAAACCTCCCCTGCAGCTCAGGGATTAAATCAGACGGCTTTGCAATATGAAAAGCGCCAGCTGCCACAAATAACATATGGTCTGTTTTTACCGGGCCAAATTTTGTGCTTACCGTAGAACCTTCAACAACAGGAAGAATGTCTCTTTGCACCCCTTCTCGGGACACATCCGCATTTCCTCCTTGCTGCTTCGCTGCCACTTTATCAATTTCATCTATGAAAATGATACCCAGCTGTTCAGCCTTTGAAACAGCCTCTTGGGAAACCTCATCCATATCAATGAGCTTTTGAGCTTCGTCTTCAATGAGAAGCTTCCTGGCTTCCCTTACTGCAAGGCGGCGCTTTTTCTTTTTCTTTGGCATCATATTTCCAAGCATTTCTTGCATATTCATGCCCATCTGCTCCATGCCAGAGCCTTGAAACATATCCATAAAGGATTGTGTCTGCTCCTCTACCTCTACTGTGACAAGGTGATCCTCAAGCTCACCCATCGCCAGCTGGTGAGCAAGCTGTCTTCTCTTTTGTGAAACGGTTTGGTCTTCCTCTTCTGTTTCTTCTGACTGCTTCTCCTGTTGCTGAAAAATCATTTCAAAAGGATTGGAAAATTGCTGATTTTGTTTTTTGGCGGCAGGAGCCAAAAGTTTGACAAGCTTTTTGTTGGCCAGCTCTTCAGCCTGTTTTCTTACCTCCGACATCTTCTCCTCTTTCACAAGACGAGCAGCTGATTCCACCAAGTCCCTTACCATTGATTCGACATCACGTCCTACATAGCCAACTTCAGTAAATTTGGTCGCTTCGACTTTAATGAAAGGAGCTCCTACAAGTTTTGCCAGACGTCTTGCAATTTCTGTCTTTCCTACTCCTGTCGGACCAATCATTAAAATATTCTTAGGTGTGATATCATCTTTTAGACTCTCTTCTAGCTTACTGCGACGGTACCTGTTTCGTAAAGCAACAGCTACCGAACGTTTTGCGTCATTTTGACCAACAATGTATTGATCCAGCTTTTCAACAATCTGTCTTGGGCTTAATGGGGTTTCCAAACGGGTTCTCCCCTTTCATCAAAATTTGTTGAACATGAAGCATTCGGAGCCAAAGCCTTATATTTCCTCAACAACAAGCTGATCATTTGTAAACACGCAGATATCGCCAGCGGTTTTCAAGGATTCTTCAGCCATTTCCTTGGCACTCATATGAGTCGCATTTCTCTTTAGTGCTCTTCCAGCCGCCAAAGCAAAATTTCCTCCTGAGCCGATAGCTAATATCCCATCGTCTGGCTCAATCACCTCACCCGTGCCTGAAACTAAGAGAATGGTCTCTTTATCCATCACAATCAACATGGCCTCCAAACGCTTAATACCTTATCACTGCGCCATTCCTTAGCAAGCTCTACAGCGGCTCTTTTTAAATCACCGCTAAACTCCTGAAGCTTCACCTCAAACTTCTCAAACAGAGTGAACGCGTCTGCCACCGAACCGGCAAACCCGGCAAGTACTTTGCCATTGTAGATCTTTCTTACTTTTTTTGCTGTATGTTTCATCACCACCGACTGTCCAAAGGTTACCTGGCCATCTCCTGCCATCGCCCCTTTTCCATTATGGTGGACTGCAAATATGGTGGTCGCATGAAAGGATTGTTCCATGAATGACTCCCCCTTTGTTTAGGCACGCGGATGTGCCTGTTGGTAGACATTTTTTAACCGTTCTTTCGTTACATGGGTATACAGCTGGGTTGTTGATAGATTTTCATGTCCCAGAAGATCCTGTACGGCTCTGATATCCGCACCATTATCCAGTAAATGTGTAGCAAACGTATGCCTGAGAGAATGGGGAGAGGCATGAAGAGTTAACGAAACCTTTTTCATTCGTTTCGTAACCACATGGCGAATTCCTCTGTCTGTTATCGGAGTGCCGAGATGATTCAAAAATAGGTATTCTGAGTCTTTATGACTTGATTTCTTAAGTAAATGCAACCTTCCATTCTTTGTATACCGATCAATGGCATCAAGAGCAAACGATCCAATCGGGGTATATCGCTCCTTATTGCCTTTCCCTTTCACAAAAATGGTTCCTAAAGAAAAATCAATATGAGAAAGCTTTACATTGCAGCATTCGCTGACTCTTATTCCTGTGGCATATAGGATCTCAAACAATGCAAGGTCCCGCTGGTCGAGGGCTTTAGAAGCATCAAATGATTGAAAGAGTGCTTCTAACTCCTTGGCATATAAAAAATGAGGGAGCCTCAGCTCCTTTTTCGGAAGCGTGGTTAAAGCAAAGGGATTCTCAGTTATCAGCCTTCCCTCATTAGATATTTATAAAACGTCCGCAAGGCCGAAATTTTTCGGGAAAGCGAGGTGCGTTTGTACCCTTTATCGTATAAATGGGTAAAATACAAACGAACAAGGCGGTCATCGGCCTCTTTTGGGCTTGATACCGCCTCTGCATCCAAAAACTTTTCAAAATCAGACAGATCAAGGGAATATGCTTCCAACGTCATAGGAGAAGCATTTTTTTCGACCTGCATATATTTAAAAAAATTCTCTCCCAGAGCTTGAAAGGGCGCCTCTTTCATTACACCACCTCACAAAAGCTATTAAATTTTACCATACCTGTTTTTGGAGAGCAAGGAATATGTTTATCTTTTCACAAAATTCTGAATTGCTCCCAATGCTCGCTGAGCCAATTGTTCATTTCTTTCTTTTTTATTTTTTATTCTATTCTCAAGTGGCGGAAGAAGCCCAAAATTTGCATTCATTGGCTGAAAATTATCCGGGTTGGCTGTTGTAATGTAATTGGCCATGGCTCCTAAAATGGTTTCTTGTGGAAGTACAGCAAGCTCTTCTCCCTGGACGAAGCGGGCTGCATTGATTCCGGCGATCAATCCTGCAGCAGCTGATTCCACGTAACCCTCTACTCCAGTAATTTGTCCTGCAAAAAACAAATCCTCCCGCTCTTTGAACTGGTAGGTCGGCTTTAATACGTTTGGTGAGTTAATAAAGGTATTGCGATGCATCACGCCATATCTGACCACTTCGGCATTTTCCAATCCCGGGATTTTCTGATCACTTCTTTCTGGGGTCCCCACTTTAAGTGAGTTTGAAAGCCAACTATATTGTAAAGAGTGCCTGACTGATTATCCTGCCGTAACTGCACAACAGCGTATGGCCGCTTTCCTGTTTCAGGATGTTCAAGGCCGACGGGCTTCATCGGACCAAAAAGCATGGTCTTTTTTCCTCTTTTAGCCATGATCTCGATCGGCATGCAGCCCTCAAAGAAGATTTCTTTTTCAAATTCTTTCAATGGAACTGTTTCAGCTGAAGTTAACGCCTCATAAAACTCATCAAATTCTTCTTCTGTCATTGGACAGTTAATATAAGCAGCTTCTCCTTTATCATATCTTGATTTGAGATAAGCTTTATTCATATCTATGCTGTCCGTTTCAATAATGGGTGCTGCAGCATCATAGAAATAAAGGTATTCTTCACCTGTTAAATCCTTTATCGTCTGAGACAGGCCTTCTGTAGTCAATGGACCCGTTGCTATAATCGTCGGTCCTTCAGGAAGGCTGGTAATTTCTTCGTGAATGACTTCCACATTTGGATGCTCCTTCACCCGAGAAGTGACAAGCCCTGCAAATTCATGGCGGTCAACAGCTAAGGCTCCGCCGGCAGGTACAGAACAATCATCTGCAGAACGAATGATTACAGAATCCATTTCTCTCATTTCTTCTTTTAACACGCCTACTGCGTTTGTCAGACCGTTTGCTCTCAGGGAGTTGCTGCAGACAAGCTCGGCGAACTTATCCGTGTGGTGAGCGGGGTCTGTTTTACAGGCCTCATTTCATACAATTTTACTTGGATCCCTCTTTTGGCAAGCTGCCATGCAGCTTCACTTCCTGCCAGACCGGCTCCTATCACATTAACTGTCGTGTTCATCATTCTAAAACTCCATTCTATATACTTGCTTCTTATTTATTTTGCTGTGGCATCATTTTTCAACTTTATAAGCTATTCTAAAAGAACATAGGAAAGCCCCTTTTTTAGAAAAGGGGTTTCTCCTACTTACTATACCGATTTCATTTTTGTTTCACAAGAGATTAGTTCGGCTCTTCCTTGTAATCACATTCAGCGCATTGAACATGAACGCCCTTTTTCGTTTTCTTTTCCACAAGGAGCCCTTCACATTTCGGGCAGGGACGGGATATTGGTTTATCCCAGGAGACAAACTCGCATTCTGGATAGCGGTCACAACCATAAAACGTCCGGCGTTTTTTGCTTTTTCTTTCAACGATATTACCTTCTTTACAGCTTGGGCATTTGACGCCAATATCCTTTACGATCGCTTTCGTATTTCGACAATCAGGAAAATTAGAGCATGCCATAAATTTTCCGTAACGCCCCATTTTATAGACCATTTCGTGTCCGCACTTCTCACAGTCTTCTCCAGCCGGTTCATCTTTGATTTCAACTTCCTTCATTTCTTCTTCTGCAACGGTAAGCCGCTTTTCAAAGTCCTGGTAGAAGGTATCAATAATCCTGATCCAGTCTTCTCGTCCTTCTTCAATGAAGTCTAAGTCGTTTTCCATTTTTGCTGTAAATTCAACATCTAGAATTTCCGGAAAAAATTCAACAATTAATTCAAGAACGATCTCGCCAAGCTCTGTCGGAACAAATCTTTTATCCTCAAGAGCCACATATCCTCTTCTCTGGATCGTGTCAAGGGTTGGAGCATAGGTGGACGGCCGCCCGATTCCAAGCTCCTCCATTGTACGTACCAGTCTTGCTTCCGTATAGCGCGGAGGCGGCTGAGTAAAGTGCTGATTCGGTTCAAGCTCCTCTTTCTTCACCATTTCTCCTTCTTTTAAATCAGGGAGGAACTTATCTTCTTCCTTCTTTCCATCATCATTACCTTCAACATAAACTTTCATGAAGCCTGGAAATTTAACCTTTGATCCAGTGGCCCGAAAATCACACCCTCATTTGTAAGGTCTACTGTCATCGTATCCATCACAGCGGGAGCCATTTCGCTTGCAACGAGCCTTTCCCAGATTAACTTGTAGAGGCGGAACTGATCACGGCTCAAATACTGTTTGATTGTTTTGGGATCTTTCAGTACAGAGGTGGGACGTACAGCTTCGTGAGCGTCCTGTGACTTGTTGTCTTTCTTTTGTGATTTTTTACCTCCGCCGATGTACTCTTTGCCATACGTATCTTGAATGTATTGTTTTGTTTCCTCTTTCGCTGTATCAGAAATCCGGGTAGAGTCAGTTCTCATATAGGTAATTAACCCTATTGTCCCTTCTTTGCCAATATCGATTCCTTCATAAAGCTGCTGAGCAATCATCATTGTTTTCTTTGCCCTGAAATTCAGTTTTCTGGCAGCTTCCTGCTGAAGAGAAGAGGTTGTAAAAGGCAACACAGGATTTCTTCGGCGCTCTCGCTTTTTTACAGAATCAATAAGAAACTCCTCTCCCTTTAGTTTCTTTAACACATTCTGTACATCTTCTTCTGAGTTCAATTCGAGTTTTTTTCCATCCTGGCCGTAGAATTTAGCTTCAAATGATTCTTTTCCATAAAGAAAAGAGCCTTTAATACTCCAATATTCTTCCGGGACAAATTCTTTTATTTCTTTTTCACGCTCAATAATCATCTTGACTGCAATGGACTGAACTCTTCCGGCACTTAACCCCTTCTTTACTTTCTTCCATAAAAGAGGGCTGATGTTATAGCCGACAAGCCGGTCAAGAATTCTTCGTGCCTGCTGAGCGTCAACTAAATCCATGTTAATCGGGCGTGGATGCTTAAATGCATCCTTAATTGCAGCCTTGGTAATTTCGTTAAATACTACTCTGCAATCGGAATCTTCGTCGATATCCAGGCTATGAGCGAGGTGCCAGGCTATGGCTTCCCCTTCTCTGTCGGGGTCAGCTGCTAAATAAATCTTTTTAACTTTTTTAGCAGCGGTCTTTAATTCTTTTAAGACCGGGCCTTTTCCCCTTATGGTAATGTATTTTGGTTCGTACTGATTAGTTGTGTCTACTCCCATTTGACTTTTTGGTAGATCCCGGACGTGACCCATTGATGCTTTCACGATATATTTTTTCCCAAGATATTTACCTATCGTTTTTGCTTTAGCGGGAGATTCAACGATTACTAAATAATCTGCCATTTCTTTTGTGTTCTCCCCCTTTGGAGTTATAAATCTTCATTAGTATCAATCACCGCATTTGTCTTTGTCAAATTCTTATTTCATGTGTTCTGTTTATCCGATACTTATAATAAAATCTGAGTGCCACTATACTGGTCCCTGTCAGCCAGGCGCAAAGAGTGATAAATCACAATCATTTTTTCACAGTTTATGGTTTATGTCTACCCAAAAATTTCTTAAAGCATATTTTTCATTCCTTTCATTGCCAATTTTATTCCTTACTATTCTATTTTTTTCCTTTTAATTTGCTCTTTTTTCTTTTTATAAAAAGTGTTATTACACCTTTTTGATGGTTTTCGTTAATAGACGCTCGCTTCCACAAGTGCGACATCCATTCATATTTCACTCTTTCTCATTCAAGGTGTCCTCTTTGCCTCAGCAGTCCTTCAACTTACTCAGGAAAATCTTGCGGAACCTTTGGCTCATACTATTCCCGAAGGCGTCTCGCCCCTTTTATCCAGCATTATAAGGTTTTAGAAACATCAATATTCACTTTTTACCAGAGCTCTTACAAAAGATCATCCGGATGCAGTATCGGCCGAGCCCCGTCTTGAATTAATCTATTTGTGCCTGCGGACACATTGGAGTCGATTGGTCCTGGCAGGGCGTAAACATCCCTGCCTTGCTCAAGGGCCTGAGATGCAGTGATTAAGGAGCCGCTTTTGGCCCTGCTTCAATAACAAAAACAGCGTCAGACAATGCACTAATTATTCGGTTTCTCATTGGGAACTGCCATTTGGTGGAAGAGTATGAGGTGGATATTCGCTTACAAGTAAATGGGATTGGGAGATGATTCGGGAGAGGGCAAGATTTTCACGAGGATACATATAATTAAATCCACTTCCACAGACAGCAATCGTATACCCATGATGAGACATAGCAAGTTGGTGGGCTCTTGTATCCACACCTTTGGCAAGACCGGAAATGATAACAGTTCGTCTCTTAATAATCGGAGGGAGGAGCATTTGCATAGCCTGCAGACCGTATAAAGTAGGCTGTCTTGTCCCGACAACCGCTAAGAAAGAGGATTTCTTTAAAATATCTGTCTGTCCTTTGATGTAAAGCACCCAGGGAGGATCATGCATATGAAATAAACGCCGGGGATACATGGAATCAAAAGGTGTCATAATCATAATATTTCGATCCAAATAATACTGAACTGTTCTTTTTCCTTTTTCTTTTTGAAGGAAATGAATTAAGGAAGAAGCTTTTTTAAGTGGGATTGCCAATTCTTTTGACAAAGAAGCGGGGGATAAGACGAAAGGAAGAGAAAATGAGGGGTCAATTGTATAAATTTTTTTAAGTGTATTCCACCCTGCTCCTGTGGCTTCATGCAAAAGAAGCAGCCGGTTTTTGCGGTCTGTCATATTCAGCCTCCCTTATTGAGATTATACGAGTCAAGAAGTTTCATAGATTGAAAATAACAGGATTTTGTTTACATAATGTAATTATGGTTAATATGCATGATTTGAGGATTAATCTAAGGAGATAAAGGAAGAGAAAAGCCCCTTATAGAAAGGAGGCTTTTCTTGGTGTTATTCTGCTTTATGTGTAAGACACTTTTCATAAATATTGTTTTCTTTAAGTGAAGAAATAAGTGTCTCGCCGATTTCAGAAGGAGTTGGAGAAACGCTGACTCCGCAATTTTCCAATGTTGAGATCTTTTCGTCTGCGGTCCCTTTGCCGCCAGAGATGATCGCGCCGGCATGACCCATCCGCTTCCCTGGAGGTGCTGTACGGCCGCCGATAAATCCTACGACAGGCTTATTCATATTTTCCTTGATCCATTCTGCCGCTTCTTCTTCAGCGGTACCGCCAATTTCACCAATCATGATGACAGCATACGTATCTTCGTCATCATTAAAAGCTTTTAGTACATCTATAAAATCCGTTCCGTTTACGGGGTCACCGCCGATACCTACAGCTGTAGACTGGCCGATCCCATTTGTGGAAAGCTGGTGTACAGCTTCATACGTAAGGGTTCCGGAACGAGATACAACGCCCACATGTCCTTTTTTATGGATATATCCAGGCATGATACCGATTTTACATTCTTCCGGAGTGATAACACCTGGGCAGTTCGGGCCGACTAGACGAGTCTTTTTCCCTTCCATGAATCGTTTTACCTTAATCATGTCAATAACAGGGATACCTTCTGTAATGCAGATAGCAAGATCAAGTTCTGCATCTACTGCTTCCATAATTGCATCCGCTGCAAACGCTGGAGGTACATAAATAACAGTTGCGTTTGCCCCGGTTTTTTCACAGCTTCTTCCACTGTATCAAATACCGGAATTCCTTCTATTTCAGTGCCGCCTTTTCCAGGTGTAACACCACCAACAATCTGTGTACCATATTCTACGGCCTGCTGAGTGTGAAACAAACCAGTAGAACCAGTAATACCTTGTACGATGACCTTTGTATCTTTATTAATAAAGATGCTCATTGCTCTCAGTCCCGCCTTTCTATTTCACTAGAGATACGATTTTTTGTGCTCCGTCTGACATTGAATCTGCTGCTGTGATGTTAAGCCCAGACTCTTCAAGGATTTTCTTACCGCGATCTACATTTGTACCTTCAAGGCGCACGACGAGAGGGATCTCAAGGCCTACTTGTTTCGTTGCCTCAACTACACCTTCAGCAATGACGTCACATTTCATGATTCCGCCAAAAATATTTACGTAGATGCCTTTTACCTGTTCATCAGACAGGATGATTTTGAAAGCTTCTGTTACCTTTTCTGCTGTAGCACCGCCTCCAACATCAAGGAAGTTGGCCGGTTCGCCGCTAAAGTGCTTAATGATATCCATTGTTGCCATCGCAAGCCCTGCACCATTTACCATGCAGCCGATATTTCCATCAAGTGCAATATAGCTTAGGTCAAATTTAGAAGCTTCGATTTCTTTTGGATCCTCTTCATCAAGGTCGCGGAATTCTGTAATATCCTTTTGACGGTATAAGGCGTTGGAATCGAAATTCAATTTTGCATCAAGAGCCATAACGCTCCCGTCACCAGTTGTAACCAAAGGATTAATTTCTGCAATAGAGCAGTCCTTCTCACTAAAGACCTTATAAAGACCCATCATGAACTTAACAGCCTGCCCTACTAGTTTCTTAGGAATATTAATATTAAACGCCAGACGCGCGCCTGATAGCCTTGAAGGCCTACCGCAGGATCAATGTACTCTTTAAAGATTTTTTCAGGAGTAGCTTCAGCCACTTCCTCGATTTCCGTACCGCCTTCTTCCGAAGCCATCATAACGACACGGTCAGTTTCCCGGTCTACAACAAGACCTACATAGTATTCTTTTTGGATGTCGCATCCTTCTTCGATAAGTAAGCGTTTAACTTCTTTACCTTCCGGGCCTGTCTGGTGGGTGACTAAGGTTTTGCCAAGAATTTCATCGGCATATGTACGCACCTCATCAAGGTTCTTTGCCACCTTAACGCCGCCTGCTTTCCCGCGGCCACCCGCGTGAATTTGTGCTTTTACTACATTTACTTCTGAACCAAGCTCTTTTGCAGCCTCTACTGCTTCATCAACAGAGAAAGCAACTTTTCCATTCGGCACGGCTACGCCGTACTTTCTGAGGAGTTCTTTTCCTTGATACTCATGGATATTCATGTTCTCTCCATCCTCCTAACGATTCAGTACGAATTCATCGAACTGCTTGTCCTCATCCAAGGATCGGGTGGAACAATTGGCGGTGAGTCAGCCAATGTTTCTCACACATCTTTAATCGTATTAAAAAACTCAGGATTTTTCAACAATTCGTCACAAATTTATGAATATAATTTGTAAACGCTGACATATCTAGTGCCAAAAATGGGAAAAATATATAAATTTACCATTTTTTATGACCGATTTCTAAATCCAGCTGTACAAAATCAATTACACTTTAAACAACTGCAATACTCGTAGACTCTCTCAGAAAAACTCAAGGCGAAATAAGCTCCAGCTGAGATGTCCTTCATTGAGCTCTCTGCCCAAGAGGAAGCTGAAGCTTTTCCTGCGAATAGAAGATGCCATCAAGCAAAATGAAAGGCCTTGAATGAATGCTGTCCTTATTCCTTAAGGGGAAACCATGATCTCTGCTGAAAGGACCTCCTTTAGGAGACGCCCCTTTATTTTTCTTTCTTTTGTTCCTTTTCTTTGCTGCACTTCATGGTTTCTTTCATGTCTTTTGCTTTTGCATCCATTTCCTGTACTGAAGGAAAAACTCCAAATTCCTGGGCAAATTCTTCACTGAAACTTTTTACACATTGTTCTGCGCCTTCTACATCGAGCTTATTTTTTGTCATCGGGGCCACCTCTTTCACTTTTTACGTGTAGTATGACCCTTACCGTTTCTTCTTATTTCATTGCTTTATCCACCCTGTACAAAAAAGCGAACACCTCAGCAACGACTTCATACAAATCATCCGGAATGGTTTCATTCATGTTAAGATTGGAAAGAAGCTCTACCAATGAAGGATCTTCCTGAATAGGAATGTGATGCTCTTTTGCCTTAGCAATAATTTCTGCTGCCTCCATTCCTTTTCCTTTCGCCTTTACCACCGGTGCCCGGTCCTTTGAGTCATCATAGCTTAAAGCGACGGCGTTCTTGATTGAGTATAAATCTTTCATATCCGAATATCCATCCTTCCAATATGAACCGGATTTCCTGTGTATAGGAAGAGACCGTATGTAAAAGAGAATGGCCATCTTTCCATTGCAGTGAGGAAAGGATATAGTCGTTTTCTTCTAATTTCTGTTTCAAATAAGGCTGCAGCCCTTTCAGCACAGTTGCAGGAGGCCGATTTTCACTATACAACGTTATGGAAATGACACGATTTTGAATTTGTACATCTGCCAGTGTTTCTTTTAACATTTCAAGTTCAAGAAAAATAAGCAGGCGACAATGGTCTTCGTTCAACGATCCATCTGCTCTTCGCTGTCCTTCCCACTGAATAGTAATGTCCGAATTATGCTTGTCGATAAACAAGGGAAGCTGTATAGCCCCGTTTAAAAAAGGATGCTGGCTTTCTAGTGCAAGGAGCTGCTGGCCGGTTATTCTCTGAAGAAGAAGCTCTGCTCTCTCTTTCAAAGGAGAAGCAAGAAGAGGAGAATAGTGTAAGAGAAGCGCTTTTATATTTTCATTTCTTTTGCTACCCGTTATAAACGAGCTTTGAAGCATGTTTTCGTGCTGCATACCTAACGAGTAAAGGAGACTCTTCACATGGTTTGGAAGCAGGGGAGAAGCTGTGTTGCTGCTTATAAGCGAAAGCAGTGCCTGTCTTTCATCCTTTGTCAGCTCCCCTTGCTCATAAAGAGTAACTAACGTGTAAAAAGGCCTGGCCTCAGGCTGGTTGTTTGCAAAGGAGTGAAAAAGCTGTAATAGCGCTTTCATTCCCTTTGAATGAATCCCTTTTTCTTGAAGTAAAGCTGATTCCATAAGCAGAGGAAAAAGCTGCTGGGGTTGCATTTTTTCAAGCACGGGTAATGGCAGTGATGTTATTTTCCGGGCCATCTCATCAACAGGTTGACGAGATAATCTTTTAAAAAATTGAGCTTGGGCCTCGTAAAAATACTGAAGGTTTTTGTGGGCACCCTGGGGCACAAGGTTCAGCCTTTCTAACAGTTGAAGGGCTCCTGCTTTCTCTTTGCTTCCCTCTTTGACAGCGAGTGTCAGCAAAGAAAGAAGCGGTTCTTTTTCTTTATAAGCTGTCTCTGATACCTGCATGGATGCCTGCAGTCTTTGAAGATGTGCTACAAAATCAGCTGCTGACTTTGTGAGGTTTCCTTTCTCTCTGAGAGCTTCTCCTGTTCGTATCAGCTCCTGAATTTGTGAGGATACAGACGAGCCCTCTTTTAAAGCGCTGATCGCTGAAAACACTTCTTGTGTAAAAGGAAGACGTCGTTCCATCATCTCCCTTACAATCTCTCCCCCTTTTTCATGCAAAGCCCCTGAGCTCTGAAGAAGGTCTCCCCCTTTTGCCAATTGTTCTTCTTGAAAGGGGAGGTTGTTCTTCAAAAAATAATTCAGGAGCCACTGGTTTCCCCTGGTTTGCCGCATACCAAGTTCTATAAGGAGCTTAGACCTTTGCTCGCTGTGTGAGTAGTCAATAGAAGGATGAAGCAGACGCAGCCTGGGAATGCCTTCACTGGGCACTACTTTAAAAAAATAGCTCTCACCTGCCACTAAAGAAGCTTCTAACTTAGCGGTCACAGTGGTATGTCCAATACGTAAAGCAGCCAGATGATTTGGGAACAACTTTAAGACCTGCCCTTTAACCACCTGGCCGGCTGCCAGCCTTAGGGAGTGGGAGCCTTTTTGAGCAGTCGCGGTGGGGAGGAAGGACTTGAAATGGATAGGAGACATTACAATCACCTCTTCCTTTTATTCATCCTTTGCAAACGACGGAACAGGAGAAAAGCTTTTTCGGTGGTAACGAGTGATCCCATATGTACGCATTGCCTCGATATGCTCTCTTGTCCCGTATCCAGCATTCCTGCTAAATCCGTACTGTGGATATTCTTGGTGTATGTCTTGCATCAGGCGGTCTCGTGTCACTTTTGCTATTACCGAAGCAGCCGCAATAGACAGGCTGTTGGCATCACCTTTTACAATGGAGGTTTGCGGTACAGGTAATGGAAGATTCATAGCATCAATTAATAAATGATCAGCTTTTATGGAAAGCTTCTGTACTGCCTCGACCATAGCAATTTTAGTTGCCTGGTATATATTTACTTTATCAATCTTATCAGCAGGAATATGAACCACACCAACGGCTTCTGCTTGATCCATAATCTTTTCATAATAGTATTCCCGCTTAGCTTCTGAAAGGATTTTTGAATCTGTTAATCCTAGGAGTTTCTCTTCCTGATGTCCTAGAATGACCGCAGCCGCTGTCACCGGTCCTGCCAGCGGTCCTCTTCCCACTTCATCGATCCCTGCAACAGCCTGGTACCCCTCTTTTATCAGCTTTTCTTCATATTTATTCATTCGCTCGTATTCTTCCAGCATTTGCTGTTCCTTTTTGCGCTTTTGCTCATACCTTTTTACTACTTGCTGAACCCCTTTTCTTTCATCCTCGGCAAGCTGATCCAGGAATTCAGCAGACGGAGCTCTCTCCTGAAATAATTCCTCCTTGATTTGAGCTATAGATAATCGTTTCATTGCTATACCTACTTTCCTAACCACATTTCACATCAGTCTATATTTCTTGTATCGGTCAGTATTTTCCTTATGTAAAGAACGAAAAAGAGTACAGTTAACTTTCTGTACCCTTTTCCTTCCATTCTTCTGGCGTTTCTAATGTGAAGGAACCTAATTTTCCTCCCCGCAGATCGCGAAGAACAATTTCAGCTGCTTTATCATAGTCAATAAATCCCCCGCTCATGAGGCAGCCTCGCTTCTTTCCAATTTCTTCAAAAAGCTCCACTCCATCTTCAGGGAGAGGCTCTTCTAATTGGTATCTTTCTTTTAACCTTTCAGGATACCTTGATTTGAAGGTATTTAAAGCAAATAAAGCAATATCCTGAAAATCAAGCAATTCATCCTTAATTGCCCCAGTGGCAGCCAATCGGTATCCAATCTGCTGGTCTTCAAATTTAGGCCATAAAATACCGGGGGTGTCCAGCAGCTCCATTTCTTTACCCACTTTCAGCCACTGCTGTGCTTTTGTCACACCTGGTCTGTCTCCAGTTTTCGCTGTCTTTTTTCCATGAAGGCGGTTGATTAACGTTGATTTCCCCACATTAGGAATGCCAACAATCATGGCCCGTATGGGGCGTGGACGGATCCCCTTCTTTCTCATCTTATCAAAGATAGGGGATGTGATCTCTTTTGACTTTTGTATCATTTCTTTTATGCCGGCATCCGTGTGGGCATTTATTGCCATCGCAGCTGCTCCGTCGTTTTTAAACCAATTGATCCACTCTTTTGTCAGTTTTTCATCTGCCAGATCGCTTTTCGTTAAGATGACAAGTCTTTTTTTCTCCCCTATCACGTCATCTAGCATTGGATTTCTGGAGGAAAGAGGGATTCGGGCATCTGTAAGCTCAACCACCATATCTACTCTTTTGAGCTGTTCCGTTACTTCTCGTCTTGCTTTGGCCATGTGGCCGGGAAACCATTGGATTGTCATGCTATCACCTGCTCTTTTCATTCTAGTTCTTAGGGGACAAAGCCTAGCCGTGAGACAGGCCAAAACGTAAAGCTTGCCTTCCCTATAATATCATCAATGGAAACCAGGCCAAAAGCTCTTGAATCCAGGCTGTGGTTCCGGTTATCTCCAAGGACAAATACATAGCCTTCAGGGACAGTTACCTCCCCAGTCACCCCTTCAAGAGTAAAATCAGGAGTCAGCGTGTGTTCTTTGATCTCGTCAAGGTGCTCTCTCAAGAAAGGTTCTTCGATTTTTTTCTCATTTAAATATAATTCGTTATGGGCATAGTTTAATTTGTCCCCTGGGGTGGCGATTATCCTTTTTATGTAATCTTTTTCAGGAGTGGCATGGAAAACGACAACATCAAAAGTAGATGGTTCAGAAAACCAGTAGCCGGCTTTGTTAACAACTACTCTGTCTTCATGGGAAAGAGCGGGCATCATTGACTGGCCTTCTACTACGATGGGCACGACTAACAACCCTCTTGTCACCGCTACAATAATAACCGCAAAAGTCATAAGCAGCAGTCCTTCTCTGATTTCTACTTCATGTCTTTTCATCATTTCTCTTTCTCCTCGCCCCTCAATTCCTAACATCTCTGATTAAGAAAGCACTTACTCACCTATGAGTATGTATCTTTATTTTACCTTATCCTGCAAGTACAAAAAGGAGCTTGGTTGCCAAGCTCCTTTTACACCTAATCCTATCTGAGTTCTTTAATTCTAGCTGCTTTACCTTGCAGACTGCGAAGGTAGTACAATCTAGCTTGACGTACTTTTCCGCGGCGTTTCAACTCGACCTTGTCGATACGCGGAGAATGTACTGGGAACGTTCTTTCAATTCCTACACCGTAGGATACTTTTCGTACAGTAAACGTTTCACTGATTCCGCCTCCGCGGCGCTTGATTACTACGCCTTCGAATACCTGGATACGTTCACGAGTTCCCTCGACAACTTTCACGTGTACACGTACTGTGTCACCGGCGCGAAATGCAGGAAGGTCAGTTTTTAACTGTTCTTGAGTAATTTCACGAATAAGCTGTTCCATCTTAATTTCCCCTCCTTCTCTCGAATGCTCTTGCGGTACTGCTTCCGCAGCGGAACATCGTATTCACGGGCTTTCGCCACAAAGAGTATCATACCATATGACGTAAGTGATATCAACTGTCTCTGCTGTTTTTTATTTCATCAAGCCACTTTTTCTCTTCTGCATGTAATCTTTCAATATCCAGAAGATCAGGTCTCCGCTCATAGGTTCGTTTGAGTGCTTCCTTTCTCCGCCATTCTTCAATGCGCTTATGATGCCCAGAGAGGAGAACGTCGGGTACCTTCATGCCTCGGAAGTCTGCAGGCCTCGTATAATGAGGATGCTCTAAATATCCTGTGGAAAAGGAGTCCGTAACCGCAGAGTCTTTGTTGCCAAGTACTTCCGGAAGCAGCCTGGTCACACTGTCGGCAATAACCATTGAACCAAGCTCGCCTCCCGTAAGAACAAAGTCACCAATAGAAATTTCATCCGTAACCAGCTGCTCCCGAATACGTTCATCATATCCTTCATAGTGACCGCAAATAAAGATAAGATGCTTTTCTTCTGCGAGTTCTTCAGCTGTCTCCTGGGTAAAGCGCCTTCCCTGAGGGCAGAGAAGTATCACTCTTGGTTTTGCATGGATTGCTGCCGATGCATCTTCGACAGCATCAAACAGAGGCTGGGGAGTGAGCACCATGCCGGCTCCGCCGCCATACGGGTAGTCATCTACTTTCTGATGCTTGTTTTCAGAATAAGAGCGAAAGTCTGTCACCTGGTATTCTACCGCCTTTTTATCCTGTGCCTGCTTCAAAATGGAGGTGTTTAAAACTCCATGAAACATCTCTGGAAAAAGAGTTAAAAAATCCATTCTCATTCTGGCAGCAGCCCTTCCATAAGACGGACAGTAATTTTCTCTTTTTCTATGTCTACATCAGTCACTACTTCCTCTATATAGGGAATGAGAATGTCCTTTCCTTTTCCTTTCTGTTTCACGACCCAGACATCATTGGCACCAGGAGAGAGAATTTCCTTAACCGTTCCAAGAATCTCCCCTTCGTCAGTGACAACTTCGCAGCCGATAATGTCATGATGGTAGTATTCATTTTCTTCAAGAGCACCAAGCTGGTCCTCTGCCACTTTCAGTTCCCCGCCCTTTAAAGGTTCTACTTCATTTAACGAATGATATCCTTCAAACTGCAAAAGGTGAAACTGCTTATGGAGACGATGTGTTTTTACCGTTAAAGGGATCACTTCTTCTTGACCCGGATAGGAAAAGTAAAGCAAAGCTCCTTCCTGAAACCTTTCCTCTTCAAAGTCGGTTACAGAAATGACTCTTACTTCCCCTTTCACTCCATGAGTATTAACAATCTTACCTACATTAAACCAGTTCGTTGTCATCTTCTGACCTTCCCTTTCTGATCTCATGTACTTTCCCGTTTTTAATGATGATTTCATCCTCTTGCATGATGTTTTCCCAATCGTCCCCTTCTTCAACAAGACAAAGGGTGTCCACTGTCCCGTCTGGCATTTCAGTTTCGAGGGGGATTTGTTCAAGCTGGGACTTCTGAAAGTCAGCTGCCCTGATCTTTTCTAAACGCTTATGGATTTCCTTTTCAAAGCGTTCTTTTGTTTTGATTCTCCTGGAATCCTGCACAGCCTTCAGCTGTTTTTGCATCTGAAAACGGAGTTGTTCGATTTCTCTTTCATATCGTTCAACTTGTCTATTTAATTCAGAGAGTAAATACTGCTTTCTCTCAGGAGTTAATATTTGCTTTATTTGGGCTTTCTTTATAATTCTCATAACCCACCTCTTATTTGCTGGCATATACAAAAGAAATATTCCGGCAATGAATAACGCTGGGAGGTTCCCTTAGTTGTAACTGGATAACACTTGCCTTCTATCCCCATTTTACATTCTTTTATAGGGTAAAAAAAGGGAGAGGAAGCCTCCTCACCCTTTTTGTTCTCTTATTCAACAATGTCAAGCCGAACACGTTTATTATGATGGGAACCGGCTGCATAAAGCACGGTACGGATCGCATTGGCTATTTTCCCTTGCTTTCCGATCACTTTTCCCATATCTTCCTCGTGGACCGATAGTGTGAGGACGAGGGTGTTATCTTGCTCCTTTTCCTGAACACGTACCGCATCAGGATGATCCACGAGGGCACGGGCCATGTTTTCAACAAGCTGTTTCATGAACCGATCCCTCGCTTATCCGCCATCCAGCGTTATTTTTGATTCTTTGCGTTGTGTAGCTTTTCCATGATTCCTTCTCTTGAGAAAAGGTTGCGCACAGTGTCAGATGGCTTAGCGCCTTCTAGCATCCAGTTTACAGCTTTGTCTTCGTTAAGATTTACCACTGCTGGATCTTCAAGAGGATTGTAAGTTCCAATTTCCTCGATAAATCTACCATCACGTGGAGCACGTGAATCTGCTACAACCACACGGTAGAAAGGTTTCTTTTTACTTCCCATACGTTTAAGACGAATTTTAACTGCCATTTATGGTCACCTCCAAATTTATTTCACAATAGCACATTATAATAGGTTATTGACTCGCTGTAAAGGCTTTTTCCTTTTCACTACATAAAAGGGAAATTAAAGCCGCCTTTACCCTTTTTCTTTCCTTTTTGCATCGAAGACATTTGTTTCATCATTTTCTTCATATCTTCAAATTGCTTTAAGAGACGGTTGACATCCTGGATGGTTGTACCGCTCCCTTTTGCAATCCTCCGTTTTCGGCTTGCATTCATGAGAGACGGATTCTGCTTCTCATCCTTAGTCATAGAGCGGACAATGGCTTCGACACGGCCAATTTGACTTTCATCGACCTGGGCATTTTTCAGCCCTTTCATTTTGTTCATCCCCGGCATCATGTTTAACAGCTCATCGAGCGGCCCCATGCTGCGAACTTGCTCTAATTGTTCCAAAAAGTCATCGAAGGTAAGATCTGCATTTCTCATTTTCTTTTCTAGTTCTTTTGCTCTTTCTTCATCCACGTTGGTCTGGGCTTTTTCAATGAGGACAGCACATCTCCCATTCCGAGGATGCGCGAAGCCATCCGTTCCGGGTGAAAGGGCTCAAGCTGGTCAATCTTTTCACCCATACCCGCAAATTTAATCGGTGTATCGGTGACAGCTTTAACAGATAAAGCAGCACCGCCCCGGGTGTCACCATCAAGCTTGGTAAGAATGACTCCAGTAAGCCCGAGCTGTTCATTAAAGCTTTCCGCAACATTGACCGCATCTTGTCCGGTCATTGCATCCACAACCAATAGAATTTCATCGGGATTTACTTTTTCTTTGATCTGTAAAAGTTCATCCATGAGATCTTCATCAACATGAAGGCGTCCTGCCGTATCAATCAGAACATAATCATTATGCTCTTCTTTTGCCTTGTCAACAGCCTGTGAAGCAATATCAACAGGGCTCACCTGGTCTCCTAAGGAAAATACAGGCATATTCAGCTGTCCGCCAAGAGTTTCAAGCTGTTTAATAGCAGCAGGACGGTAAATGTCGCTGCGGCCATTAACGGCTGCCTGTTATGCTTTTTCCGGAGGTGGTTGGCAAGCTTTGCTGTGCTCGTTGTCTTACCGGCCCCTTGCAGGCCAACCATCATCACTACCGTCGGAGGCTTCTGAGCATGGGCAATTTTGCTTTGCTCTCCTCCCATAAGCTCCTGAAGTTCCTCATTAACTACCTTGATTACCTGCTGGCCCGGCGTAAGACTTTTCATTACTTCCTGACCGACCGCTCTTTCTTTCACCCGATTGATAAACTGCTTTACGACTTTAAAGTTCACATCGGCTTCTAAAAGAGCCAGGCGCACTTCCCGCATCATTTCTTTCACATCTGCTTCAGATACTTTTCCACGTCCCTTAATACGATCGAGGGTACCTTGCAGACGTTCAGCCAGTCCTTCAAATGCCATCAGTTCATCCCCTCCTCTTCAATTTTTTCAAGAGAAGCAATAATCGTTCCGATCTCTTCAGATAAACAGCCACCCGCTACCAATAGAGCTTTCAACTGCTTATACTTACTTGTTCGTTCTTTATATTTTGAGTAAAGGGTTAATTTCTGCTCGTACTCTTCAAGCATTGCCTCCGTTCGTTTGATATTATCATAAACAGCCTGCCTGCTCACATCAAACTCCTCGGCAATCTCACCAAGAGAGTAATCATCCAAAAATATAATTCCATATATTTCTGTTGCTTACTTGTTAACAAGGGTTGATAAAAGTCAAATAAAGCATTCATTCGAACAGTTTTCTCTAACAACTTGTCCACCCCTTGTGTTAAGTGAAATTCCTTTACAAAGGGCATATTACAGGAATAAAAGACTGTTGTCAAGAAAAAATCTTAACGGCCTTTTCCTATTGTTTTTTATAACGAAACGGCACGAGTGATTGCTCACTACTCTAACCAAACAGGCTGCACCTGCCGCCAGACTTTGCCTCTTAAGAATTGACGTTTCCTGCGCGATCAGACCGCCTTCTCTGTGGGTTATCCTCCATCATTTTTATGAAAAACTCTTCCTTAATCCTCTTCCGTTTCTTCAGATGTCTCTTCTACGAGTCTTTAAAGAGTCCATATACGAACTGCTCTGAATCAAACGGCTGAAGGTCATCCATTTTCTCGCCAAGCCCTACATACTTTACAGGAATGTCCAGTTCATTGCGAATCGCAAGAACAATACCCCCTTTAGCAGTCCCGTCGAGTTTCGTTAATATAATACCTGACACATCCGTTGCCTGCCAAAGGTCTTGGCCTGACTCATCGCATTTTGTCCCGTTGTTGCATCAAGCACCAAGAGCACTTCATGGGGAGCATCGGGGATTTCACGGGAAATGACTTTCTTTACTTTTTCAAGCTCTTTCATAAGATTGACTTTGTTTTGCAGGCGGCCAGCCGTATCACAAAGAAGCACGTCCACGTTTTTTGATTTTGCAGACTGAACGGCATCATACATCACAGCAGCCGGATCTGAACCTGCCTGCTGCTTGACCACATCCACGCCTACACGTTCTCCCCAGACCTCAAGCTGCTCAATCGCTCCTGCCCGGAACGTATCCCCTGCTGCCATCATGACTGACTTTCCTTCTTCCTTGAACATATGAGCCATTTTTCCAATGGTCGTCGTTTTTCCTACCCCATTAACCCCGACAAACAAGATGACTGTCATATCATTTTCCTGCATATTGAGAGCAGAGTCTTCACCAGTTTTATCAAGTTTCTCTGCAAGCTTTTCACTAATAACCGGTGCTAAACCGCTTGTATCTTTGATATTTCGAAGACGCACCTCATCTTTGAGCTCGTCAATCAATTCAAGTACAGTTTCCACACCAACATCTGCACCAATCAGCAACTCTTCAAGCTCTTCAAAGAAATCTTCATCAACAGTTCGATAGCGTGCAAATAGTTCATTCATTTTACCTAGAAAGGATTCTCTCGTTTTGCTCATGCCATCCTTGAACTTTTCTGTCACAGTGTCTGATTGGTTTGTAAATTTATCCTTTAGCTTCTTGAAAAAACTCATACGTTTAAACCCGCCTAAAGCGGGCTTTTTCCCTCCTTTTTTTAGCTAATTATCTGATTTTGTTTGGTTTGTTTTTATTAAGAGGAATCAGCTGTGTACTGGCTCGATCAGCTGGTCAGCCTGCTCCAGTTTCACAGATACCATCTTGGAAACACCTGATTCTTCCATGGTAATTCCATAAAGTACATCAGCTTCTTCCATGGTAGCTTTCCGGTGGGTAACAACAATAAACTGAGTTCCCTCACTGAATGTTTTAAGATACTGAGAAAACCTTGCCACGTTTGCCTCGTCAAGGGCTGCTTCTACTTCGTCAAGCACACAAAAAGGCACAGGCTTCACTTTAAGAATCGAAAAGAGAAGGGCAATCGCTGTCAGCGCCTTCTCCCCACCTGACAGCAGTGTCAGGTGCTGGAGCTTCTTTCCCGGAGGTCTGGCGATGATATCTATCCCAGTCTCTAACAAATCCTCTGGCTGTGTAAGCACAAGGTCTGCTTCGCCTCCGCCAAACAATTCACAAAAGGTTTCCTTAAAATTTTTCTGGATCGCCTGAAATGTCTCCTGGAATCTCCTTCTCATCTCCTCGTCCATTTCTTGGATCACACTGCTCAGCGTATCCTTGGCTGACATTAAGTCCTCACGCTGCTCAGTCAAGAATTCAAATCGTTCACTGATTCGTTCGAACTCTTCAATCGCACCAAGGTTTACGTTTCCCAGCTCCTCAATTCCAAGCTTAATTAAATTCACTTGTTCCCTGGCTTTCTCCATTGAAAGTTTCAGTTCATAATCACGGCTTGCTTTCTCGAAGCTGATTTCATATTCTTGCTGCAGCCGGGTAAGACGATGATCAAGCTGAACATCCAAACGATTCATCTCTACTTGCTTTTCATGTCTCACCCCAGAAAGGCGCTTTACCTCACGCTGGTTGACCCGCAAAGATTCCTCCAGTTCCTGAACTTTTTCGTAACTCTCTTTTCTCTCGGCCTGAAGTGCGGAAACATGATTCGTTATCTCTTTTTTTCGCATTTTAGTCTCATCAATATCCTGATTAATATCACCGGAGCCGCTGCTCATGGCTTGAAGCCTTTCATTAATAAAAGCCAGCTCTTCTTGTACCTTTTTTACGGAGGTGTTTGTTTCTTCTTCTTCCTCCCTCAGTTCTTTTATCTTCTGCTTTTGGTAAGTAATCTTTTCCCTATGAGAAGCCAGATTAACTTTCAGCTCTGTCAATCGTTCTTTTAAAAGATCCGCAGACGATTCTTTTTCTTTTTGCTTATGTTCTTTTTTCAGCAATATCTTTTTCGAGACGTGACAAAAGATCAGCTACCTCTATTTCTTTAGTTTGCAAAGTACCTTCTCGTGTTTCAAGAGTTCTTTTTTCCTCTTTAACTGACTTCGACTCCCGATCATAAAGAGACAGTCTAGAATCAAATCGGTGAGCTTCTCCCTCTATTCTAGCTCTTTTGTCTCTTGCCTCCTGAAGAATCGTTCGTTTTTCTTCCATTTCCTTTTGAGTATTAATCAGCTTTTCGTTTTTCTCTTTAAGTTTTTTCTTTATTTCCTTGACAGTCTGCTCAGCCTTTTCCGTTTTTTTCTCCATATCAGAAAGCTTGGAGCGGAGCTCTTCTAATTCTCGCTGCCTTCCTAGCAGCCTGGCGCTGTTCTTGTTCACGCTTCCGCCTGTCATAGAACCTCCAGGATTGACTATATCTCCATCAAGAGTGACGATTCGGACACGGTAGCCGGTTTTCTTAGCCATTTGGTTGGCATCCTCAAGTGTTTCAGCAATCACAACCTGGCCAAGTAGCGACTGAATTACCTTTTTATATTCTGAATTTGTGTCGATCAAATCGCTCCTATGCCAATAAAACCTGCATGCTGTGAAACTTTCCCCAATAGTTCACTGGATAAATATCTCCCTTGGATAGCAGAAAGGGGAAGAAATGTAGCCCGGCCTTGACGAGAGGACTTCAGAAACTCGATCGCTTGTCTGGCATGGCTCTCTTCTTTCACTACGATATGCTGAAGAGACGCTCCCAGCGCAATCTCGACAGCCGTTTCATATGGTTTAGGAACTTGAATGAGTTCGGCGACGGCTCCTTCAATTCCTGAAAGTTTCCTTCCACGCTCTTTTAACACAGATTTTACCCCTTGGTAAAAGCCGGAAAAATCTGTTTCCATTTCCTCAAGGACTTTTTTTCTCGACCTTGTCTCCTGAATATAGCGGTAGGCCTTAAACAATTGTCCTTCTTTTTCCTCAGCTTTTTCTTCAAGTATGGCCTGTTCCTCAGTCAGTTCCCGAAACGTTTCCGTTAACGATTGTACCACTTTTAGTGCCTTTTCTTCTTCAAGCTGCGCTTCTACCTTTACCTTGTTAAAGGAATCTCTTTCTTGCAAAAAGTCTTCGTTTTCTTTGCTCAAGCGAGTTAATCTGCTTTTCAGAAGTTCTTTTTTGTTCAGCTACATAGCGTTTTTCATTACGTAAAGCAGCTTGTTCATTGAGGAGCTCTATATACTCTGCTTTTGACTCTTCAAGTTCTTTTTCTATATCTCGCTCATTGAGCTGAAGCTGTGTTTCTGTTTCCTTCAGGTCAGCGGAAATTTTCTGCGTGGATCTCTGCCTTTTTTCAAGCTCTGTTTCCTCTTCCACGATTCGAGTCCGTAATGTTTCTGCTTTCTCTTGCTGTGACTGAACCGTTCCTCTAATTCTTTTTTCTATCCGTTATGTTTTTTCCTTTTTCTTTTTAAAAGCTCTCTTCTTCCTTCTTCTTTTTCTAAGGCTTTGCTTACTGTTAATAGTTCTTCCTGCAGATGAGAAAGTTTTCCATCAAGCAACTGAATGGTTTCACGAGCCGACTTAACTTTTAATTCTCTATTAGCAGCAAGAGATGCAGCCTTCTCTTCTTTATCTTCTAATTTGGAAGCTTCCTGTTTAGCCTGCTCCCACTCTCTATGAAGCTCTTTAATTTCTTCTACCGTTAACGCTACTTCAACTTTCTCGAGCTCTTCTTTTTTTGCAAGATAATCCTTGGCGATGGAAGCCTGAATTTCCATAGGCTCTCTTTGATATTCAAGCTCATGAAGAATATCTTCTACTCTATTTAAATTTTCTTCCGTTTCAGTCAGTTTCTTTTTAGCCTTTGTTTTTCTTTGTTTGTATTTTAATACTCCAGCTGCCTCTTCAAAGATTGAACGCCTTTCTTCAGGTTTACTTGAAAGAACTTCTTCTACTTTTCCTTGTCCTATAATAGAAAATGCCTCTTTCCCAAGTCCTGAATCCATAAACAAAGTAGTAATATCCTTTAGGCGGCATGGCTGGTTATTAATAAGATACTCACTGTCCCCAGATCTGAAGAGGCGCCGGGTAATGCTCACCTCACTGTAGTCTACATCTAAAAACTCGTCTTCATTATTTAAAACCAGAGTTACTTCCGCCATGTTTAAAGGCTTTCTCGTATCACTCCCGGCAAATATGATATCTTCCATTTTTGAACCACGAAGAGACCGGGCAGACTGTTCACCCAGCACCCAGCGGATTCCATCTGAAATGTTGCTTTTTCCACTTCCATTTGGTCCTACTACTGCAGTAACCCCTGAAACAAATTCAATATTCATTTTTTCTGCAAAGGATTTAAATCCACTTACTTCTAACCGTTTGAGGAACATGAAATTTCCTCCTTTTTCTTTGTCTTAGCAATATTCATTGGTGTATTACATGGTGTCTGTTTCTTTGACAACCTATATATTTTACCATATCGACGCTATTTTCAGAAGAAATGGCAAGAATCTAGAATGTTTTGCGTAATTCCTATGCAGCAATTACAATTAAAGACATGCCGGTTCATAATAAGCATAGCAGATAAGGTACGTAAACAAGCAGGAGTGGGCCGATTACACTGACCCTCCACAAATCCTAAAAAGAAAGGGTGTTTTTATGAATTTAGAAACGAAAAATAAAGAAAACCTTGCTTTCATGATTAATGAAATCAGCAATAAACTCCAAGTGGTAAACACTGGAGCTTTTCAGCCTGAAAGCTTTGACATTAAGCAGTATAACGACATTAAAGACCTGTACGAAATGGTAACTGCCAAGGATAACATTAGTGTAAGTGAAATGGATGCCATAGTTTCCGAGCTTGGAAATTTAAAAAAGAACTAGGTTGCCCTTATCCTTTCAACTGAATGTCTCCATTTTGTATGCTGAAACCAGACATAGGTACTAAACAAAAGAAGGGTGTCCCCAAAATTAGACGTTGGGGACACCCTCCTTCTTACCTCTCGTTTTCTTCAGCCAGTTTCATTATGGCTTGCTGAGCAGCATGCTGCTCTGCTTCTTTCTTAGAGCGCCCTTGCCCTTTGCCAAGAACTCCTTCATTTAAATAAACCTGAGAAACAAATTCCCTGCTGTGTGCCGGTCCTTTCTCTTCAACAATTTCATAATGAAGTGTCCCCAGGCTGTCTCGCTGGACATGCTCTTGAAGCTGGCTTTTAAAATCCATCATATGAGAAAATGCACCTGATTAATCTTAGGGTAGACTGTTTTGCTTAGAAAAGTGTACACCTTATCCATGCCGCTGTCTAAATAAAGAGCGCCGATAAAAGCTTCAAATACATCTGCCAGCAAGGCAGGCCTTCTGCGGCCCCCTGTCATTTCTTCCCCCTTGCCGAGGAGTACCAAATCACCAAATTGCAAGCCTTCTGCCAAATTTGCCAATGAGGCTTCACAAACAATCGCTGCTCGCAGCTTGGTCATCTCCCCCTCACTCATCGTTGGAAACCCTTTAAATAGATGCTGAGAGACCGCTAATTCCAACACCGCGTCACCAAGAAACTCCAGCCGTTCATTATCATTCACTGAGCGGATCCGATGCTCATTTACATAGGAGGAATGTGTAAACGCTTGTATTAAAAGTTTTTCATCTTGAAAAGAGAGGTCTAATTGTTGAAGCATATCTGTAAACTTAGCTTTATGGGCAGGTGATAAAGTAAGCTTTTTCTTGCCTTTTCTCTGTGGGCGCCTTTGCTGATGATTTGACTTTGACATCCTTTTACCTCCACACCATCATCATGTCTTCTTTCACTAAGCTGGCCTTTACGTTACTTAAAGGAACCAAAATAAAATGTAAAGGAAGTCCCATAGAGGGTCCATGGGACTATCCTTTTTCAATTATCCTATTGCTGATTTTCTATGTAGTTTACGACATCAGCAACTGTGGAAATTTTTTCAGCTTCTTCGTCGGAAATTTCAAGATCAAATTCATCTTCCAATTCCATAACAAGCTCCACTACATCAAGGAGTCTGCTCCTAGATCATCTTTAAAGGTAGCTTCAAGCGTTACCTCGGATTCTTCCACTCCAAGACGATCAACCACAATACCGCGGACACGGTCAAGTGTTTCATTTTGAGCCATCTGTTTTCACCTCCTTTAAAGCGTCAGCTTCCATCCCGTCCTGTTTGACAAGGATCAAGAAGGAAAAGAGCTTTACCTCATGCAATTATAGGATATACTTCCTTAAAAAGCTAGGATGATTTGGGTTCCCCTTACGGCATAACCATCCCGCCATCAACATGAATGGTTTGCCCTGTAAGATAATCTGCATCTGAAGAAGATAAAAAGCGAACGACGGCTGCAACTTCTTCAGGCTTACCAAGCTTACCAAGAGGAATTTGGTTTAGCAAATCGTTCTTCACCTCTTCGCCAAGCTCTTCAGTCATTTCCGTTTCAATAAAACCAGGGGCGACGGCGTTCACTTGAATATTGCGGCTGGCAAATTCCCTTGCCAGTGTTTTAGTCAAACCGATCACCCCGGCTTTCGCCGCTACGTAGTTAGCCTGTCCTGCGTTGCCAAGGACACCTACAACAGAAGAAATATTAATGATTTTTCCTGCACGCTGCTTCATCATTTGTCTCGCCACCGCTTTGGAGCATTGGAAAACACCTTTTAAGTTTGTATCCATTACTGCATCCCAGTCATCTTCTTTCAAACGCATGACGAGATTGTCCCTTGTGATTCCTGCATTGTTAACCAGGATGTCCAAACGCCCAAATTGATCAACGGTTTCTTTAATCATTGCTTTGACATCTTGTTCACTGGATACGTCTGCTTGAATGGCAAATGAGCGTACTCCATATTCTTCACATTCTTTCACGACAGCCTCTGCTTTTTCCTTACTGCCGGCATAGTTCACACCGACATTGATTCCGTTTTTGGCCAATTCTAACGCAATTGCCCGGCCAATCCCTCTTGATGCCCCAGTAATAAGAGCAGATCTTTCTTCAGCCATTCTTTATTCCTCCTTCAGCTTTTTTAACGTTTTTTCCAGGGATTCCAAATCATTGACTGCATGCACCTCAAGCCCACGGCGCTGAATTCTGCGGACAAGTCCTGACAATACATTACCAGAACCTATTTCGATGAATGTAGTCACATCACGTTCTATTAAATTTTTTATGGTGTCTTCCCAAAGCACAGGAGAAGTCACCTGATCCACGAGGAGATCCCGAAGAGTCTCCCCGTTTGTTTCGGGCAGAGCCGTTACATTCGTCATTACAGGGACGCCGGCATCCTGAAAAGAAATGTCACTCAGCACATCTCGAAGCTTGTCCTTGGCAGGCTCCATCAGTGTGGAATGGAAAGGTCCGCTTACTTCCAAAGGAATCGCTCGTTTCGCACCAGCCTCCTTCGCAAGATCAGATGCCGTCTCAACTCCTTTTCTCGAGCCTGAGATCACGATTTGACCTGGAGCATTTAAGTTGGCAAGCTCTGCAGTTTCGCCTTCTGCAGAAGCTTCTGCACAAACCCTTTCAAGTTCCGGCCGCTCTAGGCCCATTATGGCAGCCATTGCCCCTACACCGTCGGGAACAGCTTCCTCCATAAATAATCCTCTTTGTCTAACTGCATAAACTGCATCATCAAATGACAATACTCCTGCAGCCACAAGCGCTGAATATTCCCCAAGGCTGTGACCCGCTACAAAATCCGGAGACAGGTCCTTTTCCTTCACTGTTTCTAACAGTGCTGCACTTGCAGTAAGAAGGGCAGGCTGGGCATGCTCTGTTTTCTTCAGGACTTCTTTAGGACCGTTAAACATATATCCTGATAGGGAATACTCCAGCCTCTCGTCAGCTTTTTTAATAACAGAGCTTGCTTTTTCATGCTGTTCAAACACATTTTGAGCCATTCCTACTTCCTGTGAGCCCTGACCTGGAAAAATAAATGCAATCTTAGACATTATTCATTCACCCTCACTGAATTTGTGTCTTTAATTTCCTTTTGGATAACGCTTGCCACGTCTTCTTCAACCATTTGTTTTGCCTGACGGATCGCATGAAATATTGCAGTATGGTCAGAAGATCCATGGGCTTTTATGACAGGAGCTTTCAAACCAAATAACCCGGCCCCTCCGTACTGTGAATAACTCAGCTGTTCTTTGACATTCTTTAAACCAGGTTTTAAAACTCCTGCCGCCATTTTATTTTTTAAGGAGGAAGTAAGCTCTTTTTTCAGCAAGGAAAACAAGGCTCCCGCAGTTCCTTCTATCGTTTTCAAAACCAGGTTACCTGAAAACCCATCACAAACGACCACATCACACACACCGTCCATGACGTCGCGAGCTTCTACATTTCCGATGAAGTTAATTGGAGCATGTTGAAGCAGTGCATACGACTGTTTCGTCAATTCATTTCCTTTTCCAGATTCAGTTCCGATATTTAGTAAACCAACCCTTGGGAGTTTAACTTTTTTGACCATTTCCATGTATGTGCTGCCCATAAGGGCGTTTTGGTACAAATGGTCCGCCTTGGCATCCACATTCGCCCCTACGTCAAGAAGTAAAAAGCCGTTTCCATCTAAGGTGGGAAGCATAGGAGCTAAAGCAGGACGTTCAATGCCCGGGATCCTTCCTACATGAAGCAACCCTGCAGTCATTAAGGCTCCTGTATTTCCTGATGAAATACATGCGTCAGCCCGTCCTTCCTTTACTTCCTTAACAGCAAGGACCATGGAGGAATCTTTTTTCCGACGTACTGCCCTTGTCGGGGAGTCCTCATCTTCAATCTTTTCCACAGTATGTATAATCGAAATTTTTTTATGAGGCTTTAAGTGATCAAGTATTTCTGCTTCATTGCCAACTAAGATAACTTCTAAATCATGGTACGAGGTGACAGCAGCAAGTGCACCTGCGACTTGAGCCTTAGGAGCATGATCGCCGCCCATGACGTCTATAGCAATTTTCATTTATACCTTCTCTCCTTCTCCTGAGGTTTCCTTTCCTGATGAACGAAACATAATAAATTCTCCAGAGAATACCAATTCCTGGTTCACGTTACTGTTTACTTCCACAATTGTCCGTACCTGGTCATTTTTCTTCACCTGGGCTTTAGCAACTACTCTTTCTCCTGCTGAAACCTGCCGTGTGAATTTTACATTTGCTTTGGCTGTTAAGGCTAATTCATCATTAATAATCGCTACCGCAAGGGAATTGGCCTGGGCAAAAAGGTGGTGCCCCCTTGCAATGCCTGTACGTTCAAAAACATGGTCTTTTTTTATATCTAAAATAGAAATAGCATACTCATCAAGCTGCAAATCTACTATTTCGCCTATTACTTCCTCTAATTGAAGGGCGCGTACATCGTCAAGCTGCTTTCTTGCGACGTGTTTTATTCTTTCTCTATGCTCTGGTATAGAAAGCTCTAATCTATCTAAGCGGATCGTTTGTACACTTACATGAAACTTCTTTGCTAATGACTCGTCTGTAATAAATGGATCGTCTTTAATCGTTTGAATGACAAGCTCCTGCCGCTCTTTCTTGGATAATTTCATGGTCTTTACACCATCCACTTCTATGACTAGGTACTAAGAGCAGTATATAACCCTTACGTTTTAATTGCAAACAATTCTATCTAGTCAAGCTTTTCGCCATCCAGCACTCCTTCTTGTTCCAGAAATAAACGCAGAGGAGAAAACTGTTCTTCTTTCCAAAATTCATTGCTATTGACCAGTTTGGCCGCATCATTTCTGGCCACTTCCAATGCCCTGTAATCATGAACACATCAGCCATCTTAAATTCGGGCATGCCGCTTTGTTTCTGGCCAAAGAAATCGCCAGGACCCCGAAGCTTTAAATCTTCTTCCGAGAGAACAAAGCCATCATTAGTTTCAGTCATAATCCTCATTCTTTCTTTGCCTGTCTCAGATTTCGGGTCAGCAATTAGAATACAATAGGACTGATGCTCCCCTCGGCCGACACGGCCACGCAGCTGATGAAGCTGGGCAAGGCCAAACCTTTCGGCATCATAGATAACCATCATCGTCGCATTAGGAACATTCACTCCTACCTCCACAACGGTAGTAGAAACAAGGATTTGAATCTCATTTCTATCAAATCCAGCCATTACTTCTTCTTTTTCATCATTGGAAAGCCTTCCATGAAGGAGCCCAACCTCATATCCCTGGTAAAAGTCTTTAAGCATTCCGTGGACTTCAATGACATTTTGCACATCCAGCTTATCTGATTCTTCAATAAGAGGACAGATAACGTACGCCTGCCTTCCTTGATCTACTTCTTTTTGAACAAACCCGAGAACGCGCTCAAGCATATGAGGCTTAGCCCAGTACGTTTCAATCGGCTTTCTCCCTGCAGGCATTTCATCAATGACAGAGACGTCCATATCCCCGTATACAGAAATAGCCAGAGTTCTCGGGATAGGGGTAGCGGTCATAAAAAGGACATCTGGTGTCTTGCCTTTTTCCTTTAATGCCCGGCGCTGCATGACGCCAAATCTATGCTGTTCGTCTGTTATGACAAGCCCCAGACTGCTAAATTCAACACCTTCTTGTATTAAGGCATGAGTTCCTATTACGATTTGGATTTCCTTGCTTTTTAAAGCCTCATTGATTTCTCTTCTTGATTTAGTTTTCGTTGACCCTGTTAAAAGTGCTATAGACAGCCCAGCAGGCTCCAACAGCTCCTGCAAGGAGCGATAATGCTGTTCGGCCAATATTTCAGTCGGAACCATTAATGCAGACTGGTAACCAGACAAAAAGGCGGTAAACATGGCTATAGCAGCCACCACCGTTTTTCCGGACCCTACGTCTCCTTGAAGAAGGCGATTCATTGAATACGGAGATTGGAGATCCTCAAGTATCTCTGCTGTCACTCGGTTTTGAGCGCCTGTTAACGGAAAGGGAAGCTTATTAATAAACTCGTCTACTTCCTTTTGTTCAAAGGTATGGACAATCCCTTCCCTGGCCATTCGCTGTATTCTCTTGAACATTTGCATTTTCAGTTGAAAGAGGAGAAATTCTTCATAAATAATTCTTCTTCTTGCATGCTTTAACGCTTCTCTGTCTTTAGGATGGTGAATATGAAAAAGTGTATTTTTTTGGACGGCAGTTTATAGCGATCAAGAAATAATGGCGGCAGATTATCTTCGATCAGATCTCCAAACTGGCGGTAGGCTGTGCGAATAAATCCGCGAAGCTGCTTTACTGTAACTTTACCTCCAACAGAATATACAGGCTCAAGGGATGCATCAGATTCCTGAGAGCCCTTTTTATAGTCCTGCACAGTCATTTGCAGGCGGTTTTTGTCAATCTTACCTGTGATCGTGAGCTCATCTCCATTTTTTATTTGCTGTTTCACAAAAGGACGATTGAAAAATACCGCTTTCACTAACACACCATTGGTCAGCACCCTCACAGTGACCCGGGACTTTTTCCTCCCAAAATACTGAACAGAAGGTTCGCTTTGCACTACTCCTTGAATTGTGCCTCTTTCATCATGCTCAAGCTCTGTGACATCTTTTACTTCATAATCTTCGTATCGATACGGGTAATATTCCAAAAGATCGTTGACAGAGTGAATATGGAGAGCGTTTAATTCTTTTTCTTTTTCTTCTCCGATTCCTTTCACCTTAGAAACGGGAAGACTTGGTAAGCCGGTCATTTCTTATCAAGGGCGATACCGAATATTTTTGTTTCCCACTCTCGCCCTGTCGGTGTTGCCGCCAGTCCGCCCTGTGCGGTTTCACGAAGTGCTGAAGGCATGACCTGTCCGATTTTATACATTGCCTCAATCACTTCATCGCAAGGAATACGGCTCTCTATTCCCGCTAAAGCCATATCGGCAGCCATTAATGCAACCGCTGTCCCCGCAGCATTTCTTTTTACGCAAGGAACCTCTACAAGACCAGCGACCGGATCACATACCAGACCTAATAAATTTTTTAACGTCATCGCCATCGCTTCTGCACATTGGGAGGGAGAACCCCCGGCAAGCTCCACGGCTGCGGCCGCTGCCATGCCTGCTGCCGATCCTACCTCAGCCTGACACCCTCCTTCAGCTCCTGATATGGAAGCATTATTTGCTACCACCATTCCAAAAGCGCCTGCCGTTAACAAAAATCTCACTTTATCCTCTTTTGAAGCATTATATTTCCCGCTAAGAGCAAACATTGTCCCAGGAACCACTCCAGCCGAACCTGCTGTCGGTGTTGCACAAATGGTTCCCATTGCGGCGTTTACTTCATTTGTTGCCATCGCTTTACTTACAGCATCAAGTAAAAGGGGGCCTGAGAGTGTCTCATGATCAGCCATATAGGTCTGAAGCTTAACCGCATCTCCACCGGTCAAACCAGATACAGAGGTAACAGACTCCTTAATTCCCCGCTCGACAGCCTTTTCCATAACCTCTACGTTTCTTTCCATGTCTTTAAAAACTTGCTCCTTGGTCACTTTTTTAACCTCACACTCTTGTTCAAGCATCACTTGTGATATTGGTATTTTTTTTGACTCTGCTGCTTCAACAAGCTCAGCTGCATTTCTAAACATCCTCTCACCCCTTTTAGTCATGTATTTTGGATACTTGTGTGACATACGTGATCTTTTCTATTTTACTTAGTAAAGACGGTGTAATATCCTGATCTACCTCCAGCACCATAAGTGCTTGTTCGCCTTTTTCTTTACGGGAGACTTCCATATGCCCAATATTGATCTTTTCTTTTGCCAGCTTTTCAGAAACGTTTGCAATCACTCCAAAATGGTCCTTATGAATGACAAGAATGGCTGGCTGTGTACCAGAAAGGCGAAGCTCAAAGCCATTTAATTCTGTAATTTCCACTTTGCCGCCTCCTATGGAAATGCCCACGAGTTCAATTTCTTTCTCCTTCGCAGCTAAACGAATTCTTACAGTATTGGGATGATCTGTGATGGTTTCTTCCACAAAAAAACGAACAGTAACTCCTTGCTCTTTTGCCAGAGTCAATGATTGGGGAAGCCTTTCATCAAAGGTATCAAAGTCAAGCACGCCGCCTACGACAGCCACATCCGTGCCGTGGCCTTTATAGGTCCTGGCAAACGATCCATAAAAAAATATATCTGCTTGTTCAGGCGTGCTGCCAAACAGGGTTCTAGCCATTCTGCCAATTCTTGCAGCTCCGGCTGTGTGAGAACTCGACGGACCAATCATTACAGGTCCAATAATATCAAAGACGCTTCTATACTTCACTTTATGCCCCCCTTTTCTTTTCCCTGCATTCAGCAATTTACTAATTCCATTACACCCGTTGTTCTTCCTTCTGGTCTGAGCGGGATAAAAATATTCCTACCTGAGATTCAGGTAGGAATATACATATTACTCAGCCTTTGTTACAGCTATAGATACAGTGCCCGGCCCGACGTGAGAACCAATGACGGCTCCAATTTTTGTAATGACTTCACTTTTCACGTCGAATTTTTCCTGAATTTGCACAGCTATTTCTTTTGCTGTTTCTTCAGCTACAGCATGAGAAATTCCGATATGCACAGGCGTATTCTTATACCCTTCTTCTATGGCAGAAAGGATCTTCGCTACAGCTTTCTTTTTTCCTCTGGCTTTATCATATGGGTATACTTGCCCTTCTTCATTCACACTCAAGATCGGCTTCATTTTAAGCAATGAGCCGATTAAGGCAGAAGCTTTTCCAATACGTCCGTTTTTTTGAAGATATTGAAGAGTATCCACCATGAAGTATACGTTCGTATCTTCAAGAAGCTCGTCCAGCTTCTTTTTACACTCCTCGAAACTGTGACCTTCCCTGGCATACTGAGCCAGCATGACTACAATGATCCCGAGGGAATAAGAAGCTTTTTTCGAATCTACTACTTCCACTTCTATCTTCTCGCAACTTCACCTGCTGCAATTGTCGCTGCCTGATAAGTTCCGCTCATCTGGGAAGAAAGGTGGATAGAAAAGACCTGTGTTTCCTCTCCATTTCTTTCTCTCAGACGTTCAAATACGGTTTCAAACTCATAAGGTGTCGGCTGAGAAGTGGTCGGCACTGATTCATACTGCGGCAGCTTCTCATAAAACTGTTCAGGAGATAAATTTTCTCCGTCACGATAGGTTTCTTTTGGTCAAACGTAACTTTTAAAGGAATGACGGTAATACCAAGCTCTTTCGTAATGTGCTCGGGTATATCTGCAGTACTATCGGTTACAATTTGTATTTGTGACATAAAGGACCCCTTTCTGTACCTGTTTTGATGGGGCTTATTCTACTGCAATGATATAAGAATAAAGCGGCTGCTCCCCATTATGGACTTCTACTTCCACTTCATCATAATTTGCTTCGATGAACGTCGTGAGTTGTTCCGTAATTTCCTCATTGGCACCTTCACCTTGAATCAATGTCACAATCTCTGCGTCCTCATCAATAATTTCCTTTAACAGTGACTTCGTTACCTCGCAATAGAAGAGCCAGATGAAACGATTTTCTTTTCAGCGATTCCCATAAAATCTCCTTCGCTGATTTCTTTCCCGTCAATTGTCGTATCCCTTACTGCATACGTAACCTGCCCTGTAGTTACTTCACCAAGCGCCTCAATCATTGCTTCCTTATTTTCTTCTGGTGAAAGCTCGCTGTTAAATACAAACAAGGAACTTAATCCCTGAGGTACTGATTTTGTCGGTATGCAAATGACATTTTTTTCGCTGACTTCAGCAGCCTGCTCTGCAGCCATGACAATATTTCCGTTATTGGGAAGGACGAAAATGTTTTCCGCATTTGTTTGCTCAATGGCTTTTACGATATCTTCTGTACTGGGATTCATCGTCTGCCCCCAGGAATCACTACATCTGCTCCCAATCCTTTGAAAAGGTTTGCAATTCCTTCGCCCATTGAAACCGTGACAACCCCATATTCCGCAGTTTCTGTCTCTTGAGACGGCTCCGCTTTCTTTCCTTCTTCCGCAGCCACGTGAGGTTCTTCCTGTTCATGAAGAAGGGACGTATGCTGCTCTCTCATGTTTTCAATCTTAATGTTTACCAATGAACCATGTTTCTGAGCTAAAGAAAGCACTTCTCCAGGGTGTTCTGCATGAATATGTACTTTTACTAAATCCTCGTCGCTTACTACAAGCAGAGAATCACCGTGACGGCTTAACTCTTCCCGGAAATCTGTCTCATCAAATGGATGCAGCTCTAATTTCTCTTCTTCAAACCTCACCATAACTTCTGTACAATACCCAAACTCTATATCCTCCGTGTTCATATGAGATTGAGCACTCTGATGATGTTCCACTTTAACGAGCTCGTCCATAGCAGGTTGGTTCACTCTTTCGGCTGGAACTGATTTCCCTTCCAGATTGGCGAGCATTCCTTCATAAATATAGACTAATCCCTGTCCACCTGAATCAACCACCCCTACTTCCTTTAACACAGGAAGAAGTTCAGGGGTCCGCTGTAAAGAAGCATTGGCTTCCTTAATCACATCTACAAGCACATCATGGACAGATTGTTTTTTCTTTGCAGACTTCTTTGCAGATTTTGCTGCATCTTTTGCCACAGTAAGAATAGTTCCTTCTACAGGCTTCATTACAGCTTTATATGCTGTTTCAACACCGGTTTCAAACGCCTTTGCCAGCACAGGGCCATCTACTTCCTGCTGGCCCTCCAAACCTTTAGCAAAGCCACGGAAAAGCTGGGATAGTATGACCCCTGAGTTTCCTCTTGCTCCCATTAACAAGCCTTTGGAAAATGCCTTTGCAACTTCACTGGCAGCTTCCCCGGGAGATTGCTTTACCTCCTTTACGCCGGAAGTAATCGTTAAATTCATATTGGTGCCAGTGTCTCCATCTGGAACAGGAAAAACGTTAAGTGCGTCAACTTCTTTAACGTTTTGTCCTAATAAAGAAGCACCATGGATAAACATCTCTCCAAGCTTCTTTCCGTCTATTGATCTTGCTGTCACAACAGTTCCTCCTTACGTTCTCCTGCTATGGATTAGTTACCCGGACTCCTTGAACGTAAACATTTACAGAGTCAACAGTTAATCCAAGCATTTGTTCAAGCTGGTACTTCACTTTTGTTTGTACATTATAGGCTACCTCAGAAATTTTCGTTCCATAGCTGACAATAATATACATGTCTATATGGATATCCTCTTCATCCTCTCGAATAACTACCCCACGGGAAAAATTCTCCTTCTTGATGAGGTCTGAGAACCCATCTTTTAACTGTTTTTGAGATGCCATACCAACGATACCGTAACAATCAATAGCAGCACCTCCTGCAATTGTTGCCACTACCTCTTTGGAAACGTCTATAGAACCTAGCTGTGAATTCATTTCAATAGTCATATCCATCCTCCTAAAGCAGTCTCAGTTTTTCAGCTACGGCTATTTTACTATACTCCACCATTTTTTAAAAGAAAATTCCTGCTGCCAAGGGGTTTTCCAAATAAATGGCTGTCAAGTATATTTCCTTGAAAAAAGAAATCTTCCTTATTGCATAGAAGTCATGCATGTGCTAAGATAATCAAGTATGATTGTTAGACAGTGGTAAGTACAAGGAGGTGCACGTCATGGCTCGTAAATGCTACGTGACGGGCAAGGGACCAAAATCTGGTCACAACCGTTCTCATGCAAACAATGCCACAAAGCGTCGTTGGGGAGCTAACGTTCAAAAAGTACGCATTTTGGTTGATGGTAAACCTAAGCGTGTTTACGTTTCTGCTCGCGCTTTGAAATCCGGCAAAGTAACTCGCGTTTAATGAAAACAAGCTTGTTTTGCAAGCTTTCTCGTTTACAGGATAAACGCAATGGATGAAACATGAATGAAGGAGAGCGTTCTGCTCTCATGTAAAAAAGCACCTCATTTACGCAGGTGCTTTTTTACATGGATTAAAAAGAGTGAATGCTTCTTTTCTCTCTTACTCCTTTACCCCTTTTTTAATGAATTGAGTACGGCCTTCACTACTCCGCCCAAAAACTTTGGCAATTTAATTGTGTAAAACTTCATTATTAGTCACTCCTCCTCTGAACCTGAATGGCCGTCATCATAAAGATGAGAATAAGTCCTCAAGAGAGATTCTTTTATATGTATATTCAGCCCCTTGAAAAAGTACATCTTTTTTCCGACAGACGAGAAGGCATAAGCTCTTCAAACCCTTGGCCCCAATACTTTTTAATCCCTATTTCCCTTGCAAAGGATAAGCCTTTTACAGGCAGCGAAAGCTTTTGATTTGCAAATAATACCGTGAACTCAGCCTCTTTATTGGAGTGATTTACAGGAGACAAATAATAAGAGGGCGTACCAAAAGTCTCGCTCTTGATACACCCTCTTTCATCACTTTCCTGCTTCTTTTCTTTGTCTCTATCCTCGAATAGCTGCGATGGCAGCCTTACGATCTTCCTCCTTATAAATCGCAGAACCGGCTACTAATACGTTCGCTCCTGCTTCTCGACAAAGCCTGGCAGTCTCTTTATTTACCCCGCCGTCTACTTCAATCTCAACAGAATGATCTACCTGCTCTGTCATTTTTCTAACCTCTCTGATTTTCGGGAGGACACTGTGAATAAAAGACTGGCCTCCAAACCCTGGGTTCACTGTCATTAAGAGAACGAGATCTACGTCCTCAATCACATGTTTAATGGCTTCTACTGGTGTGGCAGGGTTCAGGACCACTCCTGCCTTCACTCCTTTTTCTTTTATCGCATGAATGGTCCTGTGAAGGTGCGTGCACGCTTCCGCATGGACAGATAAAATATCTGCTCCTGCTTTTACAAAGTCATCTACATATTTATCAGGGTCGGCAATCATAAGATGGACGTCTAAAGGAAGATCAGTGTGCGGGCGGACAGCTTCCACAATCATTGGACCTATCGTAATGTTTGGAACAAAATGACCATCCATTACATCAATATGAATGTAGTCTGCCCCCCCTTTATCCACCTCAATAATGTCTTCTTTTAAAGAAGCAAAATCTGCTGATAAAATGGATGGAGAAATTTTCGTCATTGGTTAGTACCTCCGTTGTTGTTCGCTTAATTCTTGATAAAACTGCAAGTAATGGTTATATCTTGATTCACTAATTTCCCCTTGCTCCAATGCTTCTTTTACAGCACAGCCAGGTTCCTTGCGATGAGTACATCCACGAAATTTACAATCTGGAAGGCGTTCTCTCATTTCGGGAAAATAAAGGCTCAGCTCGCTTTCATCCATTTCCTGAAAATCGAGGGAGCTAAAGCCGGTGTATCTGCGACCAGCCCCTCATAAAGGGAGATCAGTTCCACATGGCGGGTTGTATGCTTCCCCCTCCAAGATGGGTGGAAATGGCTCCTGTTTCAAGGTTAAGCTCTGGGACCAATGCATTAAGGAAGGAGGATTTACCTACCCCCGATTGGCCTGCTATCACAGTGATTCTATCTTTGAAATGCAAAGCCGCTTCCTCTAGACCCTTGTTTGACGTATTGGAAACAACGTAAAAGGGATAACCGAGTTTTTGATAAATTGCTTTATAACGGGCGACCTCTTTCATCACTTCCTCACTGGCCAAATCTTCTTTGGTCACAACAATTAAAGGATCAATATCACTTTCTTCCACATGTACTAAAAACCTGTCGAGCAGCAGAGGGGAAAAAGCAGGCTCCACCGCTGAAAAAACCAAAAGTGCCTGATCTACATTTGCTATAGGAGGCCTGATTAATTCATTTTTCCTCTTCTTAACCTCGGTAACCGTGCCCTCTTTGTCGTTATCAGCTTTGTAGACAACCTGGTCTCCTACAAGGGGCTTTATTTTTTTATTTCTAAAGACCCCACGGCCTTTACATTGGACTGTACCTTCCGGGCCGCTCACATAGTAAAACCCGCTGAGTGCTTTTATAATCCTGCCTTCCGCCATAACTCCTCCTTTATTAATCACCATAAGTAAATGAGTTTGATTGAATTTCTTCATCGTCTATATATAACGTATAGCTTCCCTCTTCTTCAGGTGTAACTATTAAAGGTATTTGATAGGTTCTGCTTTCTGAAATTGTTTCTTCTACAAAGACAGCGGGCTCACTTGTGGTGGCATCTTCATACGTAAGCCTTACATCAAAGGTCACCCCTTCTTCCATCTCTTCCTCTGACATTTCAATAGGGATGACTGCTTCTACTTCTTCGGTTACCTCATTTTCCTCACTATCTTCTGAATCTTCTTCGTCCACTGCCTCTTCTTCGCGTAATTCTTCCTGTTCCTCTTCATCAATTGCGTCTTCTTGTTCTTCTTCTTCAGGCCCAAGAGACATAATAAAAAGGATTTCATCACCGACTTGTATTCTTTCATAGGGACCTGGATCGTGGTCAATCACACGGCCCTCGTCATATAAGTCAGAATGCTCCTCTTCAAAACGGCCAGCAAGTCCTTCTGACTCTAAATAATTGTTGATTGTCTCCATTGTTTCCCCTCTTAGGTTAGGAATGGAGACTTCTGCCGGCACACTGTAGGTAAGTTGAACATTCGTTTCATCGGCTATTAATTCCTCTCCTGCAACAGGGTCCTGCTCTACAATAACGTTAAGCGGGGTATCTGTTGTTTCCACAGAAGAAAATTCCACATTTTCAAAATCTTCGAGAAGAGTTTCTGCTTCCTCCCGAGCAAGACCTGTAACATCAGGCATCTCAATCATTTCTCTTCCTTGACTGACAAAAACATTTACCTGGCTTTCCACCTTCACGGTAGATCCTGCCTGGGGTCGCTGTCTAATGACAAAGCCTTCTTCCACCTCTTCATCATACACTCTCTCCACATTTCCGGTAAGCCCAGCTTCCTCCAGTTCTTCTTCTGCTTCTTCAAGAGTAAGCCCCTCAAGGTTTGGGACATCGACATCCTGGACCATAAGCCAGCCAGGGATCACTGTGAACGCAGTCGCAAAGGAACCTGCAAGGATGACGAAAAATAAAACAATGGGAAGCACCCATTTTTTCTTTTTCTTCCCTTTCGCTGGTGCAGGTGGAGGGCTGGACGCTGAAGCGGAAGGGGCAGGCCCTTTTTCTGTCCCTGCTACTTTTGTTTCTCCCATATTTTCAGTTGTATCTTTTATCACCGGTACTGCCTTTGTTGCTTCTTCATCGTCAGCAGGAGGTGTATAACGGGATTCACTTTGGCGCTCAGGCCACAGGGCAGTTGAAAGATCTTCGTTCATGTCCTGGACTGACCCATAACGGTGAAAGGGATCCTTCGCTGTTGCCTGAATGATCACATTTTCAATACTCTGGGGCAGATCAGGACGCAGTTCTTTTGCAAATGGCAGCGGCTCCTGCAGCTGTTTAATGGCAATGGAAACAGCTGATTCACCATTAAAAGGAACCTCTCCGGTAACCATCTCAAACAGAACGATACCCAGTGAATAGATGTCAGACTTGGCTGTCACTGTTCCTCCTCTTGCTTGTTCAGGAGACAAATAGTGAACAGAGCCTAAGACAGAATTTGTATGTGTGATTGTTGCTGCCGAAGCAGCCCGTGCAATGCCAAAGTCAGTTACTTTTGCATCTCCATGCTTATCAATAAGTATGTTATGTGGCTTTATGTCACGGTGGATAATCTGATTGGCATGGGCATGTACTATCGCTGATAACACAGACGACATAATATTGATCACTTTGTTAACAGGCAGGGGGCCTTGCTGCTGGATATATTCTTTGAGTGTGGAGCCGTCTATATACTCCATCACAATATAATATAAGTCTTCTTCTTCGCCTACATCGTATATATCTACAATATTCGGATGAAAAAGACTCGTAGCTGCCTGTGCCTCACGGTGAAAGCGCCGGATGAACTCCTCGTCATTTACAAATTGAGGCTGAAGTACTTTAACTGCTACTTCCCGCTCAAGAATCATGTCCGTTGCTTTGTAAACATGAGCCATGCCGCCGCCGCCAATAAGGGCATGTATTTGATAGCGCTCGTTTATTCTTTTTCCAATTAACCCGGCCATGCTCAGCTCCCCCTTGGAGAGGAAGGATGAGTAATGGCTGCAATCGTAATATTGTCCTCTCCGCCGCGCTCATTTGCCATATGTACAAGTCTCTCTCCTTTATCAGAAAGAGACCCTTCTTTGGTCATCATGCGCAGCAAATCGGCGTCAGACACTTTGTTACTTAAGCCGTCAGAGCACAGGAAGACCAATTCTCCCTGTCTCCATGAAAAAGAAGAGACCTCCACGGTAATCCCTGCTTCTGTACCTAAAGCGCGGAGCAATACATTTTTTCTCGGGTGATTCTCTGCCTCTTCTTCACTAATCTGGCCGTTTTTTACCAACTCGTTAACAAGAGAGTGATCATCTGTCTTCAAATGGATGGAGTCATCCGTTATTAAATAGGCACGGCTGTCTCCCACATGGCCTACAGCGACATATTCCTCTGTACATATAGCCGCCACCACAGTAGTGCCCATGCCGTAACAGCTCATATCCTCTTTTGATTTCTTAAATATTTCTTCATTTACTCGAGTAATGGTACTGCTCAGCCATGTAACAGCCTCCCTTTCTGTAAAGGAAGAAGAGGCTGCAAGCCACTCGTCTTCGAGCACCTTACAAGCAATGGCACTTGCCACATCACCTGACTTATGGCCGCCCATTCCATCTGCAACCACTCCCAGAACAGAATCAGAATGACTGTTTACATATACTCCCCCGTTGTCTTCATTATGGTCGCGGACTCGTCCTACGTCAGTTTTAAACAACCAGTCCATTTCTCCTCACCTCGTTTCTTTCTCCCGCTCCTTTGCTCGAAGCTGACCGCAAGCTGCATCAATATCATGCCCTTGCTCTCTTCTTATTGTAACGTTTACTCCTCTTTCTTTGAGGGTTTTCTCAAAAGCAAAGATGTCCTCCCGGCTGGTTCTTACATAGTCCCTCTCAGGAACGTAATTGACCGGAATTAAATTAACATGGCACTTTACATCTTTTATTAACTCCGCTAACTCTTCCGCATGTTCCACCTGATCGTTTACGCCGCCAAACAACCCATATTCGAATGTAACGCGGCGGTTTGTCTTTTTAATGTAATATTGAATGGATTCCATCAGCTTTTCTAAAGGCCAAGCCCGGTTTACCGGCATTAAACGGCTTCTGATTTCAGTGTTTGGAGCATGAAGAGAAATAGCAAAATTAATTTGCATTTGCTCGTCTGCAAAATCATAGATTCGAGGTACCATTCCGCTTGTAGAAACGGTAATATGGCGAGCCCCGATATTCAGTCCTTTATCATGGTTAATTGTCTTCAAGAAAGAGATTAGTTCTTTGTAGTTATCAAATGGTTCACCAATTCCCATTACAACAACTGAACTTACTCTCTCCCCTTTTTCATCCATTGCTCTTTGAGCATCAAGAACTTGAGCAACAATCTCTCCAGCTTCCAGGTTGCGCTTAAGCCCTCCAAGGGTGGAGGCACAGAAGGTACACCCTAACCGGCAGCCGACCTGTGTCGTCACACAGACACTGTTTCCATAATCATGTCTCATGACCACTGTTTCGATAGAATAACCGTCATGAAGCTCAAAGAGAAGCTTAACCGTTCCGTCAGAAGATTCCTGTTTCATAATTTCTTTAAGCGTTGTTAAGGAAAAAGCGCCTTCCAGCTTTTCTCGTATTCCTTTGGAGAGGTTTGTCATTTCTGAAAAAGAGGTAACCCTTTTTTGATACAGCCATTCAAAGATCTGCGTTGCCCGGAAAGCAGGCTCCCCCTCTTCCTTCAGCCATGACTGCAATTGATGAAACTCCATAGAGAAGATCGAAGGTTTCGCTTTTGTCTCTACTCCGACCTCTTTCTTTAATTGTTCCACTCTTTCACTTCCTTCTTCATTTTTTTTTCGTAAGACTGCATATATAAAACCCATCGGTCTCGTAGTGGTGAGGCAGAATAGTAATCTGCCTCCAGTTGCTGCCGTGTTGTTTTTCATACGTTCCGGGAGGCGCTCCATTAGCGTTTCGTCAAACTTAAAAGCCGGATTGGCTTCCAAAAACTCTTTTATCACCTGTTCGTTTTCATTTGCTTCTACGGTACAGGTGCTGTATACCAGACGTCCTCCCGGCTTGAGTACTTTCCCAGCCTCTTGAAGAATCGCTTTTTGAATCTCCGGGAGACGCTGAATATCTTCCGGTGATTTCTCCCATTTTAGCTCAGGCTTTCTTCGAATCACTCCCAGTCCGCTGCAAGGAGCATCAACAAGAACTCTGTCAAAACTTTCTTCAGGAACTTTTCAGTTAACTTTCTGGCATCCAGCGCTTCACTTTGTACAGAAGTAATTCCAAGTCTTTGGACCTGCTGATTGATTAAATTTATTTTTTTCTCATGAAGGTCCAGAGCCGTAATACTGCCGCTGTCCCCCATTCTTTCTGCTGCATGAGTTGTCTTTCCTCCGGGAGCGGCACATGCATCCAGCACTTTCATTCCTTTTTCAGGAGCTAGTGCTCTAGCTACCAGCATGGAGCTTTCATCCTGTATTGTGCACCAGCCCTCCTGAAAAGCCTCTGTCATCATTACCTTTCCCGAAATAATTTCTACCGCATCTTCCGATAATTTTCCCTCTTGGACCTGACACCCTTCTTCTTCAAGCCTCTCCATGAGCTCCATTTTGTTCGTTTTAAGCACATTTACCCTGACAGTCACTGGGGCAGGCTCAAGATTCTTTCTTGCCATGGCCTCAGCTTCTTCTCTGCCATATGCCTTCTCCCACAAGGATAACAGCCATTCAGGATGACTTGTTTCTATACTTATTCTTTCCCTTGGATTACCGATAGAGGAAGGGTCTGGCAGTCCTTTTCGCTGAATGCTGCGAAGCACGCCGTTTACCATTCCGGCAATTCCCCTGTGCCTCTTTTTTTTGCTATATTAACTGCTTCATGAATAATAGCTCTCTCGGGGATTCTTTCTAAATAAACCATTTGGTATAGAGACAGCCTTAAAAGACTCAGCACCCATGGATCAAGTGAATTGGTTCCTTTTTTTATGAAAGGAGATAAATAAAAATCAAGAGTTGCTCTGCGTTTTAACGTTCCATATACTAATTCAGTTAACAAAGCAGTGTCTTTTCCCGGAACACTTTTCTCTTTTAATGCTTGGTTTAAGGCAAGATTACTATACGCCCCTTCTTTTTCAATACGCATCAGCAGATCAAGAGCTACCTCTCTTACGTTTTTGTCAGCCTTGGTCATCTCCGAATCGATCTCCTTCTTTTAAAGCGGTACCGGCTCCACGCAAATAATCGGAAGCCTTTAACCTTTTTTTACCGGATGGCTGCAGCTCTTTAATCTTTATCGCTGTGTCATCCCCTGTACCTACTATGATTCCATTCTCTTCTATTGATAATACTTCTCCAGGTTTTCCCTTTTTTGGAGAAGCTGTCTTTTCAGCCCACCATATTTTAACTGGTTTCTCATTATAAACCGTATAAGCAACCGGCCAAGGGTTCATCCCTCTAATTTGATTGTAAAGCTCCTCTCCCGTTTTGTTCCAATCCAGGAGTTCCTGGCCCCGCTGTATATTCGAAGCAAAGGTCACTTTATTTTCATTTTGAGGTTCAGCCTGTATTGTGCCCTCTTTAATTTTTATTAACGTATCAGACAACAGGTCAGCTCCAGCTTCACTAAGCTTATCATGGAGAGTGCCTACCGTATCTTTCTCGTCTATGGGCACCCGTACCTGAGAAAGGACGTCTCCGGCGTCAAGCTTTTCAACCATATACATAATGGAAATGCCTGATTCTTTTTCCCCATCTATAATGGCTTGATGAATCGGGGCTCCCCCCCGGTATTTTGGCAATAGTGAAGCATGTACATTAATGCATCCATACGAAGGAGCATCCAGAAGCTCATTAGGAAGGAGCTGTCCGTAGGCAGCAGTTACCACGATCTCTGGGTTTGTTTCCAGGATCGGCGAAAGCTGGTCTTTTTCCCTTATTTTCTCTGGTTGAAAAACAGGGAGATCGTGTTTTTCTGCTTCTACTTTTACAGGGGGAGGTGTAAGCGTTTTTTTTCTCCCCTTCGGTCTGTCTGGCTGAGTCACTACACCGACAACTTCGTGCCCCTCCTCCAAAATTCTCTGCAGAACAGGAACGGAGAAGTCCGGTGTGCCCATGAACAAAATTTTCATTGTTTGTCTTTCCTCCTGAAACTAGTCGTGTAATTACATGAGAAAACTTGGCTAAAAGCCAAGTCTCTGCAGGCGATTGATGGTTTGACGAAACTGGGATTTCCCCATGACCTTGCTGCTTCTTCAAAGGTGTAGGCGCTGGCGAAGGGTTATCCCTTTACCCTGGCTACATAAACATATGCGGGTTCATATCTATTGAGATAAACAGCTTATCCTTGGCCATTTCACTTTGAAAATGATCAGCTATTTCTCTTAATGTTTTGGTTAGTTCTGGCTCATTTCTATATTTTATCATGCATTGGTAACGATATCTATCTTTCAGGCGTGCAATGGGTGAGACAGTCGGGCCGAGTACTTTTGTCTGGATCGACAACCGTTCCTTAAATGGGAGGCAATTTTTTCTGAAGTGGTGATGACCTGGGATAAATCTTCGTGAGAAACCGTTATAAGAGCTAAAAAGAAATACGGAGGGTATCCCCCTACTTTCCTCTGCGTCATTTCCTGCCGGCTGAAAGAAAGGAAATCATGTTCCTTGGCATGAACAATGCTGTAATGTTCGGGATTATATGTCTGGATGACCACTTCACCCTTTAATTTATCTCTGCCTGCTCTACCGCTTACTTGTGTTAAAAGCTGAAACGTCCGTTCTGGCGCACGGAAATCAGGCAGGTTTAGGAGTGTATCAGCTGCCAGTACACCTGCGAGAGTGATATTAGGGAAGTCCAGTCCTTTTGCGATCATTTGCGTGCCAAGAAGAATATCTGCCTGCCCGCTGCCAAACTTGGTGAGCAGCTTTCATGGGCGCCTTTTCTCGAGGTTGTATCCACGTCCATGCGGATCACTCTGGCGGTTGGCAGCAAGCGGGTTAATTCTTCCTCTACCTTTTGCGTGCCTGTTCCAAAAAAGCGTATATGCTCGCTGTCACAGGAAGGACACTTATTAACCATAGACTCTTCATGACCGCAGTAATGACATTTCAGCTGCTTATTTACATGATGGTACGTAAGGGATATTTCACAGTGAGGACATTCTGTAACAAATCCGCAGCTTCTGCACATCACAAAGGTCGAATACCCTCTTCGGTTTAAAAAAAGGACGACTTGTTCTCCTTTTTGCAAACGATCCTCTAACTTTTCCAGCAGAATGTTAGAAAAGACAGAGCGGTTTCCGTTCTTTAGTTCTTCCCGCATATCGACCAATTCTACTTCAGGCATTGGAAAGTTATTTACTCTATTATTTAACTCAAGAAGACGGTAGACCCTTTTTGAGCCCTGGCAAAAGATTCTAACGAGGGCGTAGCACTTCCCAGCAAAACGGGGCATTTGTGGTATCTCCCTCTCCAAATCGCCACATCTTTTGCATGATAGCGGGGATGATCTTCCTGCTTATAGCTTCCTTCATGCTCTTCATCTATTATGATTAACCCAAGTTTCTCAAAAGGGGCAAATACAGCTGAACGTGCTCCTACTGCCACTTTTACTTCCTTGCGTTGAATTTTTCTCCACTCATCATATTTTTCCCCGATGGATAACGCGCTATGAAGGACGGCTACCTGGCTGCCAAATCGACTTTTAAAGCGATTAACCATTTGGGGGGTAAGAGAAATTTCGGGCACAAGGACAATCGCTTCTTTCCCCTCTTCGATAACTTTTTGAATTGCCTGGAGGTACACTTCTGTTTTTCCGCTGCCTGTCACCCCGCGAAGAAGAAATGTTTCATGCGTTTGCGTCCCCACTGCCTCTCTGACAGGATGCAAAACCTCAGCCTGGTCATTCGTTAATGATAAAGGAACGGTTTTTTGAAACTCTTTATCTTTGAAAGGGTCTCTGTATTGTTCAATCGTTTTTTCCACAACACACCCCTTTTCAACAAGAGCTTGCAGGACAGCACGTGTAAATCCTCCTTCAGTTTCCACTTGTTTGAGAGGGACAGGGGTTTCAGGATAATGTTCTAAAAGCCAGCGGAGGGCTTCCAGTTGTTTTTTAGCACGATTCCCCGCCATATCCTCAACCTCTTCACGGCTTTTTTCGGGAGTTACTTGAATCGTTTTATAAGACTGCTTCCTTGCTTGATCTTTCACTTCATATTCAAGAAGTATTCTCCCATCCCGGACTTCCTTTCTAATTAGGGAAAGAAGGTCTTTATCCATAGGAACTTTGTTCCATTCAATTGAACTTCGTTTGCCAAAAAGAGTTTGAATGAAGACAGGGAAGTGAACAATATCTTCTTGAAGATACAGGACTTTTTTCGCTTTTGCCCTCATTGCTGCCGGAATCATCGACTGATAGGCTGTGATCTGGTAGCAGATCGTCTCCTCCGAAAGCCATGATCCAAGGTCCAGTAATTCAGGAGTCAAAACAGGAGTGACATCAAGCAGTTCATCAATGTTCCTTACTTTCTTGACAGTTGTGTTCTCTGTTAATCGAATAATAAACCTTGAAGTTTTCGTGGACCAAAAGGCACCACAACTCTCATACCCGGGGACACAGCACCTTGGAGACTCTCAGGCACTTTGTAGTCAAACAGCCTGTCTGTTTGGCCGGCTGGTACATCAACCACAATTTGAGCAAACATCACTGCCTTTCCCCTCCCATGCACCGCACAGCTGTCTTAAGGATTTCCGAGGCTACTTCTCGTTTTGAAAGAAGAGGCAGTCTTTTTATTTGGTCCTCATGCTTACTGATAAGAGAAACGATATTTGTATCATGTCCAAAGCCGGCATTGTCTGAGGTAATATTATTAGCGACCACCATATCAAGGTTTTTATTTTCCAGCTTCATTCTTCCATAATCCTCGACATGCTCTGATTCCGCTGCAAAACCTACTAAGAACTGATCTGTCTTTTGTTTTCCAAGCTCCGCCAATATATCCTTGGTTCTTTTCATTTCAATTATTAAATTACCTGGCTGCTTTTTAACCTTTTGGTCTGACGTTTCTACCGGGGTGTAGTCAGCCACGGCTGCAGTTTTCACAACTACATCAGCCTTATCAAAGTGTTCCATCACTGCATCATACATCTCTTCAGCGGTAGTGACATCAATTCGTGCCGCTCCCCGGGGAGTTTTCAACTGAACCGGACCGGAAATAAGTGTAACTTCACCCCCCATTTCCACTGCTTCCTCTGCGAGGCATACCCCATTTTTCCAGTGGAGTGGTTTGTAAACACTCTGACAGGGTCAATGGATTCATGGGTTGGCCCCGCTGTAATTAACACATGTTTTCCCTGAAGGATTTTTTTGTTCCCCTTTTGAGAACCAGCCTCTTCCAGGAAAGAGACGATCCCCTCCGGCTCTGCCATTCTTCCTTTGCCTATCCAGCCGCACGCCAAATAGCCTTCTCCCGGCTCGATAAAAGTACATCCATCATTGTGCAGCCTTTCCATGTTTCGCTGGACAGCAGGATGCTCGTACATATTAACGTTCATTGCCGGAGCAATAAATACTTTCGCTTTCGTCGCAAGCGCTGAGGTGGTAACCATGTCATCGGCAATGCCATTTGCAATTTTGCCGATGACATTAGCAGTCGCCGGAGCAATCAGAAAAATATCCGCCCAGTCTGCTATATCTATATGGGCTACTTTTTCCGGTTCTTCCTCCGCAAAGGTATCATCATAGACTCTATGACGAGTTAAGGCTTGAAATGTAAGAGGCTTAATAAATTCCTTTGCCCCTTCTGTCATCATTACTCGTACGTCTGCACCAGCCTGAGACAGCTTGCTGGCAAGCGCTGCCGCTTTAAAAGCTGCGATTCCCCCTGTCACAGCCAAAACTATATTCTTTCCTTTGATCATGGTCTCCTCCTCTTTTCTCGTATACTTCCTGGCTGAAAAAATAACAACCTATGAGTGGATAGGTTGTTATTAGTCTAAGTTTTAATCATTCTTTTTTTAAGCCAAGTTCTCCATGCTTAATTTCTTCCAAAGCAATACCCACGTATTTTGAAGATTCATAATCTTCTACTAACGGGGTCATTTCGTCCATTTCAAGCAAATCTCTTGCCCTTCTGGCTGATAATGTTACAAGCGTATACTTAGAATCAATCTGCTTTAACAAGGAATCTATCGAAGGATACAACATAAAGCTATTCAACCTCCACAAGTTGTTTATATTTTTCAATCAAACGTTCTTGTTTACAATGCTCTGCTGTCACAATAGCCTGGATACGTTCAACTGCTTTTTCGACTTCATCATTTTCCACAACATAGTCATAATTTTTCATCATATCCAATTCTTCTCTTGCAACAGTCATTCTTTTGTTAATGAGCTCTGCGTTCTCTGTTCCCCGTCCTTCAATGCGTTTTCTTAATTCAGCAAGGCTTGGAGGCATAAGGAAAATAAAAACCCCTTCAGGGTAGCGTTCCTTCACTTTTCTGGCTCCTTGAACCTCGATTTCAAGGATGATGTCCTGGCCCTCATTCAGTGTTTTCTTAACATTTTCCAGTGGTGTGCCATAATAATTATCCACATATTTTGCCCATTCCAGGAACTCGTCTTTTTCGATCATTTCCTCAAACTCTTCTTTTTTCTTAAAGAAGTAATTCACCCCATCCACTTCTCCTGTCCGCGGTGCGCGGGTGGTGGCTGAAACAGAGTAAGAGATGTCTGTATCCTTTGTTCGAAGAGCTCCGCAAACTGTTCCTTTCCCTACACCAGCCGGGCCGGAAAGAACAATCAATAAGCCTTTCTCTTTTTTCATAAAACATACAACGCCTTTCAAAGAAATTTCACTTATTCATCTATGTCGTCTTTCGTATTTAACCGTTGAGCGACTGTTTCTGGCTGTACAGCAGACAAAATGACGTGATCGCTGTCCGCAATAATAACAGCACGAGTTCTCCGCCCGTATGTAGCATCTATTAACATATTGCGGTCTCTTGCTTCCTGGATAATACGCTTGATCGGCGCAGACTCCGGACTTACAATAGATATAATCCTGTTTGCGGAAACAATATTTCCAAAGCCGATATTTATTAGTTTGATATTCATCATTATCCCCGCTTTTTGTGCTGAGAGTCTCGAATACTCTCTATTTTTACCGCTTATGTACTAATATATACGAAAATTCGTTCGCTGGCTACTCAATATTCTGCACTTGCTCTTTTACCTTCTCCAGCTCACTTTTCAAATTGACGACCTGGCGGCTGATTTCGATGTCATTTCCTTTTGACCCTATCGTATTGATTTCCCGGTTCATTTCCTGGACAAGAAAATCAAGTTTTCTGCCTATGGAACCTTTTTCCTCTATAATGCTAAGAAACTGTTTAACGTGGGAGGTCAAACGGGTAATTTCTTCATCTATATTGGCTTTATCTGCAAACAGAGCAACTTCAGTCAAAATCCTGCCTTCTTCAAGCTGATAGTCTCCCCCGAGGAAGTCCTTCATTCGCTTTATCAGCTTTTCCCGGTAATTTTCAACCACCTGGCCTGTTCTTGCGTGAATGATATCCGTCATTCTTGAAATGGAATCAATTCTTTTATTTATATCCTTTTCAAGGGCCGCGCCTTCAGTTTGTCTCATTCTATATAACATAGCTGCACTTTCCTCGACACATTGTACAAGTGCCCCCTCCCATTCCTCTGGGATGTCTCCTTCTTCCTCCACAGTCGTAATATCCGGATGCAGAAGAAAGGACTCAAGGGACAAAGAAGTATCCTTAAACCATGTTTGTTTTTTCATATCTTCGGCACTTTTCATAAATCCCTGCAGCAGTTCCCAGTCTACCTTTACATGGCGTCCCAATGCACCTTGCCCATCAACTGATACAAACACATCAACTTTCCCGCGCTGAACAAAGCGTTTGACAATTTTATGAATGCGCTCTTCCATATACGAGAAATTCTTTGGAAGACGTACACTGACTTCATTATACCTATGGTTAACAGACTTCATTTCTACTTGAACTTTCCCGCTGTCCACGTTTACAGCAAAGCGACCAAAACCAGTCATACTCAATACCAATGTCATCACACCCGCTCTACTTTTCTAATTAATTCTAACATTACATGGGAGGAGAAGAAAAGAAAGAACGGCTATAAAGAGGTGAAAAATTGAATAAAGTAACCCATCAGTTAAGAAACTGACAGGTTACTCGTTATTTTTTCCGTTTACTTCTTCTTGCGTGACTTCTCTGGAAGACGTGGTTTCCCGCTAAAGCCACAGTTGGAATAGCAGCAAGCCCTAACACCAATGCCCACTCTCTAACGTTCAGGTCCGTTGTATGGAAGACCGGCTGAAGAACAGGGGCGTAAATGACAACAGCCATAAGAATGATAGATGAAAGAACCGCGAAAACAAGGTACACATTTTCAAAAGGATTGCGATGAAACACAGAATGTTCGCTCCGACAGTCAAACACATGGATCAGCTGGGCCATCACTAACGTGGCAAATGCGATAGTCTGCGCTTTTGTCAGGTCATCGGGAGCGAAATGCAGGCTTGTCATAAAAGCGGCCAGCGTCACAAGCCCAATCAATATTCCTCTGCTGACAATCTTCCACCCCAGTCCTCTGGCAAATATACCTTCTCCAGGATGCCTTGGGCTGCGCTTCATCACATCACCTTCTGCTTTATCAAGGCCAAGAGCCATGGCAGGAAGCCCATCTGTGACCAGATTTATCCAGAGAATCTGGATGGCTACAAGAGGAAGAGGAAGGCCAAGCATCATCGCAAAAAGCATAACTAAGATTTCCCCTACGTTAGAGGCAAGCATGTAACGGATAAACTTTCTGATGTTATCGTAGATGTTTCGCCCTTCTTTTATCGCTGCTTTAATGGTAGCAAAGTTATCATCAGCTAATATCAGGGAAGAGGCTTCTTTCGCTACATCAGTGCCTGTCTTTCCCATAGCCACACCTATATCAGATGCCTTCAAAGCAGGAGCATCATTTACCCCGTCACCTGTCATTGCCACGATATGCCCTTGATTTTGCAAAGCCTTAACAATTCTCAGCTTATGCTCAGGGGTTACCCGGGCGTATACATACACCCGGTTTACTTCTTTTTCAAGCTGTCCGTCATCCATTTTTGAGAGTGTTTTTCCTTCCATTACTTTTCCGTGGCTTGGCAGCAGGCGGAGGTCTTTTGCGATAGCTGTTGCTGTTGCGGCATGATCTCCAGTAATCATAATAGTTTTAATGCCTGCCTCCCGGCATTCTTCTATAGCTTTCTTTGCTTCGGGGCGGGGAGGATCAATCATTCCTTGAATGCCTACCAGAACTAAATTCTTTTCAGCCTCCTCGGCCTCATGAGGAAGGATTGGCCCTTTTAGTTCTTTATATCCTATGGCTATAGTCCTGAGCGCTGAATTTGCCATAGCTCCCAGTGCTTTTTCAATCTCCTGCTTCCTAAAGGAAGTGAGCGCCTCTACTTTCCCGTTATATTCGCAGCTGTTTGCTCTATCTAAAAGCACATCCGGTGCTCCTTTTGTTACTAGAAGCTTTCTTCCTTCCTTGCTTTCCACAATGACTGACATTCTCTTTCTCTCTGAATCAAAAGGAAACTCTTTTAAGATTTTAAAATGTTCCCGGACATTTCCCGGATGGATATCCCCTTGTATGGCAGCCTTTACCATGGCAGCTTCCGTAGGATCTCCGGTTACTTTCTGCTTGTTCCCTTGTCGTCCTCCTTTTATTTCGATTTCCGCATGGTTACAAAGCACTCCGTAACTTAATAGCTTTGTAAGAGGAATAGACTGTGAGACCTTTACCTTTTGGTTCTGTTTATAAATCCCGTTTTCCTGGACACTCCAGTGATTTCCCCAGCTCCATAACGCAGTAACTGTCATCTGATTTTGTGTCAATGTACCTGTCTTATCTGAACAAATGACAGAAGCACAGCCTAGAGTCTCTACCGCCGGGAGCTTTCTTACGATCGCCTTTCGCTTGATCATTCTTTGAACACCAAGAGCAAGAACGACTGTCACAATTGCTGGCAGCCCTTCTGGTATCGCAGCTACAGCAAGTGAGACACCAGACAAAAACATAATATAAGGAGGCTGTCCCTGCATCACACCTAGAATCACTACAAGAGCTGTAAGCAAAAGAGCCGCAGCAATTAATACTTTTCCTAATTGCTCTAGTTTCCTTTGAAGAGGGGTAGCAAGAGTGATCGTTTCCTGGAGCAAATGTGCGATTTTCCCCATTTCGGTTTTCATGCCGGTGGAGATAATGACTCCTATGCCGCTTCCACGAGTGACCATTGTTCCAGTGAAAGCCATGTTGGATTGATCGGCAAGCTCTATGTCTTCCCCTTTTAACATATCGGCTTGTTTTTCAGAAGGAACTGATTCCCCTGTTAAGGCTGACTCTTCAATATAAAGTCCATTTGCTTCAATTAATCTGATATCTGCACTGATCCGGTCCCCGCTTTGGATTTTAACAATATCACCGGGGACAGCTTGTACCGAAGGAATTGATTTCCACTCACCATTCCTTTTTACTGTCATTTGCGGGGCGGCCAGATCTTTTAAAGCATCCAATGACTTCTCTGCTTTTATTTCTTGAATAAAGCCCAGGACTCCATTAATCATGACTATGATCATGATCGTAATAGCGTCAACAAACTCACCAAGGAGCCCGGAAATAATGGTAGCAGCTAACAATACGAGAACCATAAAATCCTTGAACTGCTGAATAAATAAAATCCACCAAGGCCGCTTTTTCTTATCTGAAAGCTTGTTATATCCGACTTTTTCAAGTCTCTTCTTTACTTCCTTGTCCCCAAGTCCCCCATGTATAGAGGTGGACAATCCTTTTTCCACTTCTGAAGGACTAAGTTTATACCATTTCATTTTTCCACCCCTTACCCCACTAGACTTATCGTCACATCTTATTCAGACAAGCCGCAAAACATGCTATACTGTTTGTGAAATGAAAGGGTGATATGTAATGTCGTTCGATGGCCTTATGACACGAGCAATAACAAATGAACTAGCAAAAGAGCTGGTGACAGGCAGAATTGCAAAGGTTCACCAGCCTTATCAAACAGATCTTCTCATAACAGTCAGAGCAAACCGGAAGAATCACCAGTTATTACTCTCTGCAAACCCCAGTTTTGCAAGAATGCATATAACAAAAGAAAAATATGAAAATCCTACTGAGCCGCCGATGTTTTGTATGCTTCTTCGCAAGCATATAGAAGGCGGCTTTATCCAGGCAATTGAGCAAAAAGGAATGGAACGGGTCGTCATCATTACAATAGAAAGCAAGGATGAGCTTGGCGATACTTCGATCAAAAAGCTCGTTATTGAAATAATGGGAAGACATAGTAATGTCATGCTTACAGACGAAAAAACAAATATGATTCTCGACAGCATGAAACACCTCCCTCCATCCGTAAACAGCTACCGTACAATTTTGCCTGGTAGAGAATATATAGAACCCCCGGCACAGGATAAAATATCCCCTCTTTCGGTAAATGAAGAGGAAGTTCTCACGAAATTAGACTTTAACCAGGGAAAAATTGACCAGCAACTCGTACAGCAGTTCAGCGGCCTTTCTCCTCAGGTCTCAAAAGAAATAACCTACCGGGCGGGAATAGGAAATTACAGAAAGATTGCTGAGGTTTTTACCGATCTAATGACCGAGGTAAAAAACCATCTTTATACACCCGAAATTACGTTTACAGATAAAAAGGAATATTTTTCTGTTATTGAACTGACCGGAGTAAAAGGAAAAAAGATAACCTTCACCAATGTCAGTGAAATGCTGGATAGATTTTATTTTGGCAAAGCTGAAAGAGACAGAGTAAAACAACAGGCTCATGACCTGGACCGTTTTCTCCGCAACGAATGGCAAAAAAACAAGAAAAAAATCAAAAAGCTGGAAAAAACACTGACAGATGCAGAAAAAGCACAACGTTTTCAAAAGTTCGGGGAACTGCTTACAGCAAACCTCCATCTGCTAAAAGGCGGAGAAAAAGAAATAGAAGTTCTTGATTACTATGACGAAAATGGAGGAACCATTACGATTCCCCTTCAGCCTGAGAAGTCACCATCGGAAAATGCACAAATTTATTTCCGAAAATACAATAAAGCCAAAAATTCAGTCGAAATTGTCAAAGAACAAATTACAAAAGCAACGGAAGAAATGGACTACCTCGAGCAGCTGATTCAGCAGCTCCAGTCTGCTGCGCCAAAAGATGTAGAAGAAATAAGAGAAGAGTTAGAAGAGGAAGGCTATGTAAAAAGAAAAAAATCGAAGAAAAAATAAAAAAAAGAAAAATCAAAAGCCTGAATTGGCCTCTTTTCGTTCAAGTGAAGGCATCCCTATTCTTGTAGGAAAAAATAATAAGCAAAATGAGTACCTTACTAATAAACTGGCGCAACAGCGAGAAACATGGCTCCACACTAAGGATATCCCCGGGTCACATGTAGTGATTCGAAGTACAGACTTTGGTGAGGAAACATTAAAAGAAGCAGCAAACATCGCCGCTTACTTTTCAAAAGCAAAGGATTCAAGCTCTGTTCCGGTAGACTATACCTTGATTAAGCATGTAAAAAAGCCAAATGGTGCAAAGCTGGGTACGTTATCTATGATGAGCAGACAACCATTTTTGTCACGCCGGATGAAGATTTAATTCACTCTCTTCAACAAAAATAAAAGGCAAGACCTTGTGTGGTTAATAAAGACAACTTCTTGTGGGCAAATGTTCAGAGCTCGAGACCTTCAAGGGTATCGAGGTTTATTTTTTGTAAAATACGAATCAGATTAACCTCCGACCTAGAGAAGCCTTGACAGGGTTGCGACATAGTCGTCCTCGCCTTCACCCTTATGAGCCTTTAGCATTTCATATGGCAAATGCTAAAGGCCTGGGTCAGGCAGAAACTTCGCATGAAAAAGAGCCAGGACATCCTATTCCTGGCTCTTTTTTCTTTCAGCCTCAGGGTCTTATAAGAAGTCCCCTGTGTCTATAAACCGTTATGCTTTCCATTCCACTCTAGTGATCAAGCCCAGCCCATCTAACACAGGAGTATGCTGTGTATGACGCGCACCTAATGAAGAAAGAATCTCAGAAAAATCTTCTTCTTGCCAACGATGGCGCCTTGTACTCACGTTAGCCCAAGTTAACAAGGATTCTTTTTCAAAACCTTCCATCCCATGTTTTTCAGCGTAGGCACGTGCCCTTTCCTCATTCATATCCGGGCCTGGGTTTAACATAACAGTGGCTCCTTCAGGTAAGGTTACTCTTTTTAATTCCTTTAACGCTGTTTCTGGTTCCGGCAGTAAAAAGATAACTAATGTCGCAAAGCTGTAATCAAACGAACGTTCCGGGAAGGGCAAATGGTATGCGTCCCCTACTAGAAATTGAGAATCAGCTTTCCCGGTAGAAGTTTCAAACAACGAACGAGCAAATTTAATCATGCCTACTGAAAGATCAATGCCTGATAATTTATTTGCTTCATTTTTTCCCTTTAGCAATAAACGGCCTGTACCGCATCCTACATCCAAAATATGTTTACCTTGCCATGACCCTGCTATATCTTTTAGCTGCTGATGGATGGAACCAAGCCATTCAGTCTGTGCCATGTGATCAAAAAAAGTAACTCGTTCATTAAACTCCTCGCCGGTCATTTTACGCAACCCTAGTCATCTCCCATTTTTTTGTTTTGAGTATAGCATATCCATAACCCAGGATAAAGTTGATATTTTTTATTCATTGCCCTGGTCAAAAAGCTAATTACTGCGCCTTCGCTGTTGGCTTTTTTCCTCGTACGTACACTGCTGCCAAACTGTCCTGCTCACAAAGCAAAGCTACTGGCAGATCATGTTCTAAATACCCTTACTTCATAGAGCTTAAAAAAAGGACGGCTCATTGGCCGCCCTTGATAGGTTGTATTGTAGAATGGCATGTGCGGACTCCTTCTTCTTTTCAGGAGTGCATCCAGGAAGTATCAGCAGGATCTTTTTTCCAAATACGAAGCTTACTTCTATCTTCCGGCTTAATTAACTCTTGTTCAGCGGCTATTTCAATTAACGTATCATAATCAGTGAGCGTGACAAAAGGCAGGTCAGCTTCTTCCAGCTGCCTGAAGCCCTTTTCAAGCTCATATGTAAATATGGCCGCTGCCCCTGTTACTTCCACCCCGTCTTCCCGGAGTGCTTCTGCAACCTGGATCATGCTGCCGCCGGTAGAAATAAGATCCTCAATAATAACTGCTTTCTGGCCTTTTTTTACCACACCTTCAATTTGATTTCCTTTTCCGTGTGATTTTGATTTCCCTCTCACATATATCATTGGAAGACCCATTCTTTCAGCGACCAGAGCGGCATGGGGAATCCCGGCAGTAGCTGTGCCAGCAATCACTTCTGCTTCCGGGTAATGGTCTTTTACAAGCTGGGTCAACCCATCAGCCACCTGTTTTCGGACTTCCGGAAACGAAAGGGTAAGGCGGTTGTCACAATAAATCGGTGACTTTATTCCTGAAGACCATGTAAATGGTTCATTGGGCTGCAGACTGACCGCATCGATAGATAATAAAGACTGAGCTATCTCTCTTTTCATATTTGACCCCTCCATAATTTGTTCATATCGTAGTATGCTGCCAACGGATCTTGTGCTTGTGTGATGCTTCGCCCTACCACGATTGCTGTGCTTCCAAGCTCTCGTGCTCTTTCAGGAGTGGCGACACGGTGCTGATCTCCTTTATCCTCTGAAGCCATCCGAATACCTGGCGTGACTTTCAAAAAATCCCCGCCGCATTCTCTAGAAATCACCGGAACTTCTAAGGCAGAGCATACCACACCATCCAACCCTGAAGCCTTAGTATTTCTCGCATAATGAGAAACTACAGCTTCCATGTGTTCACTGATTAAGAGGTCATCTGTGAGCATCTTTTCAGTGGTGCTTGTCAGCTGAGTCACTGCGATGCATGCGGGACGCTTATTCCCTGAAATCGTACCCTTATCAAGCCCCTCTATTGCTGCTTCCATCATCTGTTTTCCACCGGCCGCATGGACATTGACTATGTCAACATTTAATCGGGCAAGCCTCTCCATGGCTGATTTCACAGTATTCGGGATATCATGGAGTTTTAAATCAAGAAATACTCCGTGGCCCCTGCTTTTTATTTCTTCCACAAAACGGGGCCCTTCACTGTAGAAAAGCTCCATCCCAACCTTTACATACAAGGATTCCTTGCTAAAGAGAGATAAAAAATCCAATGCTTTTTCTTTTTCCGGAAAGTCCAGTGCAATAATCAAGGGGTGCTCCATTACCGGGCCACCGCCCTTCTTTGCAGTTCAGCTAACGAATGTATCCCATGCTCTTCAAGCTTTTGAGGCAGTTCTTCGATAATGGACGGGCATACAAATGGATCGGTAAAGTTAGCCGTGCCGACAGCTACTGCATCCGCTCCTGCGATAAGAAATTCAATCACGTCTTCTGCAGATTGAATGCCGCCCATACCAATAATAGGAAGATCCGTCACCTGCCGGACTTGATACACCATTCGGATTGCTACAGGCTTTACTGCAGGCCCTGACAATCCACCCATTGTATTAGCAAGTATCGGCTTTTTGGTTTTCAGGTCAATTCTCATTCCCAAAAGGGTGTTAATCATTGTTAAGCCGTCGGCCCCTGCTTTTTCTACAGCTTTAGCGATTGCTGTAATATCAGCAACGTTTGGAGAAAGCTTTACATAAACGGGTACTGTCGCTGCTTTTTTCACACGTGCAGTTAACTCTGCTGCAAGCTCCGGATCCGTGCCAAAAGCAATTCCCCCTACTTTTACATTTGGGCAGGAAACATTCAGCTCCAACGCACCAACATTCGGGGAAGCCGAAAGCTCTTTGGCTGCCGTTTCATAATCTTCCATTGTGGATCCAGCTACATTTGCCAAAATAGGGACATCAAATTGCTCAAGCCATGGAAGCTCTTCTTCCTTTACCTTATCCAGTCCTGGATTCTGCAGTCCGATCGCATTTAGCATGCCAGCTGTGGTTTCAGCAACACGAGGGGTTGGATTCCCGAATCTTGCTTCTACGGTCGTTGCTTTAATGGCTACGGCTCCTAATTGACTTAAATCATAAAATTTAGCAAATTCTTTTCCAAACCCAAAACAGCCAGAAGCCGGCATGACAGGGTTTTTCATAGGCAGCCCCGGAAGGTTTACGGATAAGTTCATGAAAGTACCACCTTTCTTAGCGGAAATACTGGTCCATCGCTGCAAATTTTCTTGTAAGAAGTCCCTTCAGGATCGTCCTGTAAATGACAGACACAGGCAAAGCATGCGCCAATTCCGCAGCCCATTCTTTCTTCAAGTGATACATATCCCCTGGCTTCTGGATAAGAAGCTTCTAACGCTTTAAGCATAGGGGTAGGTCCACAGCTGTACATCCAGTCAAAGGAAAGGCCCTTTTCTTGAATGGCATCAGTCACAAAACCTGAAATTCCATAACTGCCATCAGCCGTAGCAACTACTACGTCTCCAATTTCCTTGAATTCCTCTTCATAAAAAACAGTCTCCTTGTCTTGAAACCCAAGAACCGACGTGATATGAAGCCCTTTTTCTTTTAACTTTTTTCCCAGGTAGTAAAGTGGAGGGACACCTATTCCGCCTCCTACCAGAACAACAGACTCTCCAGCTTCTGCTTCCTCAATAGGAAAGCCGTTGCCAAGGGGACCAAGTACATCAACTTGTTCCCCTTTCTTCTTGGCTGCAAGCTCTGTTGTCCCTTTCCCTTCTGCTCTAAAAAGAATGGTAAAGCAATTGTTTGTATGGTCAATATCACAAATGCTGATCGGACGGCGAAGCAGGGGGTCAGTCCCTGCGCTGGTCTTTATGTGAACAAACTGACCCGGGCTTTCCATATCCTCTGTCATCGTGCCTTGAAGAACCATTTTATAAATTCCTTTGGCAAGAGGCGTGCAATCTATCACCGTCAACCATTCTTTTTTCATATTTGCACCTCTTCTTTTACAGCAGTCTTCTCTTCAGCCATGGCAGGCATCGGTTCAGAAGCAAACGTGATCATCTCAAGTACTCCAAGCAGGGCGCCTGCAGTATCCATGGAAGTTAAGCAAACGACACCGTTTTCCACGGACTCCCTGCGAATACGGAACCCGTCTCTTACTGGCTGCTTTCCTTTGGTTAATGTATTGATGACAAATTGAGCTTCTCCTTCCCGAATCACATCTAAAAGATTCGGTTTTGCATCACCAATTTTATTAACTACTGTGACAGGTATTTGTTCATCCCGAATCAGCTTAGCCGTGCCCTCCGTTGCCATAATATTATAGCCAATCCGGTGAAAGCGACGGACAAGAGCCATGGCTTCTTCTTTGTTTTTGTCAGCAATCGTAAACAGCACTGAGCCATGCTGAGGAATTTTCATTCCAGAAGCAATTAGCCTTTATAGAGTGCTTTTTCCAACGTATAGTCTCTTCCCATTACTTCTCCGGTTGATTTCATTTCAGGCCCAAGTGTAATATCGACCCGGCGGAGCTTTGCAAAGGAAAACACAGGAACCTTCACAGAGACTTCATCTTTTTCAGGATGATAGCCCGTTTTGTAGCCAAGGTCAGCGAGTGACTCTCCAAGGATGGCGCGGGTGGCAAGCTTAGCATCGGCACACCAGTGATTTTGCTTAGAAATGGAACCGTACGGCTTGATCTTGGATTCACTTCAAGGACATAAACCTCATTGTCATGAAGGACAAACTGAATGTTAAGAAGGCCGACAATGTTTAGTCCTCTTCCAAGGGCAATAGTCCTATCTATTACTTTTTGTTTTACTTCGTCAGACAGCGTCTGCGGAGGATACACTGCGATAGAGTCTCCTGAATGCACTCCTGCCCGTTCAATGTGTTCCATAATCCCGGGAACAAATACCGTGTTTCCATCTGAAATCGCGTCGACTTCAATCTCTTTTCCGATCAAGTACCGATCCACCAATACAGGGTGCTTTGGATTTACTTTCGCTGCTTGTTCCATGTACCGGAGAAGTTCGGTCTCATTATCTACGATTTCCATCGCACGTCCGCCTAGTACGTATGAAGGACGCACAAGCACAGGATACCCGATAGAAGTGGCAATCTTTACAGCCTCGTCTACAGAAGTAGCCGTTTTCCCTAGAGGCTGAGGAATATTTAACTGGTTTAACGTTTGTTCAAATTTGTCACGGTTTTCCGCACGATCCATATCTTCAAGGCTGGTGCCAAGAATGTTTACTCCATGAGCAGCCAGGTCTTCCGCCAGATTAATTGCAGTCTGGCCCCCAAATTGTACAACTACACCTTCCGGCTTCTCTTGGTCAATGACATGCATGACATCTTCTACAGTTAATGGTTCAAAGTAGAGTTTGTCGGATGTGCTAAAGTCTGTGGAAACTGTTTCAGGATTGTTGTTAATAATGATAGCTTCATAGCCCGCTTCTTTGATTGCCCATACCGTGTGAACAGTCGCATAATCAAATTCAATTCCCTGCCCTATTCTAATCGGCCCGGATCCCAGCACAAGAATAGATGGCTTGTCAGTGTTCTCTGCTTCATTTTCCTCTTCATACGTGCCGTAATAGTATGGGGTAGCCGAAGCGAATTCAGCTGCACATGTATCGACCATTTTATAGACGGGGATGATTCCATGCTTTTTGCGGAAATCACTAATTTCTTTCTCTGTGCAATTCCATAATTCTGAAATCATTACATCAGCAAAGCCGTATTCTTTTACTTCCTGCAAAAGCTCTTTGTCAAAAGGATGTGCTTTCAATTTTTCTTCATAGGATACTAATCCTTCCATTTTATACAGGAAGAATAGATCAATAGCTGTAATATCATGAATCTGATCTCTCGTCCATCCTCTGCGAAATGCTTCCCCAATGTAAAACAGTCTTTCGTCATCTGCTTTTGCAAGCTTTTTCGTTAATTCGTCATTGGACACATCTTTTGTTTTTTCCAGCTTCAGATGGTAAACGTTTGTCTCCAGAGAACGAATTCCTTTGAGAAGGGATTCTTCAAAGTTTCTTCCAATAGCCATGATTTCACCTGTCGCCTTCATCTGGGTGCCAAGTGTCCGTTTTGCTGAATCAAACTTATCAAAAGGCCAGCGTGGAATCTTTGTGACTACATAATCAAGAGCTGGTTCAAAGCTTGCATAAGTTGTCTGGGTAATAGGGTTAATAATTTCATCCAATGTATAGCCGACAGCTATTTTCGCTGCGATTTTCGCGATAGGATATCCAGTAGCTTTGGAAGCAAGTGCCGACGAACGGCTCACCCGCGGTTTACTTCGATAATATAGTAATCATAGCTGTATGGATCAAGGGCAATCTGAACGTTACAGCCCCCCTCAATTTCCAGTGCTCTAATAATTTTTAAGGAAGAATTTCTCAGCATATGATATTCTCTGTCAGCCAGCGTCTGACTCGGTGCCACTACAATAGAGTCTCCCGTATGAATTCCTACAGGATCAATGTTTTCCATATTACACACTACGATAGCTTGATCATTGCTGTCTCTCATTACTTCATACTCAATTTCTTTATAGCCTGCTATGCTTTTCTCAAGGAGACATTGGGTTACCGGGCTGTACTTTAATCCAGAGGCCACAATTTCTTTCAAATCGTCTTCATTATAGACAAGTCCGCCGCCTGTCCCTCCCAGAGTATAGGCTGGACGTACTATGATGGGGTATCCTATTTTTTCAACAAATTGATACGCTTCTTCAAGCGTGTGGACAATTTCGCTTTCAGGCACCGGTTCATTAAGTTCATTCATTAAAGAACGGAAAGCATCTCTGTCTTCGGCTCGTCGAATGGACTCAAGCTCGGTTCCCAGAAGGGTCACATTGTATTCTTCGAGGATGCCATTATCATATAATTCCATCGCCATATTCAGTCCAGTCTGCCCCCCTAATGTAGGCAGCAGTCCGTCCGGTCGCTCCTGACGAATAATACGACTCACAAATTCAAAGGTAATAGGTTCAATGTATACCTTATCTGCCATGTTGGAGTCAGTCATTATTGTGGCTGGATTGGAGTTGATTAAAATGACTTCATACCCTTCTTCTTTCAATGCCTGGCATGCCTGCGTGCCAGCATAATCAAATTCAGCCGCCTGGCCAATCACAATAGGTCCTGAACCAATCACTAGTATTTTTTTAATATCCTCACGTTTTCCCATGTTGTCTCTCCCCTTTTCTTATCCAATAATGAAAACTAAGCAGCTTTAAGCGTTGACAGTCTTTACGCTTTCTTTTTTACTCTCTTCTATTAATGTTACAAACCGGTCAAATAAATGATTGGCATCTGCTGGCCCTGGACAAGCTTCCGGGTGATACTGAACACTGAAAGCCGGATATTTGGAGTGAGAGACTCCTTCTACTGAACCGTCATTTACATTAACGTGGGTGAGCACAAGATCCGTTTCATTCAATGACTCACGGTCCACCGTATAGCCGTGATTCTGGGAAGTAATGTCTACTTTCCCTGTTTCAATATCCTTTACTGGATGGTTGGAGCCGCGGTGGCCAAATTTCATTTTTGAAGACGTGGCCCCAGCAGCCAGACATAGAAGCTGATGACCAAGGCAAATTCCAAAGATCGGTACTTTTCCAAGAAGACCTTGAATGGTTTCAATGCCTTCCTTTACATCTTCTGGATCCCCAGGACCGTTGCTAAGCATAATGCCGTCTGGTTGAAGCTGCATAATTTCTTCAACAGGTGTGTTATAGGGAACTACAAATACATCGCAGCGCCTTTGGATAAGATTTCTTACAATTCCGTGCTTGGCACCAAAATCAATCAATACGACACGGTGGCCGAAACCGGGTGCGTGATAAGGATCTTTAGTGGATACTTGCTGAACCTGGTTTTTCACTAAAGCTGTATTTCTCAATTCCTCCGCTACCTGGGTTACATCAGCATCCATGGAGCAGATTCTTCCTCTTAATGTCCCATGCTCTCTAATTAAACGGGTCAATTTTCTCGTATCAATTCCTTCGAGCCCAGGAATTTCTTTTTCCTTTAACATTTGATCAATCGATTTTTCATTTCTCCAGTTATTTGGAAAAGAGGAAGCTTCTTTAACAATAAGGGCTCCTACTGATGGAGCAATCGATTCAAAATCATCCCGGTTAATGCCGTAGTTTCCAATTAAAGGATACGTAAGGACGACAAGCTGCTGACAGTAAGAGGGGTCTGAAAGAATCTCCTGGTATCCCGTCATTCCAGTGTTAAACACCACTTCCCCTGTCATTTCTTTTTCACTGCCAAATCCTTTTCCGATAAAACTTCGCCGTCTTCTAATATCAATTGTCTTTTCATTGGAAAACCTCCTCTTTCTCATACACGACTACACCATCCACCAAGGTTAAAACAGGCCATCCTTGGCACACCCATTGTTCAAATGGTGTATTCTTTCCTTTGGATTCAAATGCTGAGACATCTATCTTTTCTTCTTTTTCAAGGTCTATTAATGTAAGGTCTGCTGATGCCCCGATTTGAAGCGTCCCTTGCGTAAGGCCAAATACTTCAGCCGGCTTCTTTGTTAAAGAGGAGACAAGATCAGCTAATGAAAGATGGCCTTCTTTAACAAGGTGGGTATAAAGCAGAGGAAAGGCTGTTTCTAGACCTACAATTCCAAACGGTGCTTTCTCAATTCCCGCCTCTTTTTCCTCTTTTGCGTGGGGGGCGTGATCTGTTGCGATAAAGTCTATTGTACCGTCTTGAAGTCCTTCCAGGAGAGCGTCTCTATCTTCTTTTGCTCTAAGTGGCGGATTCATTTTAAAATTAGGGTCAAGACCTTGGATATCTTCATCGCATAATAGCAGATGATGAGGCTTACTTCTGCTGTCACGTGAATTCCCGCGCGTTTGGCATCTCGAATGACACGTACAGATTCCTTAGTACTCACATGACACACATGATAATGAGCGCCAGCTGCTTCAGCGAGCAGAACATCCCGGGCAATATGTACCGATTCACATACTGACGGAATACCATTTAATCCGTGCTTCTCTGAGAACGTCCCCTCGTGTACTGACCCCTTATTGATCAATGTGTTTTCTTCACAGTGGGCAACAATGGCCACCTCTGCCCTTGCTGCAGCTTTCATGGCGGCAAGCATCATAGAAGCATCCTGTATACCGACTCCATCATCCGTAAACGCAAAAGCACCCATTTCTTTAAGTCTGGCAAAATCAACTAGTTCTTTTCCCAGCTGTCTGGTAGTAATAGACGCATAAGGGAGTACCTTTACGAGAGCCTTTTCTTTAATTTTGTCTTGAATCAGCTGAAGATTACCTTCTGAATCAGGTACCGGCCTTGTATTTGGCATTGGGCAGATCGTCGTAAACCCGCCGCGCGCTGCTGCTTTCGTTCCTGTTTCAATGGTTTCTTTATGTTCTCCACCAGGCTCTCTCAAATGCACATGAACATCGACCAGTCCAGGAGTAAGGAGTCTTCCGTTCCCTTCAATCACTTTTTCAGCACCCGGAGACACAGAGCCGATTTCTGCAATTTTACCTTCTGTTACTTTTATATCCCCTTGTTTTATGTTTCCATCTTCCCCTATGAATTTCACATTATTAATTACGATACTCATTTTTTGTATCCCCCTTTGGTTAATTGAAGTACATGATCGAGTACAGCCATTCGCACGGCTACTCCATTTTTCATCTGTTTAAAGATGCGTGACCTTTTGCATTCTACCAATTCGTCTGCTATCTCTACATTTCTGTTGACCGGCGCAGGGTGCATGATTATGCTGCCTGGTTTCATCAGCCTCTCTCTTTTAACAGTCAGGCCATATTTCTGATGAAATTCCTCCACCCCTGCTACCATTTGGACCGCGTGCCTTTCATGCTGGATTCTCAGCATCATCATTACATCAGCCATTTCTGCCGCTTCATCCATTGGGATATATCTGCTGCGCAACTCACCTTCCATCCACTCTTCCGGACCGCTGACAAAAACGTTGGCTCCCAGTCTTTCCAAGGCTTCTATGTTCGAACGGGCCACACGGCTGTGACGTACATCGCCAGCAACTACTATGTTTAAATTTATAAAACTCTGAAACTCTTGCTTAATCGTAAGCAGATCTAGCAAAGATTGGGTAGGATGATGACCGCAGCCGTCTCCTCCGTTAATCATTGGAATATTTATTTTGCCGGCCAGCTCATCAAAGTAACGATCGGTCTCATGTCGTATCACTACTACATCTGCTCCAAGACTTTCAATGGTTTTAACCGTGTCATAAAGAGTCTCGCCTTTTTTACACTGGACGTATCTGCTTCAAAATTTAATACTTCAAGCCCCAGTTTTTTCTCTGCTGCTTCAAAGCTTAATTTTGTTCTTGTGCTTGGTTCAAAGAATAGATTAGCGGCGAAAACGTTTTTTTTCTCGAACCAATAAGGAGTATGTGCAAACTCTTGAGCGTTTGTAAGAATTTTATCGATTGTCCCTAACGGAAGGTCTGTCATTGTCAAAATATTTTCCGTAGCAGGTTCTGTTACTCTCCCCATCTCTTTTTGCAATTCAGTTTCAAGCATCATCTTTCATTCCTCCTTATTTTTGAACTCGCTTTTTTTCTATAAAAAACCCTGAAGAGATTATCTTCAGGGTGAACAGAAGCAGGCGAAAGAAGAGAGGCAGCTTGCCTCGCATAACTTTATCCAGGCAGACCGTGGGCAACCACAGTCTCTTTCCTGGTGCCTGTTTCACCCTTATGAGTCTCTCTGTACTCGATTAAAGGATGTTAAGCAGCATTGTCATCATCTTTTAGTTTTTCATCCAGGGAGGCAAACATTGAGTTATTTCCCAGACCATGTTCTTTTCCTGGAAGAATCAAGTTCAACAAGATGCCGATTATTGTCGCGAGAGCCATTCCGGCGATCTGCACATCATCGGAAACCTGTATAAAGGCGCCTCCGATACCGATAACCAGGATCACAGAAGAAATAATTAAGTTTCTTTTGATTCCAAAATCAATCTGGTTATCAATCAGCATTCTAAGTCCTGAGGAAGCGATGATCCCAAACAACAGGATTGAAATTCCTCCCATTACCGCTGTAGGGATGCTTGCAATCAGCGCTTCAATTTTTCCTATAAAGCCGAAGATCAGTGCAAATACTGCTGCCCCACCGACCACAAAAACGCTGAACACTCGAGTGATCGCGAGAACTCCGATGTTCTCTCCGTACGTCGTATTAGGAGGCCCCCCAACAAAGGAAGCAATCAACGTTGCAACTCCATCCCCCATAATAGAGCGGTGAAGGCCGGGTTTTTTCACCAGGTTCTTTGAAACCACTTTGCTCAGAACCATTTGGTCTCCTATGTGCTCAGAAAGGGTTACAAGGGCAATCGGAACCATAAGGAAGATAATCGTCCAGGACCAGTCTGGTGTAAAGGTGACAAAGGGTACGACAAAATCGGGAGTTCTGATCCACGGTGCTTCCATAACTGGTGTAAAGTTAACCAGTCCCATAAATACTGCTACCACATACCCGCCGACAATACCGAACAAAATTGGGATCAGGTTAAAAAATCCTTTAAAGAAAACTGCAGCTACGATCGTTATGGCGAGGGTTATGAGAGCTACACTGAAGTGAGTCATTGGCTCTACAAACTGTCCAGCCTCACTGTCATAGTTCATCGCCATTTCAATCGCCGTGCCTGCAAGCCCAAGTCCTATGACCATAATAACGGGCCCCACCACAATCGGCGGAAGAAGTTTGATGAGCCAGTTGACACCAGTCGCTTTGATTAAGAGGGCAGTCAGTCCGTAAACAATACCTGCCATAAACGTTCCAATCATCACACCTTCCGGCCCTCCGATAGCCATCGCTGAGATGATCGGCATGATAAAGGCAAAGGAAGACCCCAGGTAAGCAGGTACCTGACCTTTCGTGACCACAAGATAAGCAAGGGTACCCAGACCGCTGGATACTAATGCGACGGCCGGACTAAGACCAGTTAATATCGGCACGAGAATGGTGGCTCCGAACATTGCAAATAAGTGCTGCATGCTTAAAATGATCCAGTAATTCCATTTTGGGATTTCTCTGATGCCTATCTCTCTTTTGTTTCCCATGTAAGTCTCCTCCACTCCTGATTTGATCTCTTTCTTATACGATGGTATTTTGGACGATTAGATATTCTGGAGAACTGTTTCCATAAAAAACTCTTTGCAGAGAGCAAAGAGGGCACAGGGGGCCATCACCACAACAGGGATGGCTGCATCATGCCTCTTTTCAGACTCTCTGGACTGTATTTAAAGAGGTTCTTTATTTATCTTTCATGACTTGTAATACTTACTTGGTCTATCTGGTCGGTTTCTTTCATCTTAGCAGTGATGACTTCCGCTTTAGAGGTAGGAATATTTTTACCAATATAATCAGGGCGGATCGGCAATTCCCGGTGACCTCTGTCCACAAGTACTGCAAGCTGAATCTGGGCCGGCCTGCCCTGATCCATTGTGGCGTCCATGGCAGCTCTTACGGTTCGTCCTGTATATAACACATCGTCAACTAGAATGACTTTTTTGTCATTAATGTCATAAGGAATATCGGTCCCCTTTAATTCAGGTTCCTCAGAAGTGTTCTTTAGAGAAAGATCATCCCGATACATCGTAATATCTATTTCCCCTACTGGAATTTTTGTTCCCTCGATTCGTTCGATACTTTCGGCTAATCGATCAGCAATATATATCCCTCTTGTTTTGATTCCTACGAGAACGCAGTCATCGATTCCTTTGTTTCTTTCAATAATTTCATGTGATATACGGGTAAGTGCTCGTCGTATCGCCTGCTCATCTAATAAAACTGTTTCATCTTTAACCATTTGATTTGCCTCCCACTGTCTAGTTTCTGCAAGGAATGGCCATTAAAAATCCTCCCGTCCGATTGGACGAGAGGATGGTTAATAACATCGCATTGATCCCTGGTAGTTCCGGGACGTTTCCCCCTGATCATTACAGGCAGGGAATACATGCACCATTTCCTTCTCAGCCTCACGGGACTGTAATTAAAGGTGGTTCGTATTTGATTCTTTCGTTAGTATGACAAAAGTATACATGAAAGTCAAGATTTTTTTCTCAGATCGTCCAGCAGGCCATCCATGTCTTCAGGCATAGGAGCTTCCCACTCCATGTATTCCTCTTTTGAGGGATGTACAAAGCCAAGGCGGGCTGCATGTAGAGCCTGACCGTTTATCGGCAGCGTATTACGATGCCCATACTTAGGGTCCCCTGCAACAGCATGCCCAATGTATTGCAAATGAACTCTAATCTGGTGTGTCCGCCCTGTTTCGAGCCTGCATTCAAGAAACGTATAGTTCCCAAAACGTTCTATTACGTTAAAGTGAGTCACTGCATCCTTTGCATTTTTATCAGTGACCGTCATTTTCTGTCTGTCCATTGGATCTCTTCCAATAGGGGCGTCAATCGTTCCATGCTCATGAGGAATATTGCCATGAACAATTGTTTTGTAAATTCTTTCTGTTTTTTTATCTTTCAGTTGACGGCTAAGGTGTTCATGGGCTTTGTCGTTTTTTGCGGCCACCAGCACTCCCGATGTGTCCTTATCGATGCGGTGGACAATACCAGGCCTGATTTCCCCATTAATGCCTGAGAGATCTTTACAGTGGAACATTAACGCGTTCACCAGCGTCCCCCCGGGATGCCCAGGTGCTGGGTGGACAACCATCCCCCGAGGCTTATTGACAACAATCACATCATCATCTTCATACAGGATACCAAGAGGGATGTTTTCAGGAACGATATCTATTTCTTCTGGTTCCTTAGGATACACGACGACTTCATCACCTGACTGTACTTTATGGTTACTTTTGGCCGCTTTGCCATTTACTTCAATGCGTCCTTCTTTAGCCCACTCCTGGATGATCGTACGTGACCATTCTCCGTGCAGCTTAACAATTGCCTTATCTAATCGCTCCTTATTGTGCTCTTCAGAAATCACCCATTTTGTTTCTTCCATCATTTATGCTTGCTCCTTTTTCTCTTTTCGTTCATCTGCCATCATTTTAATAATCAAAGCGATTACACCTACGACGAGAGCCGAATCCGCTACATTAAAAATCGGGAAGTTATAAGCAAAGATATAAACATCCATAAAATCAATAACTTCTCCTCTGAAGAGACGATCGATGAAATTCCCGATCGCACCGCCTAGCACTAAACCTAATGGTAGTCCGATCCATATGCTTTCTTTTCCATACTTTTGCATGTAATAAAAGATAGCGATGACGACCCCGACAGTTATAATAAAGAATAACCACATTTGCCCTTGAAGTATACCAAAAGCAGCTCCTTGATTCCGGTGGGAAGTTAAATATGCTAACCCTTCAATTAACGGAATGCTTTCCCCTATTTCCATATGTACGTCCACTAAGTACTTTGTCCATTGATCAAGGCCGATAATTACCAGCGCCAGGACATAATAAAAGAGTATCATTGTCTGCTTCTCCTCATTTCCCGGTCTATGTATGTATGGGAAAGGCCGAGACAATCCCGACCTTGTGGTACATGCTCAAAACAGCCTACTTTAAGCATTTTAGCATAAAAGAAATGAAACGGTAAATGTAACCTTATTTTATTTTGCTCTTGTACGAGAAAAGAATGAAATCTTGTGCGAAAAAAGTCGTTTTAGTTTTTTACTGTAACTGGTTTAGCTTTTCAATTACGCTTGTAACTTTTTCCCATTCTTGCTGGCGCCCTACCTGCAAAAGGGATGCTTTATGCTTTTCAAATTCCCTCATTGTGCTAATTTTTGCTTCTTCTTCCCCGCTGACTGTTTTGTTTCCTTCGCCAGCGCCCTGCCGTTCCAGTTCTTTTCTTCTTGCTTCAAGCATCAGAGAATACCATTCAGTGTTCATTTGCTTCACCTTTCTCTTCGCTCTCTTTTTTAAGGTAAGCTGAACACCGTATTTTACACAGCGTAATTTTTCCCTGCCTCCTCACTTTTTTGAATTTCTTTTATAAGAAAAGAAAAGCCCCTGTTCTTATGAGAAACAGGGGCTTTCACTGGCAGGTAAAACGAAGGCAAGTTATCCTTTGATGCCTTTCATGGGTTATTCAGCTTCTGCATAATTTTCTTTAACAATCGTAGCGCAGGAATCACAGAGCTCAGGATATTTTTCCTGTGCACCTACCGTTTTAGTAACAGTCCAGCAGCGCTCACAAGTCTCTCCGTCAGCTGGTCTGACTGCGATTGCCAAATGCTCATGAATTTCTGCATCCTCTGGTGCTTCATCTTTCGTTCCGTCAATGACAGCTTCTGAAACGATAAACAAACGAGTCAGTTCCCCAGCACCTTCAAGCACCGTTTTCGCGTCTTCAGTAGGGTAAAGAGAAATGGAAGCAGTTAAAGACTTTCCGATTACTTTTTGGTTTCTGGCATTTTCAAGAGCCTTTAACACTTGATCGCGGATGCTCATGATTGTGCCCCATTTTTCCTTTAACTGTTCACTTTCAGGTAAGACCTCTGCGTCTGGAAGATCAGCAAGCTGGACACTTTCCTCTTCTACCCCTGGAATGAACTCCCATACTTCATCTGCTGTATGAGCGAGGATTGGGGAAGAGAGTTTTACAAGACTCACGAGCACATCATACATTACAGTCTGAATCGCTCTTCTGGATAAAGCATCTTCTGCTTCAATATATAACGTATCTTTTGCAATATCCATGTAAAAGGAGCTTAAATCAATGGTGCAGAAGTTATGCAGGGCATGGTATACCGTAGAAAACTGGTACTCATCAAACCCTTTTTTCACCTGGCCGATAAGATCGTTTAATTTCACAAGAATATAGCGGTCCATTTCAGGAAGCTTCTCATAAGAGACCCGATCTTTCGCTGGATCAAAATCGTGAAGGTTTCCAAGCAAAAATCGGAATGTATTGCGGATTTTACGGTAGGTTTCAGCAACCTGCTTTAAAATCTTATCTGATATCCGAACATCTGCCTGATAATCTACTGAAGCTACCCACAGCCGAAGAATATCTGCTCCAAGCTGGTTCATTACTTTGTTTGGAATCACAACGTTACCGAGTGACTTACTCATTTTTTTACCGTCCCCATCCAACGCAAAGCCGTGGCTGAGAACACCTTTATAAGGCGCTTCTCCAGACACTGCCACACTTGTGGACAATGAGGAGTTAAACCACCCTCTGTATTGGTCAGAACCCTCTAAATAAAGATCTGCCGGACGCTGAAGTTCTTCGTTTTCCACCAAAACAGCCTGGTGGGATGAACCACTGTCAAACCAGACGTCCATAATATCCATCTCACGAGTAAAGTTTCCATTTGGACTTTTAGAAGAGGTGAAGCCTTCTGGCAGGAGATCTTTTGTTTCCCACTCAAACCAAATGTTAGAGCCATGTTCCCGGAAAAGCTGGGATACATGATTGATTGTCTCATCAGTTACAATTTCTTCTCCATTTTCCTCATAAAAAATTGGAATTGGAACTCCCCACGCTCTCTGGCGGGAAATACACCAGTCGCCCCGGTCCCTGACCATATTATGAAGCCTTGTTTCTCCCCATTCTGGAACCCATTTCACCTTTTTCACTGCCGAAATCAAGTCTTCTCGGAAATCTTTAATGGAGGCAAACCATTGAGCCGTGGCTCTGAAAATAACAGGTTTCTTTGTGCGCCAGTCATGTGGATAAGAGTGAGTGATAAAGGTCAGCTTTAATAAAGCCCCAAGCTCTTCAAGTTTTTGGGTAATCGGTTTGTTCGCTTCATCATAAAAAAGACCTTCAAACCCAGGAGCTTCCTCAGTGAAAATCCCTTTATCATCCACAGGACAAAGCGTCTCCAGCCCATACTGCTGGCCTACAATGTAGTCATCTTCCCGTGACCAGGGGCAGTGTGGACGCATCCTGTTCCAGCATCAAGGGTTACATGTTCTCCAAGGATTACAAGTGAATTTCTGCCGTAAATAGGGTGTGTTGTCATCACATGTTCCAATTCTCTTCCTTGGACTGTCTTTACCACTTCAGTATCTTCCCAGCCAATTTCTTTCTCAATGGTCTCTAGAAGCCCAGAAGCTACGACGTATTTTTCTTCTCCTACTTTGACAACACTGTATTCAAGTTCAGGATGAACTGTAATGGCTAGATTCGCAGGAATGGTCCACGGAGTAGTGGTCCAAATAACGAACTTTTCATCACCTTCAAGGACTCCTTTTCCATCTGTTACTGCAAAGGACACATAAATGGATGGTGAACGTTTATCATGGTATTCAATCTCCGCTTCTGCCAGTGCAGACTCCGAGGAAGGTGACCAGTAGACTGGTTTTTTCCCCTTGTAGATGTACCCTTTTTTGGCCATATCACCAAATACTTTGATTTGCTGGGCTTCGTATTCCTTTGTGAGAGTGACATAAGGATTTTCCCAGTCTCCTCTTACTCCAAGCCGCTTAAATTGTTCCCGTTGACGATCGATCTGTTCCATCGCATAGTCAGCGCAAGCTTTACGAAATTCAGCGACAGACATTTTTTTTCTGTTGACCTTTTTTGTTTTTCGTTAAAGCAGTTTCAATAGGAAGACCGTGAGTGTCCCAGCCAGGTACATACGGTGCATGAAACCCGCTTACAGACTTATAGCGGACAATAATGTCTTTTAATACTTTATTTAATGCATGACCCATATGAATGTCACCATTGGCATAAGGCGGGCCATCATGCAGAACAAAAAGAGGACGGCCTTTCGTGCGTTCCTGCACCTTTTCGTATATGTTCTGCTCTTCCCATTTTAGTTGTCGTTCTGGTTCCCGATTTGGAAGGTTTCCCCTCATCGGAAATTCAGTTTTTGGCATTCGTAATGTATCTTTATAACTCATTACTTTTTCCTCCTCATTTAAAATAAACAAGCGATCATTAAGAGACGAAAGCAAATACCCAGGAAACAAATTCTTTGCGAAAGCTGTTCTAAAAATAATTATAGTTGAGTGATCTTTTATCCATAAAAAAGACCTCCTTCGTCCCGGGTATAGGGACGAGAAGGTCTCGCGGTACCACCCTAATGATCTGCTATATGCAGTCACTTCATTGTAATATCGGCTTTCACCGCTGGAACCTAACCAAAGTTCGGCACCAGAACTCCAGGGTGATGTCCGCAGCTGCTCCTGTCACCAGGCTTCCACCATCCCCGGCTCGCTATCGAAGGAAGACAGAACGGCACGTCCCTTTCAACGTCTTGTTACCTGCTATGATACTTAGTCTCTGCTTTACAGAACATAAGCATGATAGAGGGATATTCATTTATCATTCTCATGGTTTTGTCAAATTATAGAACAATCATAATCGAGAAGTCAAGTGGGGTATTCTTTACTCTTCCCCCGGAGAAGAAGACTCAAGCTCTTCTTCCATTGATCTCGCTAATTCATCCCAATCGTCATTATGTAACATTTCAAGCTGGGCTTCAATAAGCATCTTAAATCTCATGCGGTATACTGATGCCTGCTTTTTCAGTTCTTCGATTTCCAATGAAATCTTTCTTGATTTGGAGAGAGCATCATTAATAATTCGGTCTGCATTTTTCTCCGCTTCTTTCACAATCAGCTGAGCTTCTTTTTTAGAATTTCTACGTACTTCTTCAGCTGATTCCTGTGCTACAAGAATGGATTTATTTAACGTTTCTTCAATGTTAGAAAAATGTTCTAGTCGTTCTTCCAGTTCATCCACCTTTTCAAACAGTTCATTTTTCTCCCGAATAACAGTTTCATAATCTTTAATAACTTGATCCAGAAATTCATTTACCTCGTCTTCATCATATCCGCGAAAACCTCTTGTAAACTCTTTATTGTGAATATCTAAGGGAGTTAACGGCAAAAGAAGCACCTCCGTGACTTAATTGATTAACTGATGTTACTTTTTTCGACAATTACATGTAAAAACCCTTCTTTTCTATGAAGGATCCTGTTTTTTTCCATAGCTAACTCGCCATTTATCTTTTTTTGACTTCCCTTCCACTGTAAGCAGTTTCCTGCGGCCAAGTCCTCTTACTGATAGATAATCTCCTTCATTTACTAGGAATGAAGCTGATCTGCAATTCTCCAGTTGACCTTGACTCTTTTTCCATCAATGTAGGGTAAGACTTTACTTCGAGATAAGCGGAACATTTCCGCTAAAAGGACATCAAGACGCAAAGAAGAGACCGTAGTGGATACTTCTTCCCATTCCTCTCTGACAGGAATTGCTTCTTCTAACGAAACAGAGTGGAGTTGAATGGATGCAGATGCAACTTTTGTAAAATTCATTTCTACAAAAGAAGCAATTTCTTCTGCAACTGCTATCTGAATTCTTTGTGCCTGTAAAATGATGTCCCCAAATTTTTCCCGCTTTACCCCCAGGCCCAGCATGGAACCCAGGACATCTCTATGGCCGACAGAAACAAATTTAACAGGATAATCCAGCTCATAAACTCTAATGTGAAATTGATCCTGTTCCGGGGCTTCATAAAAGGGAAACAGCAAGGCTCTTTTCCTTTCAGAACCTTGGGCCCCCGAAAAACTCAAGTTTGACTACTTCATCATTGCCAATTATAGATCTCAAAATATCCTGTTCTCTTGGATCTAAAAAATCAGTCAGCTTCGATTCATAACGCGTTTCCACTTGTTCTTTCCATTCACTGGCCTGTTCCACAAACGGCCGCTCTTCTTTTCGAAAATGTTCGTATAGTGCCATAAAGAACCTCCTTAAAAGAAGAGAGCCTGTACTCCAAAGCGAGCAAAGTGAAGAGCAACAAGGGCCACAATTGGAGAAATATCTATCATACCCAGCGGAGGGATTATCTTTCGGAAAGGTTCCAAATAAGGTTCTACTAAAGATCCTATAGTCTGGCCAAATGACGACTCCCGAGCGTTTGGAAACCAGGACATAAAAATATAGATGATTACCATAAATGAATATATCTGCATTCCTACAAGAAGCAGCGTACCTATTGTCTGCATATCTTTCTCATCACCCCAACCTCTTACTTGTCTTACTTATTGTATTTTTCATACATCAATTCTGATATTGCACCTGAAACATCCACGTTATCAGGAGTACATAGGAAAATATTCTGCCCCACCTTCTGAATATCCCCTCCTATAGCATACACGGTACCGCTTAAAAAATCGACAATCCTTTTTGCCTGATCCTGTGAGATTAACTGCAAATTAATAATTACGGCCTTCCTGCTTTTTAAATGATCTGCCACCTCTTGAGCCTCTTCATAAGCCCGGGGCTCTACTAGTATCATTTTTGACGACTGCTGAATGCTTTGAAGACTGACTACATTTTGGGTATTTCCCTTTTTCTTTGCAGCTGTAAATTCGTTTTCTTGCTCTGGAAAATGTTCTATTTCCTCTTCGACTACCTCATCATCCAATTCAAAAAAACGTTTAAATTTAGATTTGAACCCCATGAGCTTTCCACTCCTTCACCTAAATCTTCATTCTTTTCCTACGAGACTGCTTCCAATGCGAACAAACGTGGCTCCTTCTTCAACCGCAATGACATAATCATTAGACATTCCCATCGATAAATGAAGGCAGGGTGCGTGACTCAAATTTAAATCCTTAATTGAATCTCTTAACAATCTAAGATTTCTAAATACCGGACGTGTCTCTTCTAGATTTTCTGTATACGGGGCCATCGTCATTAGTCCAACCACTTCAATAGCCGGGAATTCTTCTAAAGACTTTATAAACGACAAAGTATCCTCTGGAGAAAGCCTGATTTTGAATCTTCTCCTGAAACGTTAACCTGGACAAAGCACTTCATTTTCCTGCCTTCAGGCATGCGTTTTTGAATCTCTTTGGCGAGTGATATTCTGTCTAGTGAATGGATGTAGTCAAACTTGTCAATCATGTGCTTTACTTTTTTGGATTGAAGAGAACCAATAAAGTGCCAGGTAGCAGGCTTGTCCAGTTTTTCTATTTTGGCAGTTCCCTCCTCTGCCCTATTTTCACCGATATGTCTGATTCCAGCATCCAGAGCTTTAGAGGCGGTCTCAACACTGACGTATTTTGTGACTGCGATAATAGCTATGTCGTCCTCGCTGCGGCTACCACGCTGGCAGGCAAGTTTAATTTCTGATTCAATGTGTGTTAAATTTTGTTTTATATCCAAGTGCCTCTGCTCCTTTCTTTCATTATGAAAGTTTCAAATTATTGTGTTTTTACTATAAAGCTCATCATTCTCCCAGTGGTTCCCTGGTCACGGCGATGGGAAAAAAACAGTGTGTCCTCCTCGTATGTACAGTAGTTTGAGATGACTATATGGTCCTCATCTACTCCTGCTTCCAGGAGGAGTTGTTTATTAACTTCTTTTAAATCCAGCTGTACTTGCCTTGTGTGGTTTCCTGCCAGCCCGATTGTCTATCTGGAGAAAGCACTTTCTTTAATTCATTGACCACATGGTCATCAACCTCATAAGCTCTGGGACCAATAGAAGGTCCGATCGCCACATAAATGTCCTCTGCCTTTACTTGTTCTTCTTTGCTCCACAGGGTAACCATTTCTGCAGCGATGTTAGCGGCTGTGCCGCGCCAGCCTGCATGAGCCAAACCGATGACTCCCTGCTTTGGAGCCGTAAAGTACAAAGGTACACAATCCGCATAAAAGCTTACTAAAAAGAGATTCTGCTCCGTTGTATATAACCCGTCAGCATCCCCTGCCGAATCTTCAAGAGATACAGATCCTTTCCCTGCATCCTTATGGCTGACTTTCTTAATGTCACTGCCATGGACCTGGTTAGATGCAACCCAGCTGTTTACAGGAAAACCTGTTATATCACCAATGATCTTACGATTGACAGCTACCTTTTCTGGATCTTCTCCTACGTGAAGAGCTAAATTAAGACTATCGTACGGCCCGGATCCTGACCCGCCTGCTCTGGAGGTAAACCCGGCCTCTATATGAGTGAACTTTCTTTTCCACGGTTCTATTGTGAGTATTTGAGAAGTCATGGGTTGAAACGGTTCATGCTTCATTTGACTATCATCCTTTTTGCTAAGAATTGGACATAGTGATTCGCTTTATTGTAACACATTTTGCACTTGTCCCATAGAGAAGGAAGAAAAAGAAGGAAAAAGGAGGAATGCCCTTTATCCTTCCTGATCATAAAGGTTGACCAGTATGACATCGGATCCAATTTTAACAATATTAGGCCACGGGATGATATAATCATCTTCTTTGTTAAAAAAACCCATCATTTTTGCTGACCCACCAACGATGATTGCTTCAACCTGACCAGTCTCAATGTTAATATCTATATCGCCAACATTTCCCAGACGCTTTCCTGTATGCATGTTCACTATGTCTTTCGCCTGTAAATCAGATATTCTCATCATAGACTTTATCCTCTCTTCTTTCGGGTGTTGTCACTTCCACCATCAGGATATGATGTAAAGCAGGCATTGTTTCGAGATCTGACTCCACATATTTTTTCTCATTACTGACTTATACAAATGTATGTACGAAGATAGAACACCATGCGTTAAACGAAGAAGTGCATAAAAAAGCAGCCACTTTGGCTGCTTTAGCTTTTAGAGTGTTTATTCATTTGTTGAATGGCTGCTTTTTCAAGCCGAGAAACTTGAGCCTGGGAAATCCCAATCTCATCTGCTACTTCCATTTGTGTTTTCCCTTCAAAAAAACGCATGTTCAAGATCATTTTTTCTCTTTCGTTCAGCTTAATCATTGCCTCTTTCAACGCAAGATGCTCCAGCCATTGACTGTCTTTTTCTTTGTCGTCACTAATCTGGTCCATGACATAAATGGGATCCCCGCCGTCATTGTATATCGGTTCAAACAAAGATACCGGGTCCTGGATTGCATCTAATGCAAAAACAACTTCTTCTTTAGGAACGTCAAGCACCTTGGATATTTCCTGTACGGTTGGTTCTCTTTCCCTCGTTTTATCAGCCATAAGCTGATCTTTTACCTGCAGTGCCTTATAGGCAATATCCCTCAGTGAGCGAGACACCCTTATCGGATTGTTATCTCGTAAGTATCTTCTGATCTCACCAATAATCATTGGCACAGCATATGTCGAAAATTTAACATTCTGACCCAGGTCAAAGTTATCAATGGACTTCATTAAACCGATACATCCAACTTGGAACAAATCATCCACATACTCTCCCCGGTTATTAAACCGTTGAATAACACTTAACACTAACCGCAAATTTCCATTTACAAGGGTTTCTCTTGCATTTTCATCTCCACTTTGCATTTCTGCGAACAATTTTCTCATTTCCTTGTTCTTTAATACGGGCAGTTTTGATGTGTCTACACCGCAAATCTCCACTTTGTTTCGTGACACGGCGTTCCCTCCCATACAGCGATGATGTGCAAAAAACAACTTTCCTGGATAAGAAAGTTTGTTTTTTGGAATCTTGCAGCTTTGTATGAGTTCAGTATGTCCCTGGTCAGGAAAAATATGCACATTCTTACCTATTGGGTTTTTGCATAAAAGTAAAAATTGAGAAGCGGAAATTGATTACTCCTCGTATAAACAAGGCTTATTATGAAACAAGGCAAAAAAAAACTCCTTTACGGAGTGAAGGACATTACACCATTTTATTAAATTCTTTTTGCAGTCTTTTTATAATTCTTTTCTCAAGCCGGGAAATATAAGACTGGGAAATTCCAAGAAAGTCTGCAACATCTTTTTGCGTCTTCTCTTTCTCCCCGGCAAGGCCAAACCTCAGTTCCATAATCTGCTTTTCTCTGTCATTTAACGTCTCAAGAGCTTTCCTCAACAGCTTTTTATCAACTTTTTCTTCAATCCCTCTAGTGATGATATCCTCATCTGTGCCTAGGATGTCAGATAATAAAAGTTCGTTGCCGTCCCAGTCCACATTAAGAGGCTCATCAAAAGAAACCTCAGACCTGATTTTGTTGGTCCTTCTAAGATGCATGAGTATTTCGTTTTCTATACACCTGGAAGCATAAGTAGCTAACTTAATTTTCTTCTCAGGATTAAAAGTATTCACTGCTTTAATTAACCCAATCGTACCGATGCTTATTAAGTCCTCTATGTTGATCCCGGTGTTTTCAAATTTTCTCGCAATGTAAACAACAAGCCGGAGGTTTCTTTCAATCAGCATAGACCTGACTACTTTATCTCCTGTAGAAAGCTTGCTGATTAAGTGAGCTTCTTCCTCTTTTGATAAAGGCGGCGGAAGGGCTTCGCTTCCCCTATATAATATATTTCGTCTGGTTTGACACCTAAAAAACGAAGGACCTTATACCACATAATTTTTATCTTTAATTTTATCATACCAGTTGTTCTCCCCCTTCTTCCCTATGATGCAGATTCCCCTGAAAACTCCTCCACTTGCTCAGATGGGACAATCATTTGAAAATCACTGGTCGCTGATAAAGCACCTTCTTCAAGGCCAATAAAAATACGGGGCAGGATATGCTCCTTCTCGCCAATATTTATTTTCACCTCATCCGGCTTGAGAGCAATGAGCAATCCTGCTGTTTGCCTACTGCCCTGAAAGGAATGATTCGGATACGTTCCTGCCAGAACACCGATATTGTTTCTTCATTCATATTTTCAGTAAGTGATAGTAAGCGAGAGAATTTCTCAAACTGGCTCTCGCTCATCCGTTCCTTAAATAAATCTGTCTGCACAATCATTACTGGGGTCTTAGTGATCGGGTCTTTTAACTGGTTGCCGGTGTCCACTAATCCTCTTCCTTCAATCACCAGACTGTCAATTTTAATTTCAACATCAACACATTTTGCTTCTTGTTTTCCCCTCGTTCTATGGGACTGAATAGCTTTGACAGTTATCAGCCATATTAGAGGCAGTGAAAGGATAATTGTAAGCCAATGCAAGGAGGCATAAGAGGCAAAAGAAGCCTGTTCAGCCCATGTCTTCAATACAGGAGAAGTATGGAAAAAATTATGAAAAGCAAGCACTCCTCCGCCGGCTACAAAACTGACCATATAAAACATAAATAAACCTTGGAAAAAGAAAAGAAAAATTATAAAATCCAAAAGTACCAATAACCACACCTACTGATAAAAGAAATTTTCCTAGTGGGTGCAGGAAAAATCCTTCTAAAGGAGTGAGAATGAGAAAAACAGTTGAAGAGCTGACGGCAGCGACGATCAGCAGCCGTTTCATACTGATTTTTCTTTTTAAAAATCTGGCTGTTAACAATAATAATATTATGTTAATAACAAAGTTGCTATCCAGATTAAATCTAAATATAGAATCACCCCTATCATCCTTCTTCGTAGTCTAAGTAAGGTAAGTATATTCCCATTCTATATAAAAGTCTGTCAATTTATGACAGCTTGGCTTCACTTCTTTTGCTTGATTTTGTCAGCCTTTTCACTCCTTTTTACAATAAATTTCGCAATGAAAAGCTATGTGATTCTGTACCAGGGGACACTCCCCCTTTCCGCGGAGGGAATCGGCAAGCCTATCAGGCTTATGCCAGCGGGGTCTCGTCTGATCCCTCCTACCGCTTGAGTGTGGGGAAAAGCTTTTACATGTAGTGAGCAATCAAGCTTAGTAGATGGAAAAGGATTGAACTAAATGATAAGAGTGCTTAGTGCTTTTTAGAATAAAAAAATAGAGGACCCCTCTAAAACGGGGGTCCTCTATTATAAGAATGACCTTTTTAGTTCTTTATCTTCTCTTCCGACGGTTTCGCAGGAAGGTTGGTATGTCGAGTGCATCGGACTCTTCCTGTTGAGGCTGCTGTCTCTGTTGAGGTTCAGGAGTCTCTTCTTGCGGACGCTGCTGCTGTGGTGCAGGTCTGCTGTTATTTGCCGGAGAGTAGCTTGCTGATTGCTGTGGTCTGTTATTTAACCCTGTGCCTCGAGATGGGGACTTAGAAGGCTGGCTTTCATCAGCTTCTTCAAATCCTGTCGCAATCACAGTAACCACGATCTCATCTTTTAGGTTCTCATTAATGACAGATCCAAAATCATGTTAACTTCCGGATCTGAGGCATCCGAGACAATCTCAGCCGCTTCATGAACTTCAAACAAGCTTAAATTTGTTCCGCCTGTGATATTCATCAGCACACCTTGAGCTCCATCTACAGATGTCTCAAGAAGAGGCTGGAAATCGCTTTTTTCGCAGCTTCTGCTGCCCGGTTTTCGCCGGTGGCGATTCCGATACCCATTAAAGCTGAGCCTCGTTCATTCATAATGGTTTTTACGTCTGCAAAATCCAGGTTGATAAGACCAGGTACAGCAATTAAATCTGAGATACCTTGTACACCTTGACGGAGAACGTTATCCGCTTCCCGGAAAGCTTCAAGCATCGGAGTATTTTTATCAACAATTTCCAGAAGTCTATCATTTGGAATGACAATCAATGTATCTACTTTTTCTTTTAAGGCACCGATTCCTCCGGCAGCCTGGCCTGAACGTTTTCGGCCTTCAAAAGTAAATGGACGGGTTACCACGCCAACTGTCAAGGCACCAATTTCTTTAGCAACCTCAGCAATGACTGGAGCAGCACCTGTACCCGTTCCTCCTCCCATGCCTGCAGTGATAAAGACCATATCGGCACCGGTTAAGGCTTCTTCTAATTGTTCCTTGCTTTCTTCAGCAGCTTTTTTTCCGATCTCTGGATTTGCTCCAGCTCCCAGACCACGGGTAAGCTTCCCGCCTAACTGAAGCTTCGTTTCAGCTTTTGACAACTGCAATGCCTGAGCATCTGTATTAACAGCAATAAACTCAACACCTTGCAGGCCGTTTTCGATCATTCGATTTACAGCGTTTGAACCGCCGCCGCCGACACCAATTACTTTAATCTGCGCCAGCTGATCCATATCCATTTCAAATTCTAACATCTCAGGTCCCCCTAATCCGTCAAATCTGGCGAGTTTACATGAGTTTGCATATATTTACTCAAAAAACACTTTAAAAAAGTTTCTCACTTTTTGTTTTACACCAGGCTTGTCCGTTTCTTCTTCCTGCTGTTTTGGTGCCTTCTTTCTTCTCGCCGAACGTTCTTGTAATTCATGTTCTTCTTTTACTGTAACTGATGCTGCAACTTCTTTACCCTGAATTTTAACATTTCGATAAGCAAATTCAATAAGTCCGATTCCTGTTGTAAAACGTGGCTCTCGTACACCAATATAATCTGGAACGGCTATACGGACATTATGCTTGAGACTTCACGTGCAAGTTCTAGAGCTCCAGGAATCATTACACTTCCTCCTGTGAGTACGTAGCCTCCCGGAAGATCTGAAAAGCCCAGTTTGCGTACTTCGTCTTCGACCAGCTCATAAATTTCTTCCATACGCGGCTCAATGACATGAGCTATATCGAATTGAGAATACTCTTCCTCAACATCACTTCCAATGGTCTTCATTTGGAAGGTCACTTCATCGGAAGCTCCATCGATATAGGCATGTCCATGCTCAACCTTCACCCGTTCTGCTTCTTCAGCAGTTGTCCTCAATCCTACAGAGATATCATGGGTGATATGTTCTCCTCCAACTGGAAGAACTGAGGTTGCCTGGAGACTGCCATGCTGGAAAACAGAAACGGTGGTGGAGCCGCCACCGATATCCACCAGCGCTACTCCTAAGGATTTTTCATCTTTGGAGATAGCTACGGCCCCTGCAGCCAGGGGCTGAAGGCAGATGTCGGCCACTTCAAGCCCTGCTCGTTCTACACACCGCAGCAGGTTATGTAAAGCTGTCTTGGATCCTGTAATAATATATCCTTCCATTTCCAGCCTGACTCCAAGCATACTGCGTGGGTCATTGATTCCTTCTTGTCCGTCTACAATAAACTGATTCGGTATGACATCGATAATCTCCCGGTCCGGCGGAATGGCTACAACCTGGGCAGCATCGATTACTCGCTCTATATCTTCATCGCCTATTTCGCGATCAGGCTGGATACAGCTACGACATCACTGCATGGCTGTAATTGTATGTGATTGCCATTTACGCCGACGATGACTTGTTCAACCGTCAGGCCGACCATTCTTTCCGCTTGTTCGACTGCGCGACGGATTGATTTCACCGTTTCATCAATATCAACGATAGCCCCCTTTTAATTCCTTCAGAGGAGGCATTTCCTACTCCCATTACTTTAAGGGAGCCATCTGACATTTCTCCGATGATGACCCGGACACCGGATGTACCGATATCTAAGCTGACATAAATGTCCTGGTTGTTCATGTACTGGCACCTCCCGTTGGCATCTGCATCTATTACTGCTTTTCCACCTGCATTCGTTCCCATCTTTCATCTATAATAGCATGATCAACCTTTGCTTTTGTGAAAAAATCATAAAAAGAATAAGGGAAATTGTTTGTTTACCACTAACATTTCCACAACTTCTTGCAATACCCTTTTTTTATTGGTAAAAATAAAATTTCATGCAAACTATATGTAGCACACAGTAAAAAGAACAGAATGTTTTCTTTTCATAGTCAAAGGGATTTGTTTTTTAATAATAAAAAAAAAGAAATATCCAAAAGCAAAAAATTGCCGCTACTTATAAGTCTACACCAAGATGAAGACCTAGAAAAGGCAAAGTTGCAGGCTACCGCAGAAAAATGAAGAAAATAGGAAAAACAGAGGCTAAATTCAGGTTTCTCGGAAAAGTCATAGCACTATATAAAGTTTCTTATTCCAAAAAACAGGAGAAAGGTTCTATCTTTGTATTCAGATTAAGAACCTCTCTCCTTTGCTTTTACATTCACTTTGTGGAAATTCGCCCCAGCTCTGGACTACTCTTCCTCTGCATTTCCTTCCTCTACTTCACCAGCCCCCTCTTCTACTGTTTCCTCTAGTCCTTCATCTGACATTTCAGCTTCTTCCTCAAATGCTTCAAAATAAGGAGTCATTTTCATATGAAGAACTCCTGCAGCTTCAGGGTCAATTTCTTTAGCTACTACGGGATAAGGAGTCATATGGTCTGAGAAGTTTCTTATCGTAGACTCTACCTGCAAACCATCATTCATATACATCAGCAGCCGGAGAGGATCTTCGTCATCGGGCACATGATGGATTTCGGAGATGCGGTTTAAGATTCCCTCCCCTACTTCTCCAAGTTCTGCAGAAAACTCCTCTAAAATTTCTATGGAAGAAAATCCTGAGAGCACCGGCGCGTCACCTGGAACCGAAGCTCTGGCAGCATTCTGTAAAGTCTTTCCGTTTCTTAATACAGGCAGGTATTCATCACCATTCTTAACATAGGCAATCCGAGGATATTCTTCTACTTCAATGGCTATCGTTGCGGGAAGTGACCGCTGAATGTTCACATTCTCTATTTCAGAAAACTCTCTTACTCTTTCCTCTGCCTGCGTCATATCGACATTCCATATGCTTGTCCCTTTTTTTACATTGCTGGCTTTTTCTATTTCTTCTGCCTGGACATATTGCTCGCCTGCTACTTGGATATTCCTTACGTGACTTAACGGGGATTGGAAATACACAACCAATAGTATAAGGAAAAAAAGATGGACAGGTATGTAATAAGGCGGCGGTTGGCTCTCTTCTTTCGCTGTTCGTGCAAGGCTGTGTTCGCATTATCCAAGGTAACGACTTTTTTGTCTGACATCTTTTTTTCTCCCCCAATCCTTCCCGCTCGTTTCCTCCTGTACAGAGGCATATTTTGGGGAAATGCTCATATGGTTTGTAAGGAAGGACAGAGCACCATTTCAAAAATAATCTTGTCTGTCCCTCTTTGATACTCTTTACCTTTCGACAATTTCTACTTCAGTGTGCATCTCAACGTTATTTTTTCCTTGATGGTTGTCTTCACGTGATCAATGAGTGCTAACACATCTGCTGCCTGGGCATTATCGATATTGACAATGAAATTCCCATGCATTTCAGAGATTTGAGCTCCGCCAATACGGTAGCCCTTTAAGCCAGCTTCTTCAATGAGCTTTCCTGCATGATCTGGAAGAGGGTTGCGAAACACACTGCCAGCACACGGTCCTTCCATGGCTGAGTGTTTCTTCGGTAATCTTTATTTTTCTGCATTTCTGATACAATCTCATCCTTGTTTCCCTCTTTAATTTCAAGAACAGCTTCCAGGCAGATGCCTTTTTCCTTTTGCAGCCTGGATGTCCGGTAAGAAAATCCCATGTCTTCTTTTGCAATCCATTTCATTGTCCCGTCGGGGTATAACACATGAGCTTTGATCAATATTTTATTCATGTCAGAGCCGTGAGCCCCCGCGTTCATAAATACTGCTCCGCCTACCGTTCCAGGAATGCCTCCGGCAAACTCAAGACCAGAGAGACCTTTTTTACTGATAATCGTAGCCAGCTTAATAATGGAATATCCACCGCCTACTCTGATCTCCCCGTCTCCAATTTCCAGATGACTTATATTTTCTCCGAGCTTGATCACAACTCCTTCAATTCCTTTGTCATCTACTAATAAATTTGACCCTCTGCCGATTGCCCGCCAAGGAACATTATGCTTTTGAATGATTTCCATGGTCTTTTTCATTTCCTCTATACCGGCAGGCTCTACTAACACATCAGCAGGTCCGCCTATTTTCCAGGTTGTATGTTTAGATAAAGGCTCACTTTCTTTTACTTTCCCAATTTGCGCATCTTGAAGTTCCTCAATAATCTCTTTCATATAAAAGGCACCTCTCTTTTTTCATTCTCTGCCCTCTGAGTAACTATTTGCCGACCGGCTTCACAAGGCTTTGGATAAGATTATAAATTTGTTTTGCTGAATCCGGCATAGCCAGCTCTTTTGCCGACCTATTCATTCTCTCCCAGGTCGCTTCCGTCCCTAAAATATCTTCCACATCTTTTAAAAGCATATTACCGTTCATTTCTTTTTCCAGACGAATAACCGCTGCACCATTATCGCTGAGGCTGCGGGCATTTTTTTCCTGATGGTTATTGGTTACATAAGGGCTTGGAATTAAAATGGAAGGCAGCCCTAAAGCTGTGATTTCCGCTAGTGTGGTCGCTCCTGCTCTTGTTACAATCACATCAACGTTTGACAACACCGCAGGCATATTGTGAATGAATGGTTTAATGACTACATTACTTGGGTTTCCCGCCTTATCCACTTCTTCCATCACTTTATCATAGTGGACAGCACCAGTAACATACAAAAACTGCCATTTTTGTTTTCCCGCTTCGGGCAGCGCTTCTAAAAACGCCTCATTGATCGGCCGGGCTCCCCGGCTTCCTCCAACCACTAGCACGACCTTTTTATGTGGATCAAGACCCATTTCCGGAAGAGGATTAGAGCCTGCTGCCCGAACTGCTTCCGAAGCGCGGGGATTTCCGGTAAATACTACTTTCTCCTTTGGAAAAAAAGAGGAAGACTCCTTAAAAGAAATGGCTACCTTATCTACATATCTGCTTAAAAACTTATTTGTTAAACCTGGAACACTGTTTTGTTCATGTACAAGAGTTGGAATCCCAAGCTTTGCTGCTGCAAAGACAACCGGTCCCGCTACATACCCTCCGGTTCCTATCACAGCGTCAGCTTTAAAGTCCTTAATCAGCTTTTTTTGCACGTCTGGTTCCTTTGACGAATCTCATTACTGTTTTCACATTTTCCAAAGACAGCTTCCTTTTAAAACCAGTAATTTCCACTGTTTCAAAAGGAATGCCCTCACGAGGCACAATGTCGCTTTCTAATCCCTTTTTCGTACCAATATACAAAAATTCACTTGCTGGATCGATTTCTTTTATTTCTTTAATCAAGGCAAGAGCAGGGTAAATATGGCCCCCTGTTCCTCCCCCGGTTACAACAATTTTCATTTGTAAACTCTCCTTAACTAGGCTTCTAATGATGCTAGTGCTTTGCCTGTATGCTTATATTAAGCAAAATCCCTATGGCAAGCAGCATTAATGTTAAAGAAGATCCTCCATAGCTGAGAAAAGGCAAGGTGATGCCTGTGACCGGAAATAAACCTGTCACCACTCCTACGTTAATCATAACCTGTATGAGCAGCATCCCTACTATCCCAACTGCAAGAAGGGCACCGTACATGTCTGGAGCTCCGAGTGAGATGCGTATCCCCCTCCACATGACGATGGTGAATAAAAGAATAATAACTACTCCGGCTATATAACCGCCTTCTTCTGCAATAATAGCAAAAATAAAATCTGTCTGAGGCTCCGGCAGGTAAAAGTATTTCTGCCTGCTTTCCCCAAAGCCCATCCCAAACAACCCGCCGGGGCCGATAGCATACAAGGATTGAATGATTTGAAATCCGCTCCCTAAAGGATCTGACCATGGATCTAAAAAAGAGGTAATTCTCTTAATACGATAAGGAGCTGACGCAATCAAAGCTACAAAACCGGCGGCTCCAACTACTCCTAACCAGGCAAAATGGCTGATTCTAGCGCCTGATACAAAGATCATAACCACACAAGTAGCGACCATGACAGCTCCGGTTCCTAAATCAGGCTGGAGCATTATGAGTCCAAAGGCTGTAAATATCAGCAATAAAGTAGGAAGGAGACCTTCTTTGAATTTTGTAATTTTCTTTTGGTGCCTGGATAAGTACCTGGCCAGGAAAATAATCATGGCCAGTTTCATAAATTCAGAGGGCTGAATAGAAAAAGCACCAATCCCCAGCCAGCTTCTTGCTCCTCCCCGCATAAGCCCACACCAGGATCAGTACAATCAGCAGGAGAATAAAGCATATAATTAAAAGCAGCTTCGACCAGCTCTGCCACGTCCAATAATCTACCTTTGCTGTAACGTACATGGCCGCCAGTCCAGCTCCGGCAAATAAAAGCTGGCGCTTTGCGAAATAGAAGGATCATCAAATTTATATACACCCCATGCTGAGCTGGCACTGTACACCATTAATATTCCTATAATCAGTAAAAGCAGTGTTGCGCCAAGTAAAAGAAAGTCGGGCATCCGAGTAGTTTTTGACAAGGCCGTCACCTCTTGCAAAGTAGAGTAGGAAGACAAGGTCTGCCTCTCTAAAATGTATGCAAGACATGCCCGAACATGCTCTTAGATAGCCGGGTAAATAAGTTACTTTACTGGAGATGCTGTACAGCTTTAATAAACGTCTCTCCCCGCTCCTCAAAAGTTTTAAATTGATCCCAGGAAGCGCAGGCTGGAGAGAGAAGAAGCACATCACCCTCTTCAGTCAATTTATATGCTGTTTTCACTGCTTCTTCCAGTGTATTTTGCTTCTCAACATGGCTTACATCTGCCTCATAGGCAGCTTCTGCAATCTTCCCTTTAGTCTCCCCGTATGTGACGACTCCCTTAACTTTGGCCAGATACGGAATTAAATCATCAAATGAATTCCCTCTGTCCAGCCTCCGGCCAAAAGGACAACAGGCTGTGTAAAAGAAGAGAGTGCTTTTTGAGTAGCAAGAATATTAGTCGCTTTAGAATCATTATATATTTTTCTTCCATTGAGGTTCCCGACAAATTGCAGACGATGTTTTACACCGTTGAACGTTTTCAGAACATCTATAATTTGGGTGGTAGAGCCCCCGAGAATTTTAGCCGCAGCTACGGCAGCAAGCATGTTTTCTACATTATGAGCTCCAGGAAGCGACGCTTCTTTAAGAGAAAGGATGGACTCTTCTTTAAAGGTAATCCATCCATTTTCCACATAAGCACCTTCAGACTGCTTGGAGGAAGCAGAGAAAGGAACGAGCTGCGCTTTTGAATGTTTCGCCAATGTTTCAACCACTGGGTCATCACTATTGTAAATAATGACATCCTCGGAGGTCATGTTACTAAACATTTTCCCCTTTGACTGTTCATAATCCAGGCGGTCTCCGTGATAATCAAGATGAGCATCAAAAATATTAAGTAAAACAGCCACGTGAGGGTGAAAATCCTTTGTTCCTTTTAGCTGAAAGCTTGATACTTCCGTGACCATGATATCCTGTGCTTTTACCTCCTGGGCAACTTCACAGGCTACCGTTCCAATGTTACCTGCAATCCAAGGCTTTTTATTCTCGTTTCCTTTTAACATCTCATATAAAAGTGTAGTTGTAGTTGTTTTTCCATTGGATCCCGAGATAGACACTATGTCTCCTTCACAAACAAGGGAAGCCAATTCAATTTCAGTAACTACAGGCAGGTTTCTGTTTACAGCTTCACTGACTAGAGGGTTGTGATAAGGGATACCCGGATTTTTAACCACATAATCTGCTTCGTCAAGCAGAGAAGCAGGATGCCCTCCTGACACGAGTGTAATTCCCTCCTTGCGGAGAGCCTTTTCTTCTTCGGTTCCCGCCAGATCCTTTGCATCGTTTACGGTTACGTCGGCCCCCAATTTTTTTAAGAGCCGGGCTGCAGCCATTCCGCTTTTTGCCAGGCCAAGGACAAGAACCGCCTTATTTTCAAAATCTTTTATTTGTTTCATGTTATCCACACCTCAATATAAATGCCTAATACTGCAAAAATGAGTCCCGCCAGCCAAAAGGTCATGACAACTCTCCACTCGGACCAGCCGCTTAACTCGTAATGGTGATGAAGTGGGCTCATTTTAAAAATTCTTTTTCCCCTAAGCTTAAAAGAGAGGACTTGAATAATGACAGAAAGAGTTTCTATCACAAATACTCCTCCGATGATAATAAGGAGAATTTCCATCTTTGTAATGATCGCTATAGCTGCAATAGCTCCTCCTAATGCAAGGGATCCTGTGTCTCCCATAAACACCTTTGCCGGGTGAGCATTGAAAACTAAAAACCCTAGAACAGCTCCGACGACCGCTGCACTAAATACAGCCACTTCTCCCATGCCAGCATTCCAAGCAAGGACCGCGAAGGCTCCAAAGGCAATAGCCCCGGTACCAGCAAGGAGACCATCTAACCCATCAGTAAGGTTCACCGCGTTAGAAGCTCCCACGAGCATAAGAATCACAAGAATCAAATACGCAATTCCAAAGTCGATTCCCATGCCTGTGCCTGGAATTGTAACTTCTGTAGAAAATCCTGATTGGGCAAGAACTACATAGAAGATAACTGAAATAACCAGCTGTCCAGCGAGCTTTTGCTTTGATGTTAACCCTAGATTCCGTTTCATCACTACTTTTATAAAATCATCGAGAAACCCAAGTACTCCAAAACCAATCGTTACAAGGAGAAGAAGCCAGACTTCAACGGTGACTTCCAGAAATATAGAAGTCATCAATAGAGTAGTAATAAGGACTGACAGGAGGATCATACTCCTCCCATAGTAGGAGTCCCGCTCTTTTTCTGGTGAGATTTAGGCCCTTCATCTCTAATCGCCTGGCCAAATTTTAACCTTCTCAGCATAGGAATCATGATAGGCGATAATAAAACCGCTATAAGAAACCCTGCTATTAACGTAATAAGTATTGACTGTGCAACCACGGTTGCTCTCTCCTTCCATGACTAAAAACATCCATAATCTATCTATCAGCTTTTATCTTTTTAATTGCTTTTCTTGCTTCTTCCCGGTCATCAAACGTAAGCACTTCACTGCCTATGATCTGGTAGGTTTCGTGTCCTTTTCCGGCAATGACAATGATATCTTTGGCGGCAGCTGAATGCACAGCATGTTCAATGGCTTCCTTTCTGCTTTCAATCACAGTGTAATTTGACTTCTCGACGCCCTTCACCATATCCTCAAGGATCGCTTTGGGATCTTCGCTTCTAGGGTTATCAGAAGTAAAGATGGCAGTATCGGCAAACTCAGAGGCAATAGCTGCCATCTCCGGCCGTTTGGTCTTATCTCTGTCCCCTCCGCATCCTACGATCACATAAATGTTTTTTTCTGCCATCTCTTTGACTGTCTTTAAGACATTTTCTAATGAATCCGGGGTATGAGCGTAGTCAACAACGACAGTGAAATCCTGTCCGGCATCTACTGTTTCAAAACGTCCGTCTACTCCTTCAATAGCTTCAAGACTTCTCTTAATATCCGCGAGTGAGATATTTGAAAGAAGAGAGGCTGTAATTGCTGCTAAGGCATTATACACACTGAACATACCAATTAACTTCAAGGAAAATGTTTCTTTCCCCCAAGGGGTCACTGCTTCAAACGATGTGCCCCATGGCCTTATGGCAATGTTTTCTGCTTTAATATCACTTTCGTTTTTAATTCCGTATGTAAGAACCTGCGCTGAAGTCATTCTTTCATATAAGCTTGAAGCTGGATCATCGGCATTTAAGACAGCTGTCTTCCTTCTTCCTTCATAATGATTTCCAAGCTGTGCAAACAGTAATCCTTTTGCCTGCTTATATGCTTCCATCGTTTCATGATAATCTAAGTGGTCTTTTGTCAGGTTTGTGAATACAGCAATATCAAAATCACATCCCCGCACTCTCCCTAAATCAAGGGCGTGGGAAGAGACTTCCATGGTGCATGTTTCTATGTTTTGAGAAACCATCTTGCCAAACGTTTGTTGAAGCACTAAGGATTCTGGTGTTGTGTTTTTGTTCTCAATGGTTTCTTCACCTATTTTTGTGTAGAGAGTTCCTACCATTCCTGTGTGTTGGCCGCTGTCTTTTAACACTTGATCAATCAGATGAGTGGTTGTGGTTTTTCCATTTGTCCCTGTAATCCCTATTAATCGCATTTTTCTTGTAGGATGATTGTAAAAAACACTGGACAAAACAGCCATCGCCCGTTTTACATCGCGTACTACGATGACCGGAACGTTAACATCGAGCTCTCGTTCGGCCAGCAGGGCAGCTGCTCCTTTCTTTACTGCCTCGCCTGCATACTCGTGGCCATCTACCGTGTACCCTTTGATGCACACGAATAAACTCCCGGGCGTTACCTTGCGGGAATCCATTTCCATGGATGTAATGTCAGGGTTTTCCCGGGCTGTTTTTGTATAACTGATCAAAGAGCTGCAAAGATCATTTAATAACATATTCACTGTCCTTTCCTCTTTTATCGTTACTGTCACTGATTACCATTTTATAATTCTCTCCATAACAGAAGCAGCCAAGGTCGACTCCCTTGGCTGAATGACACAACTTTCATTTTAATCGGAAGAGGCCGTTTTGTCATCAAGATAAATACGGATCGTAGACCCTTCTTCTACTTTTTCCCCCGGTCCGGGAGACTGGGCAACAATTCTATCTCCGCTTCCGCTTTTCTCTATTCCCAAAGGATAGTAGGCTTCGTTTACCTCCCGCAGTGTCAGATCCACCAGGTCCGGAACTTCTATTAATGGCGTATCATTCCAGGCAAGTTCTTTTTCCACTTGATCCTTTCTTTTCTCCACCCGAGTGCACGCAGGCTGTCTTCCATAATATTACCAACGATCGGAGCCGCTACGATGCCTCCAAACTGAAGTGTATCTTTAGGATTATCAATCGCCACATAAACAACAATTTCAGGGTCATCTGCGGGGCCAGGCCAATAAAGGATACGATATGGTTATTTTCCAGGTACCGCCCGTCTTTAGCCTTTTGTGCCGTCCCTGTTTTCCCACCAACCCTGTACCCGTCCACGAATGCTCCCTTCCCTGTTCCCTGGGCAACGACGTGCTCAAGAGCCTCTCTTACTTCCTTTGATGTCTCTTCTGAAATAATCTGCCTTTTCATTACAGGGGTATTTGTTTTCACGACTTCTCCCGTTTTAGGATCAAGCCATTCCTTAGCCAGAAACGCTGGTATAAATAACCGCCATTTACTGCTGCTGACACGGCAGTGACCTGCTGAAGAGGGGTGACAGATACTCCCTGCCCAAAAGCAGTCGTAGCTTGCTCTAAAGGTCCTACCCTTTCTCGGTTAAAGAGTATTCCTTTCCCTTCTCCTTGAAGGTCAATCCCTGTTTTCTCCCCAAACCCAAACGCTTCAATGTAATCAAAAAGCCTGTCTTTTCCCAGTCTTTCCCCCAGTACGACAAACCCGGGGTTGCAGGAATTTTGCACCACTTCTAAAAATGTCTGTTGTCCATGCCCGCCTTTTTCCAGCATCGCAGCTTTCTTCCAGACACTTCGATATAGCCTGGATCATGAAAATTATCTTTGTGCAAATCCACTTCATTTTCTTCAAGAGCTGCCGCAAGAGTGATGATTTTAAAGGTAGAACCAGGTTCGTACTGGGACCAGACCGGTTTATTCTGGTTAAATATTTCAGGGGGAACATCCTGGAATTCTTCAGGATGAAAATCCGGCCGGCTTGACATAGCAAGCACCTCACCTGTATTAGGATTCATTGCTATGGCAATAGCACCATCCGGATTGTAGGTTGCTTCAGCAATGTCCAGTTCCCGCTCGACAATTGTCTGCACCCTGGAGTCAATCGTAAGCTTAACATCCAATCCATCTTCCGGCTCCTGATATCTATCTGCCATATCAGGCATTCTCTTCCCCTTTGCATCAGAAAAAACGATACATGTCCACTTTTTCCTTTCAGCTCTTCTTCGTAATAGAGCTCAAGCCCCGTCAATCCCTGATTATCGATCCCGGCAAACCCCAAAACGTGGGAGAGATATCGGCCCTGAGGATAATGGCGTTTGTTGTCCTCTGCGATGTAGACCCCTGGCAGCTGCAATTTCCTCACTTCAGCTGCTTTTTCCTTATTAACCTTACGTCCTTCTGGATTAATTCTTACAATGGACTCTTGTTTTGTGATTAATTCATAGGCTTTTTTTTCATCCATATTTAATGCAGCCGCCAGCTGCCTGGCTGTATCCGCCGGCTCCTTCACCTGCCTGGGAACTACAAGAATGGAGGGTGCGCTCACGTTAGTTGCAAGAATTTCACCATTGCGGTCAAGTATTTCCCCTCGCTCTCCTTCAAAGGGCACATTTCGACTCCAGGAATCTTCTGCTTCTTCGGTCAGCCATCCTCCTAAAGCAAACTGTACATATCCAAGTCTCATTGCAAGAATAACTGACACACATAAACCTGCGATAAACACCCAAATCAAACGTTTCCTAACGGTAACATACGAGACTCGCATTCTTCCACCACCGTCTGTTCTACTAAAAGGCCATTGCACCTTTGCTTATGCCTATGCTTGTATCCCTCTTAGTAGAACGACCAGCAGATCGGGGAAGGAAGATTATTCTCTTCTGATTCTTTCCTCTTCATCTTCAGAATCTTCTTCTCCGGAAGATTCCTCAGCTTCTGCTTCTTCCTGTGCCGCTGCCTCTTCCTCTCTTAAATCCCTGATTTCTTGAGGACTCATCATTTCTACCGTTAGATAGCCTTTTCCTTCAAGTCCTGTACCGGCGGGGATGCTTTGGTCTGTTACATAGCCCGAGCCTATATGGTGAAGTTCCATCCCCGCTAGATCACTCAGCTTTGTGGCATCTCTCATGGACCATCCTGTAATATCAGGCATCACTGAAGCTTCCTCGGTCCTGATCAGCACTCTCTCCCCAAAAATAACGTGACTTTCCGAACCAGGCTCATTTCCTCTACGGTTTCCCCATCTCCAAGAAATACAGGCTGAAGGCCTAGTGAATGAAGAATGCTTTCAGCCTCTTCCACGCTTTCACCTTCAAGCTCAGGGATTTCTATTCCGTCTTCTTCGTATACGGCTTCCTCGGAAACAGCAGGCTCTATATTAAGGTATTGGAGACTTTGCTTCATAACTGAGTTGAAAATCATGGACACAGGCGCCGAACCTGATTCGTCACCAGCAAGGTTTGGTCTGTCAACTGCCACATACACAATGATACTTGGGTCATCCTTTGGCGCCATACCAATAAAGGAGAAAATATTCTGGTTATTTCCGCTTAAATATCCTCCTCCATCAGGATTAGGTATTTGCGCTGTTCCTGTCTTCCCTACTACATTAAACCCTTCAATAAAATAGGGGCGTCCTGTTCCGCTTGAAGAAACCACGACCTGCTCCATTAAGCCAAGTACTTCTTCTGAGGTTTCCGGGCTAATAGGTTCACCCTTCACTTCTGGCTTGCCTTCATAAACCACTTCTTCAGTCGCAGAGTTACTGATGCTGTCAACAATATATGGCTTCATCATTTTGCCCTCATTCGCTATTGCAGTTGCAGCTTGGATAATTTGAATGGGAGTAACCGCGGTCCCTTGCCCGATGGCGGTGGTAGCAGCATCAATTTCATATTGCTCTGCTATCAGGCTGCTTGCTTCCCCAGGCAAATCCACCCCTGTGGTTTCCCGAAATCCAAAATCAGTAATGTAATCATACAGCCGCTCAGGACGCAGCTTTTCCATTGCAAGCTTTGCGAAGGCCACGTTAGAGGAACGGTAAAATCCCTCATTAAAGGTGATTTTTCCCCATCCTTGTCCGTTATTGTGATCATGGAGTCGGTGAGAACCTACCTCATAACTGCCAGATTCAAATTCTTCCTCTCCGTCATAAACCCCTTCTTCAATGGCTGCTGCCAATGTAAAGATTTTCATCGTCGAGCCAGGCTCAAATCTGTCTGCCACTGCAAAGTTTGTAAAGTTTGTAATCTCTTCATACTCGTTTGGATTAAAGCTCGGGCGGTTGCTCATTGCCAGGATTTGCCCCGTTTTGGCGTTGGCTGCGACAGCTGTTATTTTTTCAGGGTCATACTCTTCCTCCACCTGATTCATCGCTTGTTCCATAGTTGTTTGAATATTAGAATCAATAGTCAGGGTGACGTCGTCTCCATTTTGGGGTTCTTCAAAGCTTTCATTGCTATCGAGCAAAGGAACGCCTCTTTGATCCCGCTGGTAGGAAAGAAAGCCGTCTTCAGGTGTAAGGTATTCATTCAATCCTGACTCAAGGCCCATCCTTGCTTCACTCATATCCCGTTCTGTATACCTAAGACATGGGAAGCGAACACTTGATTTGGATAAAACCTTCTAGACTCTGTTCGAAAACGGATACCCAGAAGCTCAAGTTCTTCAATTTCAGCCCTTGTGCTATGGCTTAAGTGCCTGGCACCTGACCCAAGTTCTACTTGATATCTTCCTTCGGTCTCTCCCAGGCTTAACAGCTCTTTAAGCCTTTCCTCGTCCATGTCTATATAAGGAGCCAGCGTTTCCGCTGTCATTTCCGGATCTTCCACATGCTCTTCATGAGTGGCATCAAGAACAGCATAAACCGAGTAGGATTGCACTTCTTCAGCAAGGGGATTTCCCTGCCTGTCGAAGATGGTTCCTCTTTCTCCTTGCAACTCGTGACTTGTCGTCCACCTGGACTGAGCTAATTCTTCTAAATTCTGGCCGTCCACCTCTTTTACTGCCTGAACATAAAGCATACGACCGGTAAAAACAATAAAGCACACAAGAATAATTCCAAGAAGCCAAATTGTCCGATACATAATTTTATTTCTCTTATTTCCTTCCACTTTCCGCCATCACCTGTCCTTTATGGCATCAGGAGTACCACACTCCTGTTTCATCACGATTCACATGGAAAAAACTAGCTCTTATTGAAAGAACTAGTTTTGTACTACTCTCACCTTTTCCTCTTTTAACTGCATTCCCAGCTCTTCTTTCGCATAATACATAATCCGGTCCGGTGAGCTTAGCTCTGCCACTTGCAAATGCAAGCCATCATTTATCTCTTGCTGCTGACTCACAGTGTTTTGCAGGGCGGAAATCTCTCTTTCCTGGGAATATATATTAGCATAATTAGTGACAATCAAAGAAGAAACAGCGATGACCCCGGCAATCATTCCGCTCATGATGACCTTTTCACCTTTCGTCACCTTCCCACGCAGGCGGTGCTTAACTTTTGTATGTACAACCTGCTGCTGTTCTTTTTGTCTTTGAACTTGCTGAGCCAGATTATTCACGATTCACATCCCCCTTTTTTTCAGCGATTCTTAATTTGGCAGATCTTGCCCGGCGGTTGTTGTCCAATTCTTCTGTAGACGCTGTTATGGGCTTTCTTGTAATCAACTCAAGGATTGGTTCAGCTTCTGACGGTACAATAGGAAGTCCCCTTGGAAGCTCTGGACGCTTGCCAGCCTCTCTCATTACTTGTTTACAAATGCGGTCCTCCAGCGAATGGAAGGTGATAACACACAGGCGACCGCTTGGGGAAAGAAGATTAATCGCATCCTTCACCGCTTCTTCAAAGGCAGCCAGCTCATCATTCACTGCTATACGGATCGCCTGAAATGTCCGTTTAGACGGATGCCCGCCTTTTCTCCGTGCAGGAGCCGGAATCGCTTCTTTAATAATTTCTGTTAATTCGTCAGTGGTCTGAATCTCTTTTGTTTTTCTGCGAGATTCAATAGCTCTTGCAATCTGCTTTGCAAACCGTTCTTCACCGTATCGAAAGATTACCTTTACCAGCTCTTCATAAGGCCATTGATTAACAATATCTTTTGCTGTAACTTCCATTGACTGATCCATTCTCATATCAAGAGGAGCGTCATGCTGGTAGCTGAATCCTCTCTCTCCTTCATCAAGCTGTGGAGAAGATACTCCTAAGTCAAAAAGAATACCGTCCACATTGGAAATCCCCCTATGTCCAAGCTCCTCTTTCAGATACCGAAAGTTGGCAGGGATGATGGTCAATTGCTCTTGATATGCGGCAAGGCGTTCATTTGCAAAAGACCTGGCTCTTTCATCCTGCTCGAAAGCAAACAAATGGCCGTCGCCTTGAAGCCTGTGTAATATTGCTTCGCTGTGTCCCCCTCCGCCAAGAGTACAGTCTACATAGACACCATTTTCTTTAACATTTAGTCCTTCTATTGCTTCTTCTAGTAACACTGTTTCATGCTGAAATTCTGCTGCCAACTTGTTTGTTCACCTGCCTTCACTTTACATGTCAAAATCTATAATGTTTTCTGCGATTTCACTAAAGGATTCCTGGAATCTTCAAAATAAGCTTCCCATTCACTTTTACTCCAGATCTCTACCCTGCTCGATACTCCGATAATGACACATTCCTTTGTTAGCTGAGCGTATTCCCGCAGTGTCGATGGAATGTTTATTCTGCCCTGCTTGTCCACATCACATTCGGCAGCGCCTGAAAAAAAGAAACGAGTAAATGCACGAGCATCTTTTTTAGTGAAAGGGAGAGTTTTTAACTTTTCTTCTAATCTTTTCCATTCATCCGGGGGATAAACAAATAAACAGCGATCCATTCCTCTTGTAATGACAAAGGAGCTTCCTAGTCCCTCTCTAAACTTTGAAGGGACAATCATTCTTCCTTTGTCATCAATGTTGTGGTGATGTTCCCCCATAAACATCGCTGTACCATCCTCTCCACTTTCTACCTTTAAGGTACCACATTCCCCCACTACGTACCACGATTTCTTTTATTTTTTTTGCGACAAAAAAGATCTCCCGTATTCGGGAGATCTTTTAGTAAACAGCCAAAAGGCTCTGAAAATATCTTGTTTTTTACAAATAAATCAGTTTATGGTTCTTATTTCTTGTAATACCACTTTGACAAATGTCACGAATGAAGCTTTCTCCGTACTCATTCAGCACCGGGTATATGCTCCATACCCGCTCCTGGGGATTCGCGGCCGGGAACAGTGTTTGTTCAATAAAATCAAGGCGATGCAGTGACGTTTGTACCTTTTTCTCTTGGAGATCAGTAATCTTCTCCCCAAGCTTTTTTACTTCATTTACTATGATATGATAGTTCTTTTCTCCATAAGAGGTATGAGAAGGGTTCACCTTGGAAAGAGCCTCCTGTAAGGGAGCATGGATCTCCTTTATTTTCATGACGGCCTCTTCGGCCATGGAAATACCATCAACCTCGATTGCATTTTTTTTGACCTCTTCTCTCTTTTTGCCTGTTCCATGCTGAATAACCTTCCACGGATCAAGGTTTTCTTCCTTTAGAATTCTGGCTCCCTTTCTGTCAACCACGGAAAAATGCATCCTGGGCAATACGGGTGGCATGTGATACCCAAGGTGGTGAAACAACGGCTGCAGCAAGCCCCAATACTTAATTTCTCCGGGACCAGCAACAAAAGACAGCACTGGAAGAACTGCTTCCTGCACTAATGGCCTCGTAGCTACATTACTGCTCAGTTTTCCAGGAGAGTGGTGGATCTTTTGGATAATATCCTCTTTTGTGAACTGTACTTGTCCCTTTTTCCCTTCAAAAAGACCACTACCCTTTCTAAACAAAAGCTCACGGCCAAATTTCGTATGATAAAAAAAGTGAGCTGAATCAGATTGGGCCTTCACAGGTGAATCATAGCCCCTGGTATTATAAAGAGAAATTCTTTTCATAAGCCGACTGGAAAGCTCCGCGTTCTCTTCAACTATTTTTTTAAAAATTTCTCGTTCCAGCTTTCTCATTTCTATGTGGTTGGCATCCAGTAATACCAGTCCCTCTTCCTTAAAGAGCCACTGCATCAGCTCACCAAAAAAATGAGTCATTGAGGAGGAGCGGGATGCCAGTTTTGTTATCGTCCCGGTAATTTTTCTTGTAAAGGGAGTTTCCCGGTAGGATTTCACCGCTTCCTCCATCCATGTAACAAAAGCCTCATCATTCAGGCGCTGCTCTGAAACAGGTTGCCCGGGATTGTATGACCCCTTATAGGTATGCTTGCGGGGACCTTTCATTCCAGGAAGGAAAATATGGTTCACTTCATGCCAATCGTGATCCTCACCGGCAATCCAAAAAAGCGGGATCACCGGAATCCCCAGCTTTTCTTCCTGTTCTCTTGCTTCAAGCACAAGGGTGACTGCTTTTGAAATAGTATAAAAAGGACCGGTGAGAATCCCAGCCTGCTGTCCTCCGACCACAAAGACTGAGCGATGGTCCTTAAGTTTATCAATTTGTTCCAGAGCAAGCTCATTATGTGTAAACGTCTGCTGGTAATTGACCAGGTGTGTATGTAGTGCCTTTCGGTCAAAGGACCTTTTTGTTAATTCCATAAAACGCTGCTTCATGTCTTCATCTTTATAATGATAATCAAAAAGAGAGGAAACAAAGGGATCTCTGTTTCTGTATTTTTGGACGAACAAAGATGAAGAAGGAAGGTTTTGTTCTTCAATTTTCATAAAGGTCAAACCTTTCTTCCTAGTGGTGATTTATCTTGATTTCAATTACAGTGTATCAAATCCAGAGAAAAAACCGCTATCTTTCTGGCTTATAAGATAGCGGTAGTAATTCGAAAAGACAACCCGTAAAGATAAGCCGAAATATGCAATAAAAAATAACATAAAACTAAACCGCCAAATCCCTCTTGCAAGCCGTGGAATTTCAATGTCCGCCCGTGCTTTCCAATGAATGAAGGTAAAAAAACAAGCAATGCTCAGCACTATGATGATCATTAACCAAAGAAATGATCTTCCCCAGATTTCAATTGCAAGAAAGTAAACGGCAGCCATAAAGAACAGCGTGGAAACATCAGCTGCCAGCCTTACCGCCCGTCCCTTTTTCTTTGTGATTTTCACCGTGAAAATGTAAACCAAGTAAAAGCCTAACAGGGGCAGTGTGATGACTGTCGCCAAAATCCAGGCTAATACATCCCCCATTTTCCTCCCCTCCTTTTCTCCAGTCCTTTAATACTTTGATACACAAAGTTATGGCAGGGCATAGGGATTCTCTGGCTTTCCCCTTTTTTAACCAAGTAACCAGTGATGGCGTCAAGTTCTGTAGGGCGATGATGCAAGACATCTCTTAACATAGAGGATTGATTTTCAGCGGTGTTTTCACAAAGACTGCAAAGATCGTGCCAAAGATTTGGACTATGCGGCAAAGAAAGAACTGAGGAGGCTTCCATGAATAACTGATTCATCACTTTTTTAAAATAAGGATTATCGATTAATTCACCGTTTTCACTTGAAAGAGAGCCGTTAAAGTTGATGACACTGTTAAATAAAAGCTTCTCTTCCATCTTTTCCTTCCAATGTGCGATTTTCTTAGCCGCTAACCCTGCTTCATCAAAAATATGTAACATTTGCTGTAAAAGGGGGCTCTCTTTTGTCACTGCCCCTATGTGCAGAATCCCTTGTCCTGTATGTTTTACTGTATTATCATTCACTTTTAGAGCTCCATGCTCGACTATGCCGCAAATGTGTGATAGACATTCTGTTTTTGACTCTGTTCTAGCAAGGGAGTATGAGCCATACCATTCTGCAGAAACAAGACTCCTGCTCCCGGCTTTATTTCAGGCAGGCTTTTCCAGATTTTCTCAAGATCGTATGACTTTACGGCAATTATTATGAGATCAGCATGTTCTACTGCCTTTTTCTTTTCTCCCCATGTAACTGCCTCAGCTTCTGCAGTAAACTGTCCTTGAACATGAATTCCGTGTCTCTCTATCATTTCTTTTTGGGAGTGACGCCTGCAAACAAGAACTGTTTCAGCTATCCTGGCTGTATATCCAGCGAGGAGCAGACCGACTGAACCTCCTCCCACAATGGCAACCTTCGCTTTCATCTTCATTCCAACTTTCTTCTTTATTACCAGTTGAATATAGCATTTAAATTTTAGCACAAAGGAAAACAACTTCCCATTGCTTTCTTGCGATAAATTTTTTGATAATTATGCATATTTATAATTTTCATGTCTAAAGCCGACAAATGTGAAAAACTATAGTAAAATGAACTTATTAGCTGCAAAGGAGGATGAACTTATGAGTACAGCAGAAGTTAAGCGCTTACTTGTTAACTTCAAAACACTTGAAGAATTCCAAAATTTCAAAGAAGTTGGCGTGCAAGAACTGTCAATGAAAGAAGAATTAGAAGAAAACATCATTGAAAATGACAGTGAATCTCCTTTTTATGGTATTTATTTTGGCGATAAGCTTGTAGCTAGAATGTGTTTGTATAAAATTGAAAAAAGGTTCGATTTGTATTTTGAGCCTCCTCAGGATTATTTAGAATTGTGGAAGCTTGAAGTTTTAGAACCTTACAGGAATAGAGGTTTTGGTGAGGCCCTGGTCGCTTATGCCAAAAACATGGGACTCCCTGTGAAAACAAATGCTCGACAGCAGTCTCATGGCTTTTGGGAAAAAATGGGCTTCGAGCCGGTTACCTATCAGGAAGGACGTGACCGGGGGCAAAATCCTTACGTGTGGTACCCAAAAGGAGTAAAAGAGCAGCAGCCGGAGAATACTCCCTCAGCGGATGTCCAGTCTGTAGAATAATGTATAACGGCAAGGGGCCGGGCTCAAAAGTTAACCTTTGAGCCCGGCCCCTTTTTCACATAAATCTTTACTGCTGTACGACACTGGATAGAGGCGTATGCTTTTACCCAGGAAACTTTCCCTTTCGCTCCTGGGGAAGAAAAAATCAGGTAGATCCCAGCAGACACAACTCTTGAACAATTAGAACCAAAAAAGAGCCCTAAGAATAAATATCGTAACACCCTGCTATGGTTCTTACCCTTCACGTTCTGCATAAGGAAAGTTTTTGACGGCATGATCACTTGTCAGTTCTTTGGCCCGGTCCATGATATCCATAAAAATCTCATAATCACTTCTTAACTTATCATATTTTTCCTGCAAAGAAAGCAATTGTCGTTGATATGCCTTCTTTTCTCTCTCTAGTTCTACTGCCTTCTCTTCTATTGCTGAATATTTTTCTTTCCAACTCTCATTGCTTTGCTCCTCCTGATGAAGAGAATGCAAGAATTCAATAATCTGAGGCATATCAAGAGCCTTCTTTTCGGTCTCTTCCATACTTTTTTCGCCGAACCCTTGATTGGTTATACTATTCCTTTCCTCAAAAGCCACATGGCTTTCTGTTGCCATCTCCAATTCAGCAGGTATATAGCTCTTGTCCTGTATCTCGGAAGCAGGTTCTTGTCTATGTTTCTTTGCCAGCGCGATCGCACTTTTCATATTTTTTCCGAATAGCAGCATTCCACCTAAAGCCGCATGCTGCAGCGGTTCGTTTTAATTTCTCTCCCACTTCTTCAAAAGCAGCAAGCTGGGTACTTCCTTCTCTTATATGCCTTAAAACCACTTCGGCCAAGATTAAATCTTCATCTTCATTCCAAGCATCCTGCCTTGCAGCCTCCATAATCATCCCTCCATTTACTAGCTTTTCTTTTCATAGCTATGAAAAGAGGCTTACAGATAGAATAATGTCTACCAAAGATTATCTCCTTATTCTTCTGTTATTATTCCAATGGAAAAAAGATGGGAGAAAGCACTATTTACGGATAAATTTGTCCACAGCATCATGATGAGCATCTTTTGCCCACAGAGTTGAGCAATCATCTATTTCTCGTTCTATTCTTTGCTGAAGCTTCTCTCTATCTATTCTATCGGTGAAACGGGCCTTGTAGGCAGCAAGAACATCCGAGTTCAGATTCACATAGGAAGATAGATAACGTTCACTCTCTTTTTTAAAGTCTCCTTCAATCAAAGAGGAAATGAAACCCAGGTTCTTCCCTTCCTTTGCACTATACATTCTGGCTGTCATTACTATCTCCAAGGCTTTAGCAGGCTCGATCCTTTCGAGGAGCATGGAAGTACCACCCCATCCTGTCGTTATCGCAAGCTTCCCTTGCACAAAGCCAAACTTCGCATGAGGAGCTGACACTCTGATGTCACAAGCCGACGCTATTTCACAGCCGCCTCCAACCGCTGTTCCATTTAAAAGAGCAACCGTTGGCTTAGGGAATAAAAACAAACGAAAGAGAACCTGAGACATTTTCTGAAGCATGGCATGGGCTTCTTCTTTTGTCCTTAAGTGATGAAAAACGGATAAATCTCCCCCTGAACAAAACGCTTCATTTCCTGCACCAGTAATGGCCACTACTTTATCAGCCTGGTTGTTTTCTATTTCGTCCAGCTTTTTCTCTAGTAAATCCATGCTTTCCATATCCATTGCATTACGCTTTTCTGGTCTGTTTATTGTAATGTATGCTACATTCTCTAAACGTTTTATATGTACTTTTTCTTTCACATTCTGCTCCCCCTTTTATCTTCTTACCTTTCATTCGACAGCGGTCCTTCACTTTCCCTCTTTTTTCACCTTTTTAAAAAACTTTGGAAGAGACCTTCATTGATAGTATATTCAAATAAAAAGAACGGGTAAGTGTGATGGGACCCCTCACCAAAAATCCCCTGCCATATCGGCAAGGGATTGGGGACACCTATTATTTGTTAATAACATTTTGTCCTTTGTAAGATCCGCAATTCTTACATACGCGGTGAGATCGCTTCATTTCTCCACAGTCCGAGCATTCAACCATACCTGGAACCTCTAGTTTGAAATGAGTACGACGCTTGTTCTTACGAGTTTTTGATGTACGTCTAAAAGGTACTGCCATCATTCCCACCTCCTTTAAGGTGCGTAAAGTGTTTCATAAAGAAACGAGGTTTCTTTATCTCTTATTTGTCAAAATACTTGGCTAAATCAGCCAGTCTTGGATCTACTTTCTTTTCCTTTTCTTCTTCCCTGGCTTCCTTAAGTTCATCCTCTGTTACTACTTCCCAATCCTGGCCTTCTTGAGGAGCCTGGGGTTCCTCTCCATTTTCAGCAAAGATTTGAATAGGGATTTGCAAAAGAATATGCTCTTTGACGTACGGGAGAAGATCGACAAACCCATTCACTGGTTCATGGGTATCTTCGTCTTTTTCCTCCAGAGCACTATCTGTAAGAATAAACCGTTCCTGAGCTTCCACATCAAATGGGAGCTCTACGTCAGCCAGAGTACGTGAACAAGGAAGAACCATAGATCCTTGTATGCGAAGAGTAAAGTTAACTGTTTGTCCAGTAAACTCTCCACGGCCAGTGACATTGACAGGAGTAATGCGGCGGATTTCCTTATCTCTATCCACTAATTCACTCACATCTACCTGCTCTTCTTGAATCTCAAGGCCTGAATGCCTTTTCGCTAATAATTCTTGTATACTCCATTTCATTGGATATCACCTCAAGGCAACAAGGGTAATTATAGCTGTCCATAGATTGTTTGTCAACATTTTTTCTTTACATTATAATGTAGAGAAAACATGCTTATTTATCATAACATGAGACAACAATCTTACAAAGAAACAGCTACTGATACTTACTTTTTCTAATAACCTAAATAAAGCTGATAAAACACCTTTTTTACAGCACATCTTAAAGGAGGCATCTCTATTTGAAAGTTACAGGGTTAATTGTTGAATATAATCCTTTTCATAATGGTCATTTATATCACTTGCAAGAATCAAGGTCAAGCACAAATGCAGACATCATTATCTGCGTCATGAGCGGCTACTTTTTGCAAAGAGGAGAGCCAGCCCTTGTTTCAAGGCGCACACGGACGAAAATGGCTCTTGCCGGAGGTGCTGACATTGTTGTAGAACTTCCTTATGCTTATTCCGTGCAGCATGCATCTTTGTTTTCCCGCGGGGCCGTAGCTGTGCTGGAAGCTATGGGAGCAGATACTGTGGTTTTCGGAAGCGAACATGGGAAGATTACTCCTTTCCTTGAGCTGGATTCTTTTCTTATGGACCACCAGGCTCAATATGAAAGTCATATACAATCTTTTGTCAAGCAGGGCATGAGCTATCCACGAGCATCTTCTGCAGCCTTTTCTCAGCTGAATCCCGGTCATGACCTTCCTGACATTTCGCAGCCAAACAACATTTTAGGGTATAACTACGTAAAAGCAATACGAGAGCTGAAAGCAAAGATTAAGCCTGCCACGATAAAGAGAATAGGTGCAGGTTATCATGAAAAAGAGAAGAATTCTCAATCGATTGCCAGCGCTACAGGGATACGCCATGAGCTGATTGAGAAGCAAAATCATTTGGAAGCTGTTGCCGATACGATGCCTTCTTCTTCCTTTGACCAATTAAAAGAGGATCAGGACCACCAGCCTGATTTCTTTCATTGGAATCTTTATTATCCCTTTTTACAGGCAAATTTACTCACAGCTTCTCCTTCCCGCCTCCGGGGCATATATGAAGCGGAAGAAGGTCTTGAAAATCGTTTTATATCCCAGGCAAAACAGCACTCTTCTTTCACTGCCTTTATAGAAGCTGTGAAAACAAAGCGGTACACATGGACAAGGCTGCAGCGCTTAGCAACCCATATCTTGACTGACAGTGACAAAGAATTGATGCTGAAAGTGCTGCAAGCACATAAGCTGGAATCTATTCGCCTGCTTGGCATGAATGAAAATGGGCAAAAATACCTGAGTCTCGCAAGAAAAGAAATGGAGATTCCTCTTGCTACAAAGATGAACCGAAAAAAAGGGCCTCAGGCGGTACTCGATGAAAAAGCAGCTCTTGCTTATTTTCTTCCCCTACCCCCTTCCAAGCGAATACAGCGTTATAAAGAAGAGTACTCCCTGCCTCCTGTCCGATTTGCTTCAAAGGAAGACCGCTTTTTAAGTAATTGAAAAAAGAGTCTGGGACAAACCAAGCTAATAAGAATGACCTTACCCTGCAAAGTTCAGGAGCGTGCCGTTGCTTTTGCTGTCAACGATCTCGTGAAATCCATGCCGGATGAAACATTCAGTGACTTCCTGGGTTCAGCCGGATAACGAACTATGTTGAAGGTAAAAATAAGGCTCCAATTATCAAAGACGATAATTGGAGCCTTATATATTATCCCATCCTCTTTCCTTTATAAAAGGCTGATCAACCTAGGCTCGTAGCTTTCTAAAAAGGTGATGGCATCGTCAAAAGTCTTAACCGCTACCACTTCCATTTCTGCATTGATATCCTCGGCAGCTTCCATTGCTTCCTCATAATTAGAGATTTCTCCTAAATCATCGTCAGGGGCAAAGAAAACATCTATACCGGAATTCTCAGCAGCCACTACCTTTTGCTTGATACCGCCAATCCTTCCTATGTTCCCATCTTCATCAATGCTTCCTGAGCCTGCTATGTTCAAGCCCTTGGTTATGTCTCCCTCAGTCAATTGATTATAAATTTCTAAAGAAAACATCAGTCCTGCTGAAGGCCCTCCAATAGCACCGGCTTCAATATTTGTCTCCGGCTCGAAGGTGACTTCTCTATCGGTTACTGGATACATAATCCCAAGGCCTGCTCGCTCTGTATCATCCATGTCAGATGGAAAAGTATCCATTTTACAGTAACCTCTATTTCCTCATTTTCCCGGACAACAAGAAGGTCCACTTCATCTCCCGCTTCTTTTCCATCCAGGTTCCCATGAAGGTCGTCTAGTGTGTTTATACGCTGGCCGTTAATTTGCTGAATCAGGTCGCCTCCCTCTAAATGATTGGCAGCATCCATTTCATCGATCACTTCGGTGACTCTAACCCCTTGATAATCAATATTGACTTCATGACCAGCTTCCCGGTAGGCGACTATTTTTGCAGCTTCCTGAGAGTCTGTCATCAGCATCGTCTGCCTATGAAAGTATTCCTCATCTGTTTCCCCGCTCCGCAGAAACAGCTCTTCATGGAGCAGCTCCCGGTAGTCACTCATTTGTGCCCACATATACAAGGAAGATTGGCCCTTCTCTGCCTGACGGTTGTTAAATAAAACTGACCTTCTTCTCCATACCCTTCTGTCACTTCTATCATGTCAGCTAATGCAACAGCTTCTCCCGGCTGTGAATAATAATAAGGCAGAGGAATTTGATAGACAGCCAGCAAAGCAATAATTAGAATAACAGCAATCCAGCTTCTGGAAATCCCCCTTTTTTTCTTAGATTCCATTGTTTTTCTCCCTCCACTTCGTCAGCATTTCTTTGATGTGGTGAATCTGCCCTTCAGCTGCTTTTTCGCCAAGGGCGATTAATTCATTAACTTCTTCAAAGACAATCGAATTATAATACTTAGTAATGGGACGAATCATGATATCTGCTTCTATTTCTCTGTATTGTAGCAGTTGTCTGCCCATAATTTCCATGCTTTGCATAATAACGTCATAAATAGAAGAAATTTCAGTTTCCCTCTCATAAAAAGAAACGTCAACTGCTATCGTTAGATCCGCTCCCATTTCTTTTACAACGCTGGCAGGAACCTGTCTATCACCCTCCGTCTACGAGAAGTCTTCCATCTATTTTCTCAGGAATGAATATACCGGGGATAGAGATGCTTGCCCTGACTGCATCAGCCACTGGTCCTTCCTTAAACACGACACGCTCCCCGCTTTTCAAGTCGGTCGCTACAATATGGACTGGCACTTTTAAATCTTCAATATTTTTCTGCTTAGAAAGCATATAAATAAGTTCTTTTAACCGTTTACCAGTAATCAATCCCATTTTAGGAACAGTGAAATCAATATAAAACTTCCTTCTAAACATCACTGCCATCTTTTCCATATTTTCAATGCTGTGACCTGCTCCGTACATCGCTCCGACCAAAGCTCCCATACTGCTTCCGGCCACAAAATGAATAGGAATCTCATGTTTAAGAAGTGTTTTTATGACACCAATATGGGCGAAACCTCTCACTCCTCCTGAGCCTAGAGCAAGTCCGATCAAAGGTTGTTGTTTTTCCAAAAGGCCAGCACTCCTTTTACAAAAAGGATATGGTTCTACTTTACGCCAGTCCGCGTATATTGATTACAAAACATGTCCAATTTTTGGTTGAAATAAGCTGGGATTTTTAATCTTACTTATTTTCCAGCGAAGGAGGCAAGCATTTGCAAAGAGCAAAAGCTCAGTCACTTTTACTCGCAGCAGGGGCCGTCTCTGTCGCGGTTTCTTTGATGGTGTTTCCAAAACAATCTTTTGAAGCTTCCCTTAGAGGCCTTACAATGTGGTGGGAAGTGGTGTTCCCTTCCCTGCTTCCATTTTTTATCCTTTCTGAACTGTTGATCGCCTTTGGAGTAGTCAGCTTCCTTGGAGCCATGCTTGAGCCATTAATGAGACCTTTGTTCAGAGTGCCTGGAACGGGTGGGTTTGTCTGGGCCATGGGCCTAGCGTCAGGGTACCCGGCCGGAGCGAAGCTGACAGTAAGGCTGCGGCAGGAAAATATAATTTCAAAAACAGAGGCTGAACGCTTGTATCCTTTACTAACTCCTCAAATCCATTATTCATTATGGGGGCAATAGCTGTCGGTTTTTTCCATGACCCCCAATTAGGGTTAGTGTTAGCCGCTGCCCATTACCTGGGCAATCTTTGCGTAGGACTTGTCATGCGTTTCCACGGAAGTAGTGAGACGTCAGGATCATCTTCTACCCCACCAAGCACAAAAATTTCCCTTAGTTATGCTGCAGACCTTCTGCATAAAGAAAGAATGAAGGATACGAGACCTTTTGGGAAAAAGCTTGGGGATGCTGTCCGCTCATCCATCGATACGTTATTAATGATCGGCGGGTTTATTATTTTATTTTCTGTATTCAATGAGCTTTTGCACCTCGTAAATATTGCATCACTTCTTGCTTCTGCATTGGCTGCTTTCTTTCTCATTTTAAAGCTTCCCCCTGACTTAAGCCTCCCTTTTATATCAGGATTATTTGAAATCACTTTAGGGGGTCGGCTGGCAAGTGAAACAACAGGCGCCAGTCTGAAAGAGCAGGCTGTCGTTACAAGCTTTATCCTTGCTTTCAGTGGGTTTTCCGTACAGGCGCAAGTGGCCAGTCTCTTAGCTGAAACTGATATTCGTTTTAAACCTTTTTTTATTGCCAGAATATTTCACGGATTCTTCGCTGCAGCTTTGGCTCTTTTATTATGGGAGCCTCTTTATGAGAGCAAGGAAGCTGCTGTTGAGCAGTTCATTCCTGTCTTTTCACCTGCAGATTCCACTGCCTTATACTCATACTGGGAAACTTTCCTGGCGTGGGGAGGCTTATTTACTTTTATCATGCTGGTCGTCTATGTTTTTCTTCGGGCCAGGAAGCTTTTTCTGTACGCTCGCTGAGTATAAAAACGGCACTCCTTGCAGAGTGCCTTTTCACCTGTTCTCATTAGCAAATTTCTTAAGCAGCTCCTTTTCCACCACGGTAGGAACCAATCCGGAAACATTCGCTTCGTATTTAGCCACTTCTTTTACAATACTTGAGCTTAAGTAAGAGTATTGGTTGTTTGTCATCATGAAGAAAGTCTCTATATCGGGGTTAAGCTTTCTATTAATGGAAGCAGCCTGCATCTCGTATTCAAAATCAGAGACTGCTCGCAACCCCCTTACAATTGTCCTTGCCTCTTTTTCTTTCATATAATCAACGAGCAAGCCATGAAAGGAATCGATTTCTACATTCCCCATTGTATTTGTAGCTTCTTCAAGCATTGCCACTCGTTCATCTACAGAAAAAAAGGGTGTTTTGCTTCGATTGTGAAGCACAGCTACGACCACGTGGTCAAAAACTTTTCCACTTCTTTCTATAATGTCTAAATGGCCATTGGTCACAGGATCAAAACTCCCTGGATACACCGCAATACTTGCCATTGTGCCACCTCTATTCCTCTTCGTTATTTTGCTGTAATCCAAGATAAGAGAAAATACTTACCTTTGTATCTCCGTATTTATCTTCATGCTCCATTACTACGTTTTTTATTTTAGCTGGCAATTGTACGTTTGCATCATGCTCACAGACAATAAGGCAGCCGGGGTTTAATAATTCATATTCTAAAAACAGCTCTATTTCCTGTGCCAGCTTTTGACTCGCATAAGGAGGATCTAAAATATGACGTCAAATGCTGCGTGCCTCTTTGCTAAGGCTTTTAGGGCTCTGTGCGAATCATTTTTATATACTTCGGATTGATCCTCAAACCTGCAGGCCTTTAGGTTTGAACGGAGTGTTTGCAGAGCCTGTCTGGATGAATCTATAAAAATCATATGCTCCAGCCCTCTGCTGATCGCTTCAATTCCAAGGCCGCCGCTTCCTGCATACAGGTCCAGACCTCGCCCGCTTGCAAAATATGGACCGATCCTGTTAAAAATAGATTCTTTAACCTTATCAGTCGTTGGGCGTGTATTTGTGCCTGGTACAGCTTTTAAGGGCTGTCCTTTTCGTGTTCCTGATATTACTCTCATAGCATGCCCGCCTTTATCTGCTGTCATTATTATCCTATATAATCCTAACATAAAAAGGGAAAAACCTTAATTCATTCAACTAAGGACCTGTTACCGTCAAATTTTCTTGTTTTCTTTAAATCGTGTATAAAAAATTCCGCCCCGGTTTATAATGTGGATAGCAGCATGACCCCATGTTGCTGACAACCGCGGAGAAGACTTACGTTTCCCCATAAGTTCTTCCTCCGGTTTCTCCTCTCCCATTGCTTGCTTAATATGGCAGGCGCCCCCCACGCTTCGGCGCAGGGGGTTTTTTTATGGCTGCGGACCCATCCATGTAATCTAATCCCTTTCTTTCTGAAGTGAGAAAGCAGTGGTATGCTTAGTTATGTAGAACTAGATAAGCAAATAAAAAGGAGAGACAAGGATATGATACAGCGATTTATCGAGCTTGGAGAAGGCTACGCGGATATTTATGAATGGCTTTCGCTCGTTGAAGCGAATAGCATCGTGTAAAATACATATTAAGATTAGATACGGAAATTAACAACCGAAATGTGTCTTCCATTGCCGCTGTGTTCACTCCTTCAGGGGAGAACCACTTTCAGCCGGTATATATATGCAGGGAAGGTCTTTTAAATCCTGAACATAAATCTACCAGCGTTTTGACATGGTCTATAAAGCAGCCAGCTCCCTTAACAAGAACATTATTCCTTTATCGGTCAAACCATCCAGTATGTTTCCAGAAAAAGAGTTATATTATCAATATTTAATAGGCATCTTACGAATGAATAAGTATCTTACTCCTCTTTCTTAGCAGTCAAAACTGATTGCATACAGGTCCATGTTGTGCAAAAGAGGAACATAGAAAATAGTAAGCTCTTTTCTCACTCACCACCCCATGACGACCCGCCTCCCACGCATTAAAAAACCCCCGGAACAATTCCGGGGGCTACAATCCCATGTTATAGTCATAGGATTTAACCTTATCTGGTACTTTGCTTTGATATTCAGTACTCACATAAGGACGCATCGATGGTTCTACTTTTTTAACATAGTGAAGTGATTCTATTTTCTTCGCTGTTTCATCTGTATCTTCTTTATTACAATAGACGATTGCGTATTTCATCTTTTTCGAAACATAATGAACGTTGCCAAATTTTCGCAGCTGCCGGACATGTTTCAATGAACGCAGCCAGACGGCCAACCCTTGACGTTCTGTGATCATGGCATGCCCGCTCCTTTGTACGTATGTTTGCTCCTAGTCTAGCATGACTTTTACAAAACGGCAATATCATACAGTAATTTCCATAGTTGTTCTTTCTTTTATTATTGAAGTACGTCTTCTACTATGTGTATTAGATCTCTTTACCTATCCAAGGAAAGGAGCAAAAGGTAATGGAAGAAGCATGGAAACGTTTTTTTATCTATCTTCATGAAAACCATCCTTCTATACATATTCAACGAAAAAAGATAGCTGGCACCAATTTCCTTTATGTTGAAGCTATACACCGGCAAAGTCTAGTTGAGGAAAGCCTAAGAAAAGCAGCTGCGTATGCAGCCAAAGGAAAGCTGCTGACTACTTTTTTAACTTTCGTACGCATGGATGAGCCTTCAAACGAATATGTCTATTCCCTTCGCTTTCAGGTTCCAATGCAGAAAAGATTTTGCTGTGGAAAAGGGTGTGTAGACTGTGTTCGTTTTCAAAACGGCCCTTAAACATGAAACAGCTGCTTTCCTGCCACCAGGCAGAAAAACAGCTACTCTTAAAAGGCCAGGACAACAGCCGTGACTAATGAGCCTGTTCCAATGAGAAACAATACACCATTAATAATTTTTAGATGCTTATTTCCTTTTTCATGAAGATAATATAAGGTAAGAAACACTGCCACACAAACAACGATGAATAAGGAACCTATCACTGCATCCCCAATAGCATATTGTGTAAATTGAAGCATAATCGCCACGCACCATAAAATGGCTAAGCCAATTCCTACCCATGTAAATAATTTCCTTGGTTGAATTTTCGGCACCTCCTACGTTTCCTCGCTCTTTATTTTAACAAACACACCTGCACCTATGCATTCTTTTCCCTCGTAATGTCCTCTTTTTGTTAAAATAATGTGTAGTTCTAACAAAGAAGGGTGAAAAATGAATGATATCTTCCCCATAAAAAATTAAAAAACATCCTATACCCAAGGATCCGGCGATGACTTCCTTCCTTTTACCAATGAAGAACTAAAGCATATGGCCTCTGTTATTAAAGAGCAGCAGCTGGTCCTTGACCTAAGCCTCCATGAATTTGCCTATGATGTTGTTTACCGGAGAGTCGGCGGCAAATCCTGACTGATTTTATTTTTGTTTAAACTGCTTTCCGGCAGCTCTTTCCAATAACCTCGGTGCTACTCCATAAATCTTTGCCCCTGCGTTCATCCACAAAGGGAGATTCATTTCTCTCTTTGGCTTCTTAATAAGCTTTAGGGTTTTTCTTGCCACCTTATCAGGAGACAACATAAATTTCTCAACATTTTTTTCATAGGTGCCTTGTTTATCTGCTTTCTCAAAAAATGGGGTTTTTATCGGGCCGGGATTAACGGCGCTTACAATGATTCCATCGTCCTCCACTTCCATGCGAAGACTGTTTGTAAAGCCAAGAACAGCATGCTTCGTTGCAGAATATACTGCTGATTTTGGGGTCGCAATTTTGCCGGCCTGAGAAGAAATGTTTATAATGTGACCTTGTTTTCTGGCTGTCATAGAAGGAAGTACAGCCCGAGTCATTTGAATAAGACCGACTGCATTAACAGCAAACATCCCTTGTATATCTTCAATTGGCGTATCGATAACTTTTTCAAACAACCCATAACCTGCATTATTGATAAGAACATCGATATGCCCTTTTTCCCTCAGGATCTTTTCTATCCCTTTAATCACCTGCTCCGTTTCTGTAATATCTCCAGGAAGCACCATCGCATTGCCACCAAGCTTTATGATTTCCTCCTTTAAAGCAAGCAATTTATCTTCTGACCTTGCGATAAGGACTAGCTCCTTTGCTCCCTTTCTGGCAGCCGCACGTGCGATCCACGCTCCTAGTCCGCTTGACGCGCCTGTAATTACAATGACTTTATTTTTCATTACGATTCCTCTCTTTGCTATAGATCATTTTCTTTGCCATTTATTTTTTTATTCTATCATTTACATACCCTGAGCCCCATGTTAGTAAAGTTGAGTTTCAATTTTTTTAGGGAGATCTTGACATTTCTTCTGTTTACAACACATAATGTAATATAAAATGATCGATCAGGTGTTGAAAGGGAATAGTAGATTATCATTCAAGCGTCAGAGAATGGAACCCATAGGCTGAAAGGTTTCATCGCTGTGAAGTTTTCGAACCTGCCCTGGAGCCGTCGGGGATAAACCCGACCGTTTCCCGCGATAAGGGTAAGCGAGTGGACGTTTAGATTGCGTCAACAAAAGGTGGTACCGCGGAAAGAAGCCCTTCCGTCCTTTACTGGACAGAAGGGCTTTTTTTATTGAAAAGCATTTCAGAAGATGTCTCTTTACGAGCTGTGAAATAAAAAGAACCAGGTGATAAATGTGGCCAAGGAAAGAATTGTCATTAAAATCGGAAGCAGTTCTCTCACAAATGCAAAGGGTGGATTAAGCCGCGAAAAGCTTCAAAGGTATGTGAAAGAAATCGCTGACCTAAAACATGCAGGGCATGAGGTCATCCTCATCTCCTCAGGAGCAGTGGCAGCCGGATTTACAGAAATCGGTTATCCTTCAAGACCTGTAACCATTGGCGGAAAACAAGCAGCAGCTGCAGTAGGCCAAGGGATATTAATGCAGGCTTATACCGAAGAATTAAAAAAACATAACATCTCGGCTGGTCAAATCCTCTTGACACGCGATAACTTTTCAAGCAGGTCCCAGCACAAAAATGCCTATACAACTTTAACTGAACTCCTTCACCGAAAAGTCCTTCCTATTATAAACGAAAATGATTCCATCGCAGTCGATGAGTTAACATTCGGTGATAATGACCTGCTATCTGCTCTTGTCAGCGGACTGGTTCATGCCCAGACATTAATTATCCTGACAGATATTAATGGGATTTATGATGCTAACCCTAATGACACCCCTTCAGCCAAACGTTACCATTTCTTACCGGAAATTACCGGGGAACTCCTTTCCCAGGCAGGCTCCTCTGGGAGCAAGGTGGGAACAGGGGGCATGCGTTCTAAGCTGGAAGCTGCAAAAACCGCTCTTTCTTTAGGAGTAAGCTGCTTTATCGGCTCTGGTGAAAACGAGGGAGCGCTGATGGATATCTTATCTGGCAAAGGGGACGGTACGTATATTGGTTTTCCCGGTGCATTTATTTTAAAAAACAAAAAGCAATGGATCTCTCTCCACTCACAAGTCTCAGGCCAGGTTATTATTGATGATGGAGCAAGGGATGCTATCCTTTATAAAGGGAAAAGCCTGCTTCCGGCAGGAGTGGTAGATTTTTACGGCTCCTTTTCTAAAGGAGCTGTGGTAGAAGTTATTGATGAAAAAGGAAATGTTCTAGGTAAAGGGCAGATCAATGTCTCTTCTACTGAGCTTAAACAAATAAAAGGGAAACCGTCACAGGAAGCCCTTTATTACACAAAAACCGCGCGTGCCGAAGTCATCCACAGAGATGACTGGGTGCACAGCTAAAAAGGAAAGGATGTTTCATACATGGATGCGATTTATCAACAAGGAAAACTGGCGAAAGAAGCTGCTGCTGTGTTGGCTCCTCTTTCTACATCAATAAAAAATGAAGCCATTCAAAAGATGGCAGAACAGCTTGAATTAGATAGTGATAAGATCCTGTCTGCCAATAAAAAAGACCTGGAAGAAGGAGAAAAGAAAGGCTTCTCTTCCACTCTTTTAGATCGACTTCGCTTATCAGAAGAACGAATAAAGGATATGGCTGAAGGCATGAGACAAATTGTCGAGCTGCCTGACCCGGTGGGTGAAGAGATTGAATCCTGGACACAGCCAAATGGACTGGATATTCAAAATGTCCGTGTGCCAATCGGTGTCATTGGCATGATCTATGAAGCAAGGCCAAATGTTACAGTTGATGCCTCTGCTTTATCACTGAAAACCGGAAATGCTGTTCTTCTTAGAGGCAGTTCCTCTGCTTTTGCGTCCAATCAAGCAATTGTGTCCTCCCTCCACTCTGCTTTGGAGAAAAGCGGGCTGCCAAAGGAAGCTGTTCAGCTCGTTCAAGACACTTCCAGGGAAGCTGCATCTACCATGTTTACAATGAATGAGTATTTGGATGTATTGATCCCCCGTGGAGGAGCAAACCTGATCCAAACAGTGGTCAAACAGGCATCTGTTCCAGTGCTTGAAACGGGAGTAGGAAACTGCCATATATACATTGATGAAACTGCTGAAGAAGACATGGCATTATCCATTGCAATTAATGCCAAAACCCAGCGTCCTTCTGTCTGCAATGCAGCCGAAACCATACTTGTGCATGATAAATGGGCTGAAGACCATTTGTCTCGACTTCTTCATGCTTTACAAGATAAAGATGTCACTATCCGCGGCGATGCTAACGTACGTAAGTATGATTCAGCTGTTGCAGAAGCTACTGAAAAAGACTGGGATACAGAGTATTTAGATTTGACAGTGTCTATGAAAATCGTGGACAGTGCCGAGGAAGCGATTGCGCACATAAAAAAGCATGGCACCAGCCACTCAGAAGCGATCATCAGTGAAACCAGAGAGAATGTAGAGAGCTTTTTTTCCAATGTGGATGCTGCAGCCCTATATCATAACGCATCGACCCGCTTTACTGATGGATTCGAATTTGGCTTTGGAGCAGAAATCGGTATCAGCACACAAAAGCTTCATGCAAGAGGCCAATGGGCCTGAAAGCATTAACTTCCACGAAATATCTTATTAAAGCAATGGCCAAATCAAAGGCTAGGAGGAATAAAAATGCTGCGTAATTATCATGTGACGTTTGTGGGTGCAGGGTCTATGGCAGAATCCATTATTGGCGGCCTGCTCAGTAAAGAGCTTTTGGCTCCTGAACAAATCACTGCAACGAATAACTCAGAAAAAGAACGGTTAACGTATCTTTCAGACCAGTACGGGATTAATACAACTTCAGATAAAGAAGCAGCTGTCGGAAAAGCAAATATTGTAGTATTAGCCGTAAAACCAAAGCATGTAGAGGAAGCCATATCTGATATCCAAAGCGTTTTAGGTGAAAATCAGCTTCTCATATCTGTCTTGGCCGGCATTTCCACAGCATACATTCAAAAGCTTTGTCAAAAAGAAATCCCTATTATCCGCACCATGCCAAATACTTCAGCAAAGGTGGGAGCATCAGCAACGGCTATGACTCCAGGCAGTTTTGCTTCCAAGCAGGACCTTGCTGTCAGCCAGAGCTTGTTTCAGGCCATTGGCACTGTAACTACCCTGGAAGAAGGCAAGTTAGATGCTGTCACTGGTTTATCAGGAAGTGGTCCTGCCTATGTTTATTATATCGTCGAAGCCATGGAACAAGCAGCAAGGGAAACAGGACTTGAAGAGCAAGAAGCCAAAGAACTAATTATCCAGACCCTTTACGGAGCTTCCAAAAGACTGCAGAACACAGACAAGTCCTCCAGAGAATTATATAAAGAGGTCATGAGCCGGGGGGCACTACTGAAGCTGCCTTTGAGGTCCTTGAAAGTCATGGCGTCCAGCATGGTTTACAAAAGGCAATTGAACGCGCAGTCAAGCGTTCAGAGGAACTTGGGGTCTCCAGCAAAACACCGACCTCCTCTTGACTTCCTTCATGAAAGGCTTTGGGACATCCAAAGCCTTTTTTTACGGGACTAGTCTCTTCAGAGAAGCTTCACAAAATAGTTGAATCTTAAACTCTTCCCTCTAGAGATAAAGTTTAGTAGAATCATAACGACTGGGTTTTGTCGTGATTTCAGCCTAAGTTGCAGCTCTTTATTTATTTAAATAGGAAAGTGGAGGCAAACCTTGTATGTCAACAGAAAAAAGCCCAGGACGATGCGCGAAAAAGCCGCTGTATTGGTGAACCATCCTGCGTTCACTTACACCGTCCTCACTATTATTATCATTAATGCCATTATTGTCGGTATTGAAACTTATCCAGGTGTTTACGAAGCCAACAGAGATACTTTCTTTTTAGCCGACCGGATTCTCATCTGGATTTTCACTATAGAAATTGCCCTTCGTATGTACGCGGCTAAACCTTTCACATCTTTCTTTAAAGGTGCGTGGAACTGGTTTGACTTTTTAATTGTTGCAGCGAGCCATGTTTTTGTTGGAGCGCATTTTGTCACAGTGCTAAGGGTACTACGTGTCCTTCGTGTTCTTCGGATGATTTCTGTCATTCCCTCTTTGCGTAGATTAGTAGATGCACTGCTCATGACAATACCAGCTTTAGGAAATATTCTTATTCTGATGAGTATCATTTTTTACATTTTTGCTGTGATCGGTACGATGCTGTACGCTGATATAGCACCTGAATACTTTGGGAATCTTGAACTTTCCTTACTGACTCTCTTCCAGGTTGTTACCTTGGAATCATGGGCAAGCGGCGTTATGCGCCCGATTTTTGCGGAAGATCCATGGTCCTGGATATACTTTGTAGCGTTTGTCCTTGTTGGAACGTTCGTTGTCTTTAACCTCTTTATCGGGGTTATTGTAAATAATGTGGAAAAAGCCAATGAAATGGAGCTTCCGGATGTGAAAGCTGACCTAAAGGAAGATCATAAAGAACTGGCAAAAGGACATGAGGAACAAGAAACAGATATAAAAGAGCTGCGAAAGGAAGTTGCAGAGCTTAAAGAACTTTTGATCGAGCAGAATAAAAATATAAAAAACTAGGAAATTCATAAAAAAAGCAGCCTTTTATAGGCTGCTTTTTTATGAATTATTGAAGCACTGTTTTTGCACTGAAAAATTCTTCGTAAAGCCCACTGATGGCTTTATCAACATTTTCCTCCTTAATACCGAAGGCCAGTGAGACCTCGGAGGAACCCTGGTTGATCATTTCAATGTTTACTCCATTATCAGATAAAGCTTTGCTCGCTCTAGCAGCAATGCCTACTGTTTCATGCATGCCTTCTCCAACAAGCATGATCATAGCAAATCCTCTTTCAATATACGCATCATCTGCACCTAATTCATCCATAATTCTGCGTATAATGCGCTCTTCTTTTTCCGGGGTCATCTGGCTGTCTTCGAGAATGACAGAAGTATCATCAATACCTGATGGAATATGCTCGTAAGAAATCTCCTCGTCCTCAATGATTTCTAATAAACGACGTCCAAAACCAACTTCACGGTTCATTAAATACTTACGCACATAAATAGTGCTAAAGCCTTTATCTGCTGCAATTCCTATAATTGGATTTAATGCATATTCTCTTTCTGCGATAATCATTGTGCCGCTGCCTTGAGGATTATTCGTATTTTTGATGCACACAGGATGGATTTTCTAAACGCAGGGATTAATGCCTCATCATGAAAGACCGCAAACCCCGCGTAAGAAAGCTCCCTCATTTCTCTGTATGTCATTCTTTTAATCGCTACAGGCTCTTCTACTACCTTAGGGTTTGCAGCAAATACTGAATCTACATCAGTAAAGTTTTCATAAAGTTCTGCCTGTACCCCTGCCGCAACGATAGAGCCGGTAATATCAGACCCTCCACGTGAAAACGTAACTAACCGGCCTTCTTTGGAATAACCGAAAAATCCAGGGAAGACTAATACCCCATTTTTTTCACGCAATTTATAAAGGTGATCGTACGCTTCAGGAAGTACTTGAGCATTTCCTGGCTCATCACTTACATATAAACCTGCTTCTTGAGGGTTTACATACTCAGCAACCACACCAATGCTTTGAAGATAACGAGCTACCACTTTAGCATTGTTATCTTCCCCTGCTGCTTTGATCTGGTCCATAAACTGCTCAGGGTTTGCGGTATCATATGAAAGACGGCTTCTAAGGTCATCTTCAATTGTTTTTACTATATCTTCATCTAAATTCAAGCCAGCTGCGATATCGCTAAAACGCTCAACTACATCCTGAAGTTCCTTCTCCGCTTCTTTTTTCTCTAAGTATGTTTCCCCTAAGCGAATAAGTAAATCAGTGACTTTCGTATCTTCATCCGTTCTTTTTCCTGGTGCTGAGACAACCACTAGTCTTCGGTCATTATCAGAAGTGATAATATCTGCGACTTTCTTAATTTGTTCTGCACTAGCTAAGGATGTACCACCAAATTTGGCTACTTTCATCTCCTATTTACAACTCCCATACTGTTTTTTTTCTCTTCATTTTCTAAATATTCTCCAAAGATAAGGCTATCACAATGAATAGTCACACTCAAAAGGTGTTTGCTGGCATTATATCGTAATTATCCGGAAATAGGAGTGTGAGATTCATTGACTGGTCAATCTCATTCAATCGATAGCAGATAGTGTCAATCACACTCATTCTTCCTTCATTTAGCAAATATTCAATAAACTTACTTCTTGATGAGGTGATGTTTTATCTTTTTCGTTGTGCTTTGCTGCAAAAGCCAGTATCCCTTTATCCGTATTACCCTGTATATAACTCTTTTAAGCTTCTTTTTTCTTCTAAGATACTTCTTTTTGAGCTATCATCAAAAAACTCTAATATTATATTTTTACCATAGAAATGGAGCTTAGGCTATGGGGTATGTAAAAAATATGAATGAAAACACCTTCCAATTAAGGAAGGTGTTTAGTTCGCCATATGATCGGGCCACTCAGCCCATTTTGTAGGAACAATTCCCATTTCTTTAAGTAAAGCTAGATTTAATGGGACATCCTCTTCAACCAGGCTGTCCGACGTGCATTCTGCTTCTGCTTCATAACCCAGCGTAACAGCATGCTCTAAAGCCACCTCCTGAAGATTATTCGTGAGCTCAGCTTCCTCAAAACATGGAGGCGATACATATGTCTGGTTGGTGTGATCAATAATCACCCTTACACTCGGTGCATACAGACTTGTAGAGACAAAGAATCCTAGAATAATCAGGATGCCAAGTAAGGCAGCCATTGTAGATACAACGATTTTCATTAATTTAAATCCTTTCTTTTCTCTTTCTTTTTTCTAAATATGCTTTCAAAGATTTTCAATCCTATGTAAACAGAAACCAAGTTTATTATACACGCTGCCGGCTCGCATGAGTAAAAAGAAGTTTTATCTTCACTAAATAATCAAAATGCCTATTTTTCCTCACTTGTTATGGACGAGACTCTATTTTTAGTTACTACCAAAAAATGGCTGTTGAGAACATTTTCTCAACAGCCTGATTCATTCATACAAAGCAATTACAACTCCCGATCCCAATAATTTTCTTTTTTGAAGTGACTATAAAGATCTTCTTCAAAGGATCTTTCTACAGGATTCCCAGTTTCATAATCAGGAGCCTGCTCTATTTCTTCCTTGTTCACATTCATGTGAATATCACCGTTTACCCAGTCTACTTCGTTTACCCAATCTGTAGATAAGAGAACTTCTTTAGAGGAAAACATTTTAGATGAGCTGACGACCATATACCTTACCTTCCAGGTTTTATCTTCAATCAGAAGGTTGGAAACATTGCCTGCAGCTTCTTCATAAGCAACAATATTATACCCGGTCCAGTCTCCTGTTAATTCCTTTGCGCTTCTAAGCTTCGGTCCTTCCTGCTCATTTTCTTCAGTATCCTGCTCTTTAACTTTATTAGCAAGATCATCACTTCCAAGGCTTGCTAAATCTCTTGCGTAAGCATGATGCCCCCAGTAGCCTGCAAAGGGCCAGTAATACGAAAAACCATAATATTGATGATACTCTTCTTCTTTTTGTCGGGATATTGCTTCACTTGAGTCAATATCAGGTGCATCTTTAATCTGGTCTTTGGTTAGATCAACCCTCACTACTCCTTCTGATAAGTCAACGCTCTCAATAGAAATTGGGGAAATAAGAACCTTACCTCCGGGAAGCCACGGGTTTGTGTTAACGACCATATACCTTACCGTCCAATTATCTTCTTCAAAGAATAAATCGTCCACTTTTCCAATATCACCGTCGGTTGCTTCTATAGAAAAGCGGACAAGATCTTTTGCTGGAAATAACATAACCCTTCCTCCTTAAACAATCTTTGGTTATGTACATTCCTCAGTTGTAAAAAGTTCAAACTTTCCTGCAGCTCTTTCTATGGCAGAATGGCATCTTCTAAAGCATTTTCTTCAATATCAAAACCAAGATCTTTAATCATTTGATGGTCTGATTCAGCAATTTGTCCGCCCGTTGTAAGATAATCTCCTACAAAAATGGAGTTTGCAGCATACAAAGCTAACGGTTGAAGGGATCGGAGGTTCACTTCTCTTCCTCCGGAAACTCTGATTTCTTTATGCGGAAGTATAAAACGACTTAAAGCCAGGATTTTTAAAGAGCGCATTGGTCCTACCCCATTTTGGTTTTCAAGTTTGGTCCCTGGGATAGGATGCAAAAGATTAATGGGGATGGAATCTGCATCTAGCTCTCGTAGAGCAAATAAGGCTTCAATTAACTGCTCGTCCGTTTCTCCCATTCCGGCAATTAACCCTGAACAAGGAGAAAGACCTGCTTCCTTTGCATGGTTGACTGTCCCAACCCTGTCCTCGTACGTATGAGTAGTTGTTATTTCTCCATGGTGATCTTTATGAGTATTTAAGTTATGGTTATATCGATGAACCCTGCTTCTTTAAGCCTGACAGCCTGATGCTCCTTTAAGATTCCGAGACATGCACAGATTTTAAGTGGATAAGCAGCAGTAATTTCTTCTACAGCAGAAGCCACGTGTTCTACTTCTTTGTCGGTAGGTCCTCTTCCGCTCGCAACGATACAGTACGTTCCTGCTTTCCGACGCATCGCTTCCTCCGCACCCTTGACAAGGGCCTCTTTCTCCAGAAGTGGATATCTGTCTATTTCATTTTGTGCTTGGGAGGACTGAGAACAGTATCCGCAGTCCTCTGGACAAAGTCCGCTTTTGGCGTTCACTATCATATTAAGTTTTACCTTTTTTCCATAAAAATGCTTCCTGACCTTAAACGCAGCATCCAGAATGGAAAGCACTTCGTCTTCATCAGCTCGTAAGACAGCCAGCGCCTCATCTTTTGATAAGGTTTCTTTTCTAATCCCCTTTTCTGCTAAAATCCCCCACTCGTTCCATCCATTTTTTAATGTCAAGTTAAACCCCTCCCATTAATGTTAATCAATTATAATTAAAGGTTAACATTAATAGGAAGGGAAAACTACATAATTGCATAATTGTTTCGATTTTTTTACATTTTTAAATACTCTCACTTTTTAATGTTAGATTTTCTTACATAAGGGGAGCCGGTAATCCATATCTGTGTTAACATTTTATTAAAAGAAAAGCAATTGTGAGTAAAAGGAGTGGAATCCGGGTGGCTTCTTACAAGGATAAGAAAGTGATAACTATTGGGGTTGTAAGTGAGTTGACAGGCCTATCAGAAAGAAAAATTCGTTACTACGAAGAAAGAAAGCTGTTAGCCCCGGAAAGGTCAAAGGGTGGAACAAGAAAATACTCATTTCAGGATGTTGAAAGGCTTGTTGATATTGCCAATAAAATGGAAGACGGAATGCAAACTTTTGAAATACGTAAGATGGAGCAACGTGAACTAAAGAACAAACAGCTTCGTGAACGGATGCTCAGAGGACAAATTAACGCAGCCTTTAACATGAGAAAATAATGAAAGAAGCTTCTGTACATAGAAGCTTCTTTCTTTGTTAATGGATAGCGAATGTATGAAAGGGAATCCTATTTTAAGATAATTAAGAAAAGAAAGGATGACTCACGTGAAATACTGGATGGCACTTTGTCTTCTCCCGCTTTTTTTCTCCTATTATGTCACTTCAGTAAATGCTGCTTCCCCCCCTCCTCAAGTATCACTTATTATTGATGACTTTGGCGGCAAAGTGAAGGGCGTAGAAGAAATGCTTGATTTAGATCTTCCTCTCACGATTGCGATTATGCCTTTTATGGAAGACAGCCATAAGCAGGCAGTCCTGGCTGAGGAAAAAGGTCACGAAGTAATGCTTCATTTGCCGATGGAACCTCTCAAAGGAAAAGCATCCTGGCTCGGACCTGGTGCTATCCGCGCAGAGATGACAAAAGAAGAAGCAAAACAGGCCACTCAAAAAGCTATAGACAGCCTTCCTCATGTAAAAGGACTTAACAACCATATGGGCTCAAAAGTAGTAGAAACTTCTGAAGCCATTGCCGGTGTTCTTGAAGCAGCAAAGGAAAATCAGCTTTACGTTATCGACAGTGGTACGAATCCTCGTTCACTGATCCTGAGCTTTGTGAAAGTATGGGTATCCCTTACGAAGTGAGAGATGTGTTCTTAGATGACACTTTGTCTTCAGCTGCAGAGGTTAGACAACAAATGAAACACATGGCACAAAGGACAGAGTCGGATGCTAAGACAATCGCAATCGGTCATGTTGGCATTAAAGGCGAGGAAACGGTAACAGGAATCAAAGAGGGTCTTTCTTTTTTGAAATCAACAGGAACAGAAATCGTTCCCGCTTCCAGGCTGACTCTTTCAAACCTATCACGTAACCCTTTTTCTTTCTGGGAATATTAACAGCGCCCTTCAAAAGAAGAAGGGCTTTTTGCAGGCAACCGCTTTTTCGTTACAGTTTAGTTCTATTACGAATCAGCACTCTGATATTCATACCAGCCACATTTTCCAGAAAAAGGTTATTTTATTGGTTTAATCCATCTTCAAAGCGGGTATCTTCATATGTGGATAAGAGCCTGCAAAACAAATATTTTTGTACCTGAATATATTGTACCCTCCATTTGCAATATCTCTGCTCAGATCGGTGAATAGAGTGGGATTAAGACAAGAATACGCTTACATGTACTTATTGACATTAGAAACCATTCTTCCTATGATAGAATTGGGATCGATGGAACCCACTTTCTTTTACCCTTCCTAACTACACAAAGAAAGAAAGTGATAAAAATGATGCAAACTTTAAAAAACAGCCAGATTATGGATAACGAAATAAAAGAACTAATGATACCAGAAGAGAAAGTAGCTCACGTCCAATTAAACAACCCTCTGGACCACGCCCTGCTTGTTCTCATTAAATCTGGCTATACCGCTATTCCTGTACTGGATAAAGATTACAAGGTATGCGGACAAATTAGTAAAGCACAAATTCTGGATTCAATATTGGGTATCGAGCGAATTGAAATGGAACGTCTACACGAAATAAAAGTTAAGGATGTCATGTCCGAGAAGATACCAAGAATGAACAAGGATGAAACCTTTGGAAAAGCCTTGACTCTCTCTATCAATCACCCATTTGTCTGTATTGAAGATGACATGGGATCTTTTATTGGTATTTTAACGAGAAGGTCTATTCTGGCTCTGATTAACCGGTACCTTCGAAAGTAAGACCTTCCCTGCTGCCAGGGGCTGGGTCAAAACTCAGCTAAGTAAGGGCCTTCACCGTTGGTGAGGGCCCTTACTTATATTATAATTCTGTTGGTTGATTGTTCAAAAATACACTCGCTTGCACCTAAGGTACAAGTACGACATCCATTCAGGCTTCATCTCATTCGCTTTCACGATGTCTTTTTACCATTTTTTCACGAAAATATAGTTTTTATTTTTTTTTCTCTGTCCTTAAACATTTCGTTTAAGTCCTGTTTTCACAACTGCGGGAGGAAGCCATGAAGTATAAGCGACCTCATCTTTCATAATTGTCATATTATCCTCTTCTATAAATCTGTGAATGTGCTGCCAGGTAATAAAAGGAAAGGGAAGCTTTTCTCCTTTATCGATAAAATAATTCCCTTCGTTTACCTCCGTAATACGGGCTTCCCAGACTGGAGAAACAAGCCCTCCCTTTATCTGAAGCTGGATCGTTTCCCCTTCCTCCGTTCTTTCACCATCAACTACTTTCACCTTTGGAAAACCACTTAGCTTTTCGAGGTTCCTTGTGTATAAGAAAAATTCCCAAACGTTTTCTTTCTTATCATGTATCGTAGTTTCATAAGTGAATTCTCCTGAAAACATGCCCTTCCCCCCCTTTTGTTTTTTATATTCCTTCTTTTTCTTGTACAATAAACATTAACAGGTCGAAAGGAGCGATAGTCATATGAGTTTTCGTTTTCAAAAACGTGTCAGCGTAGCACCTGGTGTAAGGTTAAACTTCAGTAAACGGGGAATCAGCACAACTGTGGGCCGTCAGGGGCATCTGTCTCCCTTGGAAAAAAGGTCTCTATGGGAACATTGGTATCCCTGGAAGCGGATTGTCATACCGATCACGGCTGGATAAAGGGGCTGCCGGGCAAAGGCACTATGAATCTACTGAGAAGCTTCCCTATGATGCAAACCTTGTCTACGATGATTCTTCTCATTCATTTACCTTTGTGGACAGGATGGGTGATGAACTGCCTGCTAATCATTTGCGGGAATTAAAAAAACAAAATGCCTCTAAATTAAAAGAATTGTATAAAGAAAAAGAACGGGAAATCAATGAACAGACAACAAAACTGCTGGAAATTCATCATGAGCTTTCACCTCCAAAGACAGTAAGTGAAATTGAAAATGAAATTAGGGAAGAAACTACAGTGACGGCTTCTCCTCCACAGCGAGAAGAGATCTACCTGCGGGAAAAAGCAAAGCTTGAAAATGAAACGTCTTCTTTTTTAAAGGTACTTCGTTTCCTTTCTCCCAAGCAAAAAGACGAGTTTAACGAGCGTGTTAAACAACAAACCATTGAAACCTTTAATAATGAACAAGCTTCCTATGATGAGCTTATAGAACTTGCCAAACAAGAAAGAACATATCGCATAGATTTACTTCACCGCATGATGGCAGGGAGCCTTGAGGCCATGGATGAATGGCTCACGATGATGCTTGAAAAGCTGGACTTCCCGATAGATACAGACATTGACTTTCAAGTACTCGGCCCTAAAACCGTCTATGTCGATGTAAAGCTTCCTCCTCTTCAAGTTGTTCCAGTGTCGAAGGCTTCGATCTTAAAATCCGGCAAACTAAAAATTGAAAGGAAGTCTAAGAAACAACAACGAAACCATTATGCAAAGATGGTTGGAGGAGCAGCTTTATATTTATCTTCCTATATCTTCTCCTTGCTGCCAAATTGTGATCGTATCGTCCTGTCTGGCTATACGATCGAACCTGATCCAGTTACAGGTCATGATAACGAATGGTACTTGTATAGCATAGATGTTGATCGAGAAACCTTATACACCTTAAAAATGAGACAAGTTCATCCGATACAATCATTTAAGCAGTTTCACCCAAGGATGGACGCAACAAAAACGTATATTTTCAAACCCATTACTCCATATGAGCCAGAGGAAATTACTGTTTATGAAAAGCAAGCATAGGTACAAGAACATTCCATTGTGGGCAGGACTCCTTCTTGCCCACATTTTATTGTGGGGAGTTTTTGCGCTCCCCTCCCATCTTTTTTGGTATTGCTTTCCGCCTGCTATCGCTGTTTTAGGGGTTACTGCCTTTCTAGGAACCCATATGAAACAAAAAAGCCGGCTGACTGTTATAGCTGCCTTCGGCCTTATAACGGCTGTCATTTTTTATCTAGCTGTCTACCTTGCAAGCATAATAATTAACCGGTTTCTGCCGGATCTCAATGTTGAAATTACAAGTCTTTACGAAACAATTATGCCTGTCCATTGGTGGCATCATCTTTTTCTTGTCCTTTTAATTATTCCTGTTGAAGAATTATTCTGGCGCGGCTATGTACAGGAAAATTTACCTTTATCCCCTCCGTTGAAGGTTGCCGTTGCCACTTTGTTATACGCCTCTGCTCACATAACAAGCGGCTCTTTTTTGTTGGTCACCGCAGCCATCGCCGGAGGATTGTTATGGGGATGTCTATACTTGCGATTTCAGGATATCCGCTTGTGCATCCTTTCCCACCTCCTTTTTAACATCTTACTTCTTTACCTCTTTCCACTTGCATAATAACCCCATAAAGGAAGTACCTTTTCCTTGTTAGAAAACCAAGGGGATTCTTCCCTATGTGTTTACACCCGTACCTTTCTTGCGATAAAAAATTTATCGAGTTTGATAAAATGTGTATAATAAAAAAGGTTCCAATTACCATGTATGATGATAATTGGAACCTTTTTTCTTTTTCCTTAAGACTGTTTTGTCCAAATTTCCTCAATCTGCCTGGCTTTCGCCATAGCTCTTACAACCAGCCAGCTTACCCGCAGCCACAGCTTCCCCCGGAGCCACAGCCCCCTCCACAAGAAAGGTTATCGAAATAAGGGTTTCCCGTTGGCACCTTTATATTTGGTGACACTGCATAGCCAATTTCAGCGCTGATTTCATTTAATAATGACTCGAGCTCCTTTTCAGCTTTTTTAAAGGCGCTGATCGAGTCATTTACATCAAGCTTGCGCTTTAACTGTCGAACGTTGGAAGAAACAGTCTTATAATCTGGATGATACTTACCAAAGCGCTGAACTTCCTCATATTGTTCTTTTATATTTGTAAAACGATAAATGAGCTCCTGAGCTTCAGTATCCTCATCCATTCGTTCTTTGCAAGTAAGATAAGCTTGAAACACTTCTGATCGAATGACTAAATCTCCAAGAGCTGCCGAAGCAGCAAGGACATCAGCCGGCGTTGAAACCATTGTAGTCATAGATCCACCTCCGAATAGAGATAGTATAACACGTACCAGGTTGTTGGTGAAAGGTAGCTTCTATTGAAAGGCTGCTCTATTATTTAGTTTTGTAAAATCATAGAAGAAGATTGACCGGAAGTTCATTAGCTTCGTATAATATTCTTCGTAATGTAAGGTTACGCAAGCATACTATCTCAGGAGGAACATTCATGAAAATAGTAACGTTTAATCCTTTCCGAACCATTGGAATTCCAAATATTCAATATATTAAGCCTGAAAAAATGTTTCATCCTCTCGAAAAAGATAAGATCTTACAAGCTGATATATGTCTTTTTCCTGAAAAATGGCAGGTAAATGCCCTTGTATATGGAATGAAAAAGAAAATCTTCCCTTCTATAGAAACGATTCATCTTGGCTATGACAAAATCGAAATGACAAGGGCATTGCTTAGTGTCTGCCCTTCACATGTTCCCTACACTGAAATACATGGGCGTTCAAAGGAAAGCCTTGAAAATATCCTTCTTACGTTTCCCTTTCCTTTTGTAGGCAAAGAAAGTCGTAACTCTATGGGAAAAGGTGTGTTTCTCATTAACAACCAGGATGAATTTAAAGATTACGCACAAAGTAACAGCACCCTGTATGTTCAAGAATATCTTCCAATCAACAAAGATTTACGCGTTTGTGTCATTGGAAATAAAGTGGTAAATGCTTATTGGCGGATTAATGATGAGAGCAGTTTTTATAATAACATCGCCCAGGGCGGCACTATCTCCTTTGATAATATACCTCAGGAAGCGTTGGATTTAGCACTGGAAACTGCCTTGCATTTAGGAATCAATCATGCGGGATTCGACCTTGTGTTTGCTAACAATCAATACTACTTTTTAGAATTTAATGTTTTATTTGGGAATCAAGGATTTCAGGAGAAAGGTATCCGAGCAGAAGATTATATAATAGAAGCGATATCACACTAAAAAACGATGCCTCCTGAAAAGGCACCGTTTTTTTTGTTTCCCCTTCCAGCCTAGGCAATGGTGATCTCAAAACTCATTTCTTTAGCATGAGCTTTTCCTTCATGATCAACTGGCTGTATGGTGATTTCATGATCACCTGCCGGCAATCCTTTTATCACAAAAGCGGCTTGGTCCATCCTTCCGATCTCTGAGCCGTCAAGCTTTAATAGTAAGTAACCGTCTCCTTTCTGCTCGTTCATGGACAGAGAGAAGTCTGGAAGAATACATTCAACATAAATGTTGGCTTCTTTCACTTTATATTGCAGGCTCCATCCATCTTCTTGCATGGATTCTTTTGTGACTTCACTGGTCACTTTATTCACGGGAACTATTTGTAATGGTTCAATTTCTATCATTTCCTGGCTATAGGCTGCCGAAGCATAAAAAATAGTGCAAACCAACGCAAGCAGGAATGACGTTTTTATTTTTGACAATTCGTAAACCCCCTTTGCCTGTATGTTGTGACAAAGAAGGCTTACTTATCCACATTTATTGTGCCCTTAGCATATTTAGAAGCATCATGACCATATTTAATCCATGATTCATTTTTTCCACTCTTTGGGGGAAAGTCTTTCCGTGATAAATGTTGGCTTCTTTTTCAAATTCCATGATCCTTTGAGGATTTCTATTTAACCTTCTATACCAATGAGGATGAAAACGGATGAAAGCTTTTAAGTCAGGCCGTGAGCTCACGTAGGAATATACATCTTGACGCAAGTTTTTCCACCTCTTTTAAAACCATCTAAATGAAAAGGGATCTTCCGGGCCTCTTTGAGGGGGCTGTGGCGGCTGCCGCTGGAACTGCTGAAATAATTTCTGTACATTCCCCATTACACCGCTAAACTGGGAAAGATTTTGCTGTAAATCATGCATATTGATCCCATTTAAGCTTTTAAACAGCCCACTAATCATATCAGACTGACCGCCAGAAGTACTTTCTTGCGGGTCGCTTTCTTTTTTGTAAGGCGACCACTCTGCAGCATCAGATCCTAATACAACCCAGTCCTGGTATAAATGGTTCCACGTTTTTCTTCCTTCTCTTACTTCTTTTATAAGCAATGGATGGCTTTGAACAAATTTTTTGAACTCCTCTACCGATGGATGAAGTGACTCTTTTTCCATAACAATTCCACCTCCCGTAAAACATATCTCATGCTCTTTGACTTCTTCTCTTCTATAATTTACGCCCTCCTGTTTTAAGAAGTGCGCCCAATTTTTGTTTTGCTTTGAAATTACATGCTACAATATCGATAATCGGTAAAAGCATAGAAAGGAAAAGTCGAATGGAAAATAATCTTTCTCACGTTTTACGTAATGAATTTGAAGACTTTTTAGCGCAAAGCAGCAAAGAAGACCAGGAGGTTCTTTCCAGCTTTTTAAGAGGCCTTAGGGAAAAACAAAAGGGTAATTACGTGTCTTATATCGGAAGCTGGCTTGAAACTGAAAGAAGGTTTCTCGATGACGGCACGTACGAGGTATCGATCCCTATAAAGCCATCCATTATGAACGCGTTAAATATCGTGCATGGGGGAGTAACCGCGACTCTTTTGGATACAACAATGGGAAGCATGGTAAATCTAAGCCTTCCTGAGGGACAAGTTGCCGTGACACTGGACATGAAAGTAAACTACATAAAGGGTGGCACAGGTAACAAACTCCGCTGCCAAGGGGAAATCATTTCTCGGGGGAACAAAGTGTGCGTGACAGAGGCGAAAGTTTTTAATGACGAAAATAAAGTGATCGCTTTGGCAACAGGGACTTTTTATGTGTTGCCTGCAAAATAACAAAAAGGGTGCCAAGTATGCTATGAAAGCTTCCTGGCACCCTCCTTTTTTACCAAGGAGTAAGGAAATTCTGGGTATAATGTCTTTCGTACACTCCTACACCAAGATGGGAGAAATCTTCGCTTAATAAATTTACTCTGTGGCCTTCACTATTTAACCAGCCTATTACGGCTGAGGTTGCATCAACATACTGTGCAGCTATGTTTTCTCCGGCTCTCATAAAAGAAACATCTCCTGCTGTCATACGGTCCTGAAGAGCTCCAGAAGTTGGAGAGTCGTGGGCAAAGTAATTATTTTGAGCCATATCCTCACTATGCAAATAGGCGACTTGTGCAACCTCCTCATCCCACTCCAGAGGGTCTTTTCCGAAGGATTGCCTGATAACATTTGTAGCTTCAAGAACTTGCTGCTCTGCTGCCTCTTCCACCGGCCTCCACTCTTCTCGACCCCAATTAGGTCTTTCTTCTAAAGAGCCCCGGTACGTAATAGAATAAGGCCTATGGTTAACGATTGTTTCACTATTTAAATATCTAACACCAATAAGTCCGTCATCTATCGTATCAAAATATAGCTGTGCCCATATCCCATCTTCGAGCTCTACAAGCGGCCTGTCTGCTGCCTCTTGTTCATCTGGATGAAAGGTAAAAGAACCGTCATCCGTTTCTACAGTCGGCTCTTCTTCCACCTGAAGATGATTTTCAACTTCACTTCGGCTCATGCCTGCCTGAAGGGGAGCAACTGAAGCTTCTTCACCAAGAGCAAGAACAGTTTGAACGACGTTATCCATAATCCCGACAAGAATATATTCTTGATGCTCCTGATTCAAATAAACATGAACGTTATAGCCATAAAGAGAAGGATCCACCCTTTGAGCTTCGCCAAGTAAGTTTTGCACTGCCTCTTCACTTTCACCTATAAGACTTTGCAAACTGTCTTCAGCAATTGTTTCTTCTTCTTCAAGGTGTTCAGACTCAGACTGTTGCTCCTCGTTCCCGGTTTCTTCTTCGGAAATTTCTTCTTCATTGGAAGCTTCTTCTTCAGAAGCTTCATCTTCCTCTGTTTGTTCGGTTTGAGTTTCTTCCTCCAGCACAGGCAGTATTTCCTGCAAATTAAGTTCATCTATAGTAAGCCCCTCTAAATCTATGGACTCCAGATCAATCTCATCTAAGTTTATATTATCTCTGGTTTCACCCAGGTTACTTAATAAATCTTGAAGGGAATCTTCCATCGTCATTGATTCCTCAGGTATTTCTGTTGAAGTGTCCTCTTGGCCTTCCTCGGCAGGCATAACCCATTCCGGCCAGCCTAGCTGCCAAACAAGCACCCCAAACGTGATTCCAAATACAATAAAGATAAATCCAAGTTGTCTGAACATCCTTTGACTCCTCTCTTCCACTGCACTACTAAGGAGAACAGCTTCCCCGCTTAATTCCTTTTCTATTCTCTATTAAAACATTTTTATCGGTGTCTGCGCCACCCGTTATACATACCAAAAAACCGCCCATAAATATAAAGGCGGCTCTCCTGGTAATAATACTAAGTTTTAATGATGCACTTCCGGTCTTTCTGAAATCTCGCTTAATGCAAAGGAAGCTTCATCCGCAGTAGTCCTTCCAACTGCCAAATCACCCAGTGCTACAATCCCTACAAGCTTTTGATTCTCCACCACAGGAAGTCGTCTTATTTGTTTCTCTGCCATCATCCTCGCAGCTTCATCTACTGACATTGACGGTTCAGCTGTGATTAAATTCTCACTCATTATGTCTGATACTGGGGCGGAGTTCGCTTGTTTTTCAGCAATACAACGGACAACAATGTCTCTGTCCGTTATCATTCCCATTAGATTTTGATCTTGAACAATAGGTATAGCTCCCACATGAGTGTTTTTCATTTTAACAGCAGCGTCGTATACCGTGTCCTCCGGTTTACAAGTTTCTACCCCGGTGGTCATGATATCTTTTAAAGTATCCAAATTTCTTTCCTCCTTTATCGATAAAAATGATACGTCACTTATAATCCCTCGAAAGTAAAAAATCATACACCTATAGTGAAGGTTAACTTCAAACGGCAGACAGTACAGGTGTCATAAAGTTTCCATACTAATGCGTTGCATCTTCTCGGTAAACATACTATGATAAAGAAGGATAACAGGTTATTTAGACATAGGAGGGACAGAAAATGAAGATCGAAGGCTTTGATATTCAGGAGCAGGAAGTCTCCTTTGGAAAGCTACACATGGTTATTGAAGAAAATGGTTTCGTTCATTCTGAACAATGGGATTATGAAAGAGTGACGTTTGATTACAGATTTTTAGACAAAGCTGAAGATGCTACGTACTATCTTCGTATACCAGCCTACAGTGTAAGTGGAGAAATTGGAAAAGAAGATACAAGAGTGAAACTGATGACTCCTTATTTGGGCCGTCACTACTACCCCCACGGTGTAGAATATGATGAGGAATTCCCGGAGAAAATCGTAAACAAATGCAAACAAAAGCTTGCAGCAATCGAAAAAGAACTTAAGGAAGACTAATTTTTGAATAGTCATGCTACATAATGTAAGCCAAAACTTCAGGAAAGTAAAACCGGATGAAGCATTTTTCACCCGGTTTTTTTGAAATATTTTCCTTTCTTTTTTGTCCTCAGTTTTTGTCACACAACACTGAGACAATGATCTATATGTGTCAAGAAAGGGGACTACCATTGTCTGCGCTGCTTAATAAAAAATACTGCTTACCATATTAACAATAATTATTGTGGGGTTGCAGCATACTTTGTGCTGCCTGTCTCCCTTCCTATTATCTTAGCTTTATTAACTGCTCTTGCACTTTCACCGGTAGTCCGCTTTATGACCGACCGGTTGAGAGTCAGGCGCAACCTCGCAGTCATGCTTGTCTTTACAATTTTTGTCTGTTCTATTGGTATCGGAGGGTACATCCTCGTTACACAGGCTGTCACGCAAATCGTTGATTTTGTAGAGAATCTTCCAGCTTACATCAATGATTTAAACCGGGCATGGCTAAATTTCCAAGCCAATTTAGAAAACACATATGAAGATCTGCCTCCAGAGTTTGTTTATGAAATTAACAGCCAGGTAACACAAACATTGAACAATCTTCGTCTCGAATTTACTGACCGTAACATTATTACTGACCTTACATCCATTGTTGCATCCATACCAGGGTATCTTGTCACATTTATTGTTTATCTTATCGCTTTGTTCTTATTTATGCTTGAGCTTCCTCGTTTAAGCAAACAGGTATATTCCTTTATGAGCGACAAGACAGAAGAAAAGGTTAAATTTATGACTTCCCGCCTTTCTTATGTGGTAATTGGATTTTTTAAAGCGCAGTTTTTGGTTAGTATTATTATTTTCGTTGTGACATTTATTGGTCTGTTGATTATCGCGCCTGACGTTGCTTTAGTTATGTCATTAATCATATGGCTGATCGATTTTGTTCCAATCATTGGTTCCATTGCTATCTTGGGACCATGGGCACTCTTTCACTTGATCGCCGGAAATATCGGCCTTGGTTCACAGTTATTAATCCTTGCTGCCGTCCTTTTAATTATCAGGAGGACTGTAGAACCTAAGGTGATGGGGCACCACATCGGACTCTCCCCTCTTGCCACGCTCATTTCATTGTATATTGGCCTTATGCTGTTTGGGGTCATTGGCTTTATTGTTGGTCCTCTCATTGTGATTGCCTTTACTTCTGCAAGAGAGGCAGGGCTTATTAAACTAAATTTTAAAATTTAAGCTTCTCCGCTGCTTCTCCAGGGGTGTTTCTATTCTTTTACTGAACGTTGGGTGATAGAATCTAAAGGAAGTATTAGGTAAGAATACAATCATTTAAATCCAATAGAAGGATCACGTTTTTTCTGAAAAAAGAAACAGGCTGTTGAGTATACATTTCTCAACAGCCTGTTTTTAGGATTACCTGAATTTTTTCAATGGCAGCAGCTCTTCTCCTCAACTAATGATGTAATCATTCTCCTCTCATTAATAAATGTGACACCCTGTTCAATCTTCACTTCAATCGTCTGGCAGAGGAAACACTTCTTTATTTAATAATGATCAGCAAAAAAACCCCCGCCTTTTCATAAGCGGAGGCTTCTCGACACTATGCGCCTCTCATTGGGAATGGCGTTATATTAATCATTTAGTAGTAAGGTGAAATCATTAAATAAACCAATACACCTGTAATACTTACATACAGCCATAAAGGCATTGTCCAGCGGGCAATCTTCCTGTGCTTATCTACTTTGTTGCTGATCCCTCTGAAAAAAGAAAGCAAAGCCATAGGTACAATGATAATTGCTAAAATAATATGGGAGATAAGGATAAAATAATAAAAGCCCGCATACAATCCACTGCCCCCAAAAGCAGTTGACTCAGCCAGAAAATGATAGGTTACATAGGTTACTAAAAACAAGGAAGTAGAACCAAATGCAGCATAGATAAATCTTTTATGCATTGTAATATTCTTTTTCAAAATAAAATAGAGAGCAGTAAATAAAAAGACAGTGGTAAAGCTATTAAAGATGGCATTCATCATTGGTAAAATCGTAATATCGAAACCAACATCACCGCTATACCCTTCCATAAAAAACAACACAGCAACCAAACCATTAATGGCGACTGTTAAAAACACAATAAGAGGAGTATAATTGCGTTCTTTAGCAAGGGCACCTTCTGCTCCTTTATTTTCAAACTGATTCATCGACTATCCCTCACTTTTTCATATTTCCACATCCTATTATACACTAAGAAGGAAACCTCCACCTAGGGTATTCTATAACAAATAAGTGAACATCAAAACAAAGACATTACTCTGCTGCTGCCTTTGTGCCTAATCCTTTTTGACATGACTTTAGCACGTTTATTGTTGGTTTATGTAAAAAACGCTCACTTGCACGTAAAGCTACACGTCAACATCCATTCATGCTTCCTTTCCTTCGCATACACGATATCTTCTATGCCTGGGTCATTGCAGCCGCTTTCTCGGTGCGCGGTCTTCATCACCTGCTATTCCCCAATAGTCTAGGGCCATTATCTACCATCAAATGACTTATCCATTAACTTACTCCTTTAACAGATCCCTATGGTAGAAAAAACCCCCTTCTGCTTCAGCAGAAAGGGGTTTCTCCATCTTAACTTAATATTTCACGACACCAAGCAATAGGGATAAGGCAATTAATGTAGGAGTAGCTACAAAAATCCCTGCCACCATAAAGGCATTTGGCCATGCATGGTTTTTATCCTTCAAATGCATGAAGTAGAATAGCTGCAAGAAAAACTGAACTGCAGCCAGCAACAGAATAAAAGGAATAACAAAGTTCTGAGGGAATACATCACTTCCTACTGCAAGAAACGCAAGCAATGTGATAAAAATCATGAAAGCAAAAGCTGTAATTTGAATGTTTCTTTCGCGATCAATCTTTTTTCTTTTCCTGTTTTGTCATTGCACTTTTTTCAAAAGACTGAGATAAGTGTTCTGCCATCGCATTAACCTCCTATTCCCATAAGATAAACTACTGTAAAGATAAATACCCACACTACATCAATAAAGTGCCAGTATAAACTAAACAAGTAAAACTTAGGTGCATTTGTCAATGTAATGCCAGCCTTGCGGTAGCGGATCAACAACGTAATAATCCAGAGGAGACCGAAGGCAACGTGAGCTCCGTGCAAACCTACCAATGAGTAGAAAGCAGAAGCGAAGGCACTCGTTGAGAAACCAAGTCCGTAATGATAATATTCCACAAATTCGTAGATTTCTAAACCAATGAACCCTAGACCAAGAAGAACAGTTATCCATAGCCAAATCATCATGGCTTTGAAGTTATTCTTCTTCATTGCAAACATAGCAAGCACACTCGTTAAAGAACTTGTTAAAAGGAGCATGGTCATAATAAAGACCAGGGGAAGATGAAACAGGTCTGCAGAAGCTGGCCCGTCACCTACGCCGCCCCGAAGTCCGAGATAAGCACCAAAAAATGTTGCAAACATTGCTGTTTCTCCGCCCAGGAATACCCAGAAGCCTAGAAACTTATTCTTTCCCTCGAGAGTCGCTTTCTCAGGGTTGGAGGGTAGACCTTTTGACACATCAATTGCATCGGCCATATTAGCTTACCTCCTTTTCTATCTCTTTCACGCGCTCGACTGGGATATGGTAACCATGATCCTCTTTGATGGAACGGACAAACATAGCACCAAAGGTGACTACACCGCCAGCTACAGTAACAGCGATGGCTGCTACATCTGGAACGTCCATATTAAACATGATAAAGCCGAATCCCATGATAAAGAGACCTAAACTTATGATAAATGGAAGGATTGAGCCGTTTGGCATATGAATATCCTGCAGAGGTTCTGCTGGTTTCATCTTTCCATCACCATGGATTTTCTCATAAAACAACGGATCTAAAGAACGCACTTGCGGAGTTTGTGCAAAGTTATACTCAGGTACCGGAGTGTTAGTTGCCCACTCAAGAGACCTGGCATCCCATGGATCTGCCACAGTAACACGCTCAGATTTAAATGCTGAGTAAATCACATTAATAACAAGGATAATTACACCGGCACCCATCATGAAAGCTCCAATGGAAGAGATCAGGTTATAAAAATCCATTCCTTGTCCTTCTAAGAATGTATAAACACGACGCGGCATACCAATAAGACCGAGAATGTCTGAACAAAGAATGTTAAATGGAAACCAACATAGAATACCCAGAAAAAGAGCTTTCCTAACGTTTCATTCAGCATATGTCCAAACATTTTTGGATACCAGTAGAACAAACCAGCAAATATACCAAGAACGATACCACCTACAACAATGTAGTGAAAGTGAGCTACAACAAAGTAAGTATCATGATACAAATGGTCAACAGGCGCCATGGCAAGCATAATTCCTGTTACACCGCCAAGAACAAATGTCGGTACAAAGGAAGCCGCACAAAGCATGGCTGTTGTAAAACGAATCTTCCCGCCCCACATCGTAAAGAGCCAGTTAAAGATTTTGATACCTGTAGGTACGGCAATCGCCATTGTTGCAATCGCGAAAATAGAGTTTGCAATTGGTCCAAGACCAACGGTAAACATGTGGTGAGCCCAAACCATGAAACCGTAGAACGCAATGATTAATGTTGCAAATACCATTGCTGTGTAACCAAACAGTCGTTTCCCAGAAAATGCTGGAATAACTTCTGAAATGATACCGAAAGCCGGCAAAACAAGAATATATACTTCCGGATGACCGAAAATCCAGAAGATATGCTGCCAGATCAGTACGTTACCACCCATGTCAGGTGCAAAGAACTGGCCGCCAAACAAGCGTTCAAGCATCAGCATGGCCAATCCAGCTGCAAGCGGTGTAAATGCAAATACAATTAAGATAGATGTAATAAGAGACGTCCAGCAGAACAATGGCATTCTCATCATTGTCATACCAGGTGCTCTCATATTAATGATTGTAACTACAAAGTTAATACCGGATACTAATGTACCGATACCACTTACTTGCAGTCCGAGTACGTAGAAATCAAGACCTAAATGGCCGTATTCATTTGTCGACAGGGGAACATATGCAGTCCATCCTGCATCAGGAGCTCCTCCAAAGAACCATGACAAGCTTAAAAGCAAGCCACCAAAGAAGAAGATCCAGAAACCGAGGGCATTTACAAATGGAAATGCCACATCCCGAGCACCAATTTGCAGCGGAATGACAAAGTTCATAAACGCAAATAGTAATGGTGTTGCTGCTAAAAACAGCATGATGGTACCATGCATCGTTATAAATTCGTTAAAGGTTTGACCACTAATAAACTGCATTTCCGGATACATAAGCTGAATACGCATAAATAGCGCCATGACACCAGCTTGTACAAAAAACAATGTACCGGCAATCAGGTATAAAACACCTAATTTCTTATGGTCAACCGTGGTCAGCCAGTCCCAAAGAACGCTTTTGGACTGAGTGTCAGCAGTTGTACTAGCCACTGGGTTTACCTCCTTTATATATTATTTTATTCTTCTTCATCCATTACGCTTAGTTCCATAAGGTAATCTACAAGCGCATCCATTTCTTCCTGTGGCATATCTGGATATTCAGGCATATTGTTGCCTTGTTTTAACGCTTGAGGTTCACGAATCCATGCCTCAAGGTTTTCCTCATTCATTTCAAGGTAGTTGGCAATCGTTTCACGGTCGCCAAAGTTCGTTAATGTCGGACCTGCTGCAGAACCGGAACCGCCGATCGCGTGACATCCAATACATCCTTGGTCTTCAAAAACTTCTCTTCCCTGGTTAGCAACTGTTTCTTCAAGTTCCTCTTCAGGATCTTCCTGCATGCTCTCTACCCAAGCATCATAATCATCTCTTTCAAGAGCAATAAGTTTAAAGTCCATCAGAGCATGAGAAGGACCACAAAGCTCAGCACATTTCCCCATGTATACTCCTGGTTCATCTGCTTCAAGCCATAAGGCGTTCTCTACTCCTGGAAGGTTGTCCACCTTACCGCCGAGTGCCGGCACCCAGAATGAGTGAATTACATCACTGGCATGAAGATTAAACGTTACTTTTTCACCAACTGGTATGTACACATCATTAGAAGCAGTAAAGCCTTCCTCATAGTCAAACTGCCACCAGTACTGATGACCAGTCACATCAATGACTACCGCATCTTCATCTCCTTCTTCCGGCTCAGTATCTGCCAAAAGAAACGTACCTGTTAATGTAGGAATAGCCAAAACAACTAGTAATAAAATAGGGATAACTGTCCAAGTAATCTCCAGTTTATGGCTTCCTTCTACCTGCTCAGGTATTTCATTATCTCCAGGTTTTTTTCTGAATTTCACTACAGCTATGAAGAACAAGGCAAATACAACAATAATAACAAGAGCCATTACATACAAGCTCAAAATCATGTTGTCAAAAATCCATTGAGACTGGGGTCCCATTGGATCCAAGGCAGTCATTCTCTGCTCACCACAGCCTGCCAGGAACAAAAGCAGTGCCGTTAAAGGCAGAAACCTTGAAAAGTATTTCCACATCATGGAATCATCAGACCTCGCTTTCTTTTTTAGTTTTCATACATTTATCTTTGTATTATGGTCACCATCCTTAGATATGAACAATGACCATAAGCACAAACAAAATTGTTAGATAGTTTAAAGAATATACAAACATCAGACGTGCCCATTTAATGTCATCTTTCATCTTAAACCCATAAATGCCTAACGCGAACCACCCAATGCTTAGTATAGCAGCAACGGTAGTATACACCCAGCCAAAAGGATAAAGAAGCAAAGAGATTGGAATGAGGGCTGCTACATAAACTACCATTTGTCTTTTTGTTACTTTAAACCCGGCTACCACTGGAAGCATAGGAATACCTGCATTTCTGTATTCTTCCACCCTCTTCATAGCCAATGCTAAGAAGTGAGGCGGCTGCCAGATAAACATAATGGCAAAGAGAACCCACGCGTAATGATGAAGGCTTGGATCTACAGCGGCCCACCCAATTAAAGGAGGCACAGCTCCTGAGACACTACCCACAATCGTGTTAATAGAATGAGTTCGCTTTGTCCACATTGTATAAAGGACAACATAAACAAAAAGACCAATCATACCAATAATGGCAGCTACAGGTTCTACCAATAACAGAAATAATATACCAAGACTCGACTGGGTAATACCGGCCCATAGAACATTCCTTGCGGGCATACCGTTCACAGTTGGACGATCTTTGGTACGTTCCATTAAATGGTCAATATCTCTGTCAATATAGTTATTAAGAGTACAACCTCCTGCCATAACAAGTCCTGCCCCTAGTAACGTAAGTATCAGAATATGTAGATTCTGAGTCAAACTGAACCCTGTATACACTGAAGCTAGGAAAATACCTGCGAAAGCAGTTATTAAATTAGAAGAGACAATTCCCATTTTGGCAAGGGTAACATAATTTTTCCACGATTTCACTGATGCATCTTCAGTCACTATCTCCTTCGGGTGCTCCAGCACCTTTGTTGACTCAAGTACCGTGTTTGTCTTACTCAAATCCGTTCACCCCCCTTAAAAATTACGATCAGTTCCTTATAACCTGCAGTTGTAGTTAACTAAATGAAGCAGGAAGTAAGCCCTTACCTAGTTTATCAGTAACTAAGATGCAGGAAAATGAAAATTTTATTTCACCTAAGGAAACCAGCATTATTGTGAACAACAGCTGCCTTGCATAAAAAGGCACATTGACTGTGCACTACAGACATTATAGCTTAAAATCTTTTTTGTTTCATTACTTTCCTAAGTTTCACAGTTTCTTCACATTTCTTAAATTCCAAACAAAGTTCATTTTTAGGAAATTGACTTTTCCCTGCAATATTCATACCATTAGAATGGTAGTTTTCGTGTTGTTATAAATACAGATTTAGGGGTGAATACCTTGAATAAAGGGTTAAAAATTTACGGGGTCATTACATCAATCGGGATGTTAATTGTCCTTTTACAAGGTGCCCTGGTGACAAAAACAGAATCAGGCGATGGGTGCGGGTCAACCTGGCCCCTTTGCTTTGGGGAAGTTGTGCCGACCTCTCCTGCTGTTGAAACCATCATAGAATACAGCCACCGGCTTGTATCGGGCCTTTTAGGAATCATGGTTATTATATTAGCCTTCTGGGCATGGAAAAAATCCCGCACATTAGGGAAACAAAATTCATGGCAATTATGGCTGTTTTATTTATTATTTTCCAGGGTCTTATGGGCGCTGCTGCAGTAGTATGGGGACATTCTGACATCGTTCTGGCCCTTCATTTCGGAATTTCTGCCATTTCCTTTGCTACTGTTGTCTTGTTAACCGTACTTGCCTTTGAAGACGGACGCCGTTCACCTGCTCCCCAGGTCACAAAAGGATTCCGTAATTATTTAATTTTCGTATTGGCGTATTGTTATGCAGCCATTTACACCGGAGCCTACGTTAAGCATTCCGAAGCTACATATGCTTGTCAGGGGTTTCCGCTGTGTAATGGCCAGGTCATACCGGATATGAGCGGTTCGATCGGGTATGAGATCGGCATTCATTTTGCTCATAGAATTTTTGGGATGCTTCTATTTGTCTTCCTGCTTATATTAATGATTCTTGCCATCAAGCACTACAGCGGCTCAAAAGCTATTTTATGGTCAAGTATTCTGGCATTTATTCTGGTGATCGGGCAAATAACCGCAGGTGTTTCCATTTTATTTGCAGACAGTTATTTGACACCCGCTCTTTTCCACGCTATGATCATTTCACTTTTATTTACAGTACTAAGCTATATGGTTATGATTTCAACCAGAAAGCCGAGTATATGACTTAAATGTCTCCTAAATAAGTTGAACCCCCTCCTTGAGGGGGTTTTTTGTAAGAATACCATGCCTAGTGACATTATTTCCAAATACTTCATTATTTAAAAGAAATCATATAAAAAGGTGTAAGAGGAGGAAGCATGGCTTTGAATCCTCTGATTTCTGCTTCGTCTCCTGTTAGTAAACCGGCATTTACTGCATCTTCCACAGATGTATAGCCCATCAGAACGGAAGAGAGGGTATTAATCGTGCATGCTACCCCCTTGCCTTGTTCCACTCTCCTTACGAGGTTTTCTCCCGGATCATGCACCTCAACCTTAAAAGAACCGTCATTCCAAGAGCAGAAGTTATCCGTTACATGGATAACAGCTGCCCCTTTCTTTATAAACGGGTACGTTTGAAGCAACGAAAACACATCCACAATTCTTCCCATAAAATAGGATTCCCGCTCCTCCTTTATGTGAGGGTTTACAAGAAGAAGACGGGACGGATCATCTATGGCAGCCTTCATTACCATTTCATCAATCATGGAATCATGGTTTGCAAGAAAATTCCATAATCCTTCCCTGGACTCATTCGTAGTATGCACAAACTCATGTACGGTAAGGGTTCTTTCTTTAACCTGATAGATAAGATACCCTTCATCTTTCCCCTCTGAGTTTGTAAAGACTGCTATCTGTCCTTTTTTTCTTTTGAACACAAATTGTTTACACCAATCTTCTGTCCTCTCAATAGCCCCTGCATAGTGTTGGGCAAAAGATTGGTAGATGGTGTTCAGCTCCTTCCAGTCTTCTTTTGCTAATCTCTTTATTGTACCTGTTGATTTCCCATCAGGAATTGGCAGTTTATCTTTGGGAATTGTCCATTTTTTTGTGTCAGCAGAGAGCTCCCAGCCATACTTTCTATAGAAAGGAATAGAAAAAGGGTACAAAAAAGACAAAATATGCCTCTGTCCTTCATGTCTTTTAATGAAGCTGCAAGAAGCTGACTGACAAGCCCGTTTCTTCTTTTTTCAGGCCAGGTCGCCACCCCGGAGACTCCACCGGCAGAAAGTTTATGTGGCCCGATATATACTTCCATAGGAAGAATGGTTAGTTTACTGTAGATTTCATCTTCTCCTGCTGCCACCCATACGTTTTCTGGGTTAATAAATTTTTTGCGTTCTTCCAGCTCTTCACTGTTCATTTCTAATTGAAAGGCAAATTGGCCAAGCTCCATTACTTGATCTATTTCACTTGTTTTCATTTTTCGTATTTCCACACTCAGTCACACTCCTGAATCTTCTCGTTCACTGTAAGCAAAAAGGCAGCAATCATCTGCTGCCTTTCTCACAGTGTTTAATTTTTTAACTCAATTAACAGGTCTCCAGATTCTATGGCATCTCCATTTTCAACATAGATTTCCTTTACTTCACCATCAAACGGAGCCTGGATTGTTGTTTCCATTTTCATTGCTTCTGTAATCATTAAATGGTCGCCTTTTTTTACCTTTTCTCCCTTTGCTACGAGAGCCTTAATCACAGTGCCAGGCATGGAAGCTCCGATTTGATTTTCACTGCTCTTATCTGCTTTTGGGCGTACTGAAGCCGCCGTTTTTACATTTTGGTCTTTTATCACCACTTCTCGCGGCTGACCATTTAATTCAAAATAAACGATCCGGTTTCCATTGTCCTGGGGTTTTGAGATGGAGACAAGTTTTACAATTAATGTTTTTCCTTGTTCAATTTCCACTTCTATCTCTTCACCAAGACGAAGACCGTAAAAGAAAGTAGGAGTATCAAGGACTGTTACATCGCCAAATTGCTGGCGGAACCGCTCAAAATCCATAAACACTTTCGGATATAAAGCATAAGACAGCATGTCATGGCTTGTTACCTGTCGTTCTAGTTTATGGTACAGCTCTTCCTTCATTTCATGGAAGCTGACCGGGTCCATGTTTTCACCTGGACGGTTGATAATAGCTGTTCTGCCTTTAAGGATAATATTTTGCAATTCTTTTGGAAAACCCTGATAAGGCTGTCCCAAAAATCCCTGGAAAAATTCAATTACCGAGTCAGGAAAGTCCAGTGATTCACCTTTTTCATATATATCATCTACGGTCAAATCGTTTTGGACCATATAAAGAGCCATATCACCTACTACTTTGGATGAAGGGGTCACCTTCACAACGTCCCCAAACATATCATTTACTTGGCGATACATCTTTTTCACTTCATTCCAGCGGTTCTTTAACCCTACGGCCTTTGCTGCTGCTGAAGGTTGCTGTACTGTCCCCCAGGCATTTCATGTTCGTATACTTCCGTGTGAGGTGAATTCATTCCACTTTCAAAGCCTTGATAATATTTCCGAGTATAATCCCAGAACTCACTCAATTCTTCTACGGCTTTTACGTCAATGTTCGGTTGTCGTTCATTTCCCGCTAACGCATAGTACAAGCTGTTTCCACTTGGCTGTGACGTCAGTCCTGCATGGAGCTTACCGCTACATCTACAATATCGACTCCAGCTTCAATCGCTTTGGAGTACGTAAAAATACCGTTTCCACTCGTATCATGTGTATGAAGGTGAATAGGGATATCAATGGTTTCCTTAAGCTCGCTGATAAGCTGGTAGGCTGCTTCCGGTTTAAGAAGGCCAGCCATATCTTTAATACCAAGGATATGAGCACCTGATTTTTCAAGCTCTCCAGCAAGGTTTTTGTAATAACCAAGATCGTATTTTGTTCTTGAAGAATCAAGAATATCCCCTGTATAACAAATTGAAGCTTCTGCGATTTTGTTGCTTTCCCGTACAGCATCTATGGTCAGCTGCATTCCTTCAATCCAGTTTAAGGAATCAAATATCCGGAAGACATCTATTCCGGCACTTGCTGATTTATCAACAAATTCTTTAATGACGTTATCGGGATAGTTCTTGTAACCGACAGCATTGGATGCTCGCAGGAGCATTTGCATCAGTACATTAGGCATTTTCTCCCGCAGCATAATGAGTCTTTCCCATGGATCTTCGTGAAGAAAACGCATGGCCACATCAAAAGTAGCTCCCCCCACATTTCTGAGGAAAAAAGATTCGGAAGCATACGTACTGTAGGCTCTGCAATTTGTTTTAAATCCTGGGTCCTGATTCTTGTGGCAAGCAACGACTGGTGAGCGTCTCTAAACGTTGTATCTGTTAACAGAACTTCTTTTTGCTCTTTGACCCAGTCCGCCAGCCCCTCCGGCCCGCGCTCATCCAGAATCTGCTTTGTTCCCGGTGGAACAGGTTCACTGTACTTCACCTTAGGAACCTGGGGCTTATCAAAGATTGGCTTCTTTTCTTTTTCCAGCCCTGGATAGCCATTTACAATGGTTTCGCCAATAAAGGTAAGCATTTTCGTTCCCCGGTCTTTTCTTTTCGGAAAGACAAATAGTTCCGGAGTAGTATCAATAAAGGAAGTATCATACTCTCCAGTTAAAAAAGCTTCATGCTGGACAACATTTTCAAGAAATTCAATGTTGGTCTTTATGCCCCGAATTCGAAATTCTCTTAGATTCCGGAGCATCTTCACTGCTGCCCCGTCAAAGGAAAGAGCCCATGTAGAGACTTTAACCAGCAGGGAATCATAGTGTGGCGTAATGATCGACCCTTGAAAACCGTTCCCGGCATCCAGACGGACTCCAAAGCCTCCACCAGAACGGTACGCCATAATCTTCCCTGTATCAGGGAAGAAGTTATTGCTTGGGTCTTCAGTTGTTACCCGAGATTGAATGGCATAACCATGGTATATATATCCTCCTGCTTAGGGATTCCCAGCTCTTTTCCATGAAGAGATTTCCCATCCGCAATGTGGAGCTGGCTCTGGACGATATCAATTCCGGTGATCATTTCTGTAATCGTATGCTCCACCTGGATTCTTGGGTTCACTTCAATAAAGAAGAACTCACCATCTGGATTAACCAGGAATTCTACAGTCCCTGCATTGACATAGTTAATGTCTTTGGACAGTTTAACAGCAGCTTCACAAATTTTTTCACGTACATTTTCAGACAAAGAAACACTTGGCGCCACTTCCACTACCTTTTGATGCCGCCTTTGAACAGAACAGTCTCGTTCATACAAATGAACGATATTGCCGTCTTTGTCTCCTAAAATCTGAACTTCTATATGTTTAGGGTTTTCAATAAACTTTTCTACGTATACCTCATCATTTCCAAAGGAGGATTTCGCTTCAGATTTTGCTCTTTCAAAAGCGTCTTTAAGGGCCTCAGGACTGCGGACAATACGCATGCCCCGTCCGCCTCCGCCAAGGGAAGCTTTGATAATAAAAGGAAATCCGTGCTCATCAGAAAATTTCTTTACTTCCTCAAAGCTTTCCACAGGGCCGTCACTGCCTGGAATAACAGGAATCTCTGCCTTTATAGCAGTTTCTCTTGCTTTCACTTTATCTCCAAACATTTCCAGATGTTCCGTTTCCGGCCCTATAAAAATAAGCCTTCTTCCTTGCATCGTTTAGCAAACTCCAGGTTTTCAGACAAAAACCCGTAGCCTGGATGAATGGCATCGACGCCGTTTGCCTTGGCAATTTCAATAATCCCTTCAATGTCTAAATAAGCATCGATGGGTTTCTTTCCTTCTCCTACTAAGTATGCTTCATCAGCTTTGTAGCGGTGATATGCCCCTGTGTCTTCTTTAGAATAGACCGCTACTGTGCGAATATGTAATTCTGTGCAAGCACGGAATATACGTATTGCAATTTCGCCCCTGTTTGCTACCAATACCTTTTTGATGTTTTGTAACCTGCTCATGAACATCCTCCTTGTTATGTTTTCTCTCCATCTGCCTTGCCTGCAAACCTTTTTCTTTTTATAGTTCGCTTAGGTGTCTGATTATTCTAAATATACTTATCAACTTATCATACCATCTCAAAATGATCTGTCAAAAAAACCTAACATTACTATGTGTTTTTATTTTCTTTTTTACTATATTTTTCTTAGCTCTGCGTCTCTTTGCACATAAAAAATCCAAGCTATCATCTGTGGATAGCTTGGATTTTTATTTGCCTACGGTAGCTTCATGAAGAGCCGCTAATTTTCTTTCCAGCTCTGCAAGAATATGTTTTCCCGTTTCTTCATCAATCAGGCTTAAACGGATAGCAAAATCAATTTCCCGAGAAAGGCCAAACATCTGAGTATCTAGGACCTCTTCATAAAGAGGACATTGGGGCATTGTTAAATTGTCCATTTGAACTTCAATGAGTTTGCGGATTTTTTCTGCATCGGCTTTCAGAAGGGCATAAGCTTTCTCGCTATGTTCAGTCATTGCCTTTATGCTCAAGGGTGATCCCTCCTACTATGAACTCGTTGTAGTGCTATCATATAAGGTAAAGACAAAAAAAGCAAGATGCCGCAGCTAATTGTCCCAATTTCTTTCCTTTCGTTATATGACCCAAAACCACCCTGCAAGGAGATAATCTTGCCTGCAGAGATCAGTGCCTCACTTTCCTGGACACCCTCCATGGTTAAAAAATACTTAAATCAAATCGCTTGGAAATTGTTTCAAGAAGCTTCATCCCTGCCATACTATTTCCTTTTTCATCAAGGGAAGGACTATATATTCCTATCCCTACTCCAAAAGGGACCGCTCCAAGCACAGCACCGGAAACCCCGCTTTTAGCTGGTATCCCTACTCTAATTGCAAACTCTCCAGAGGCATTATACATTCCGCATGTGACCATAAAGGTTTTGACTATCCTTGCAATATGAAGGGGGACAATTTGTCTTCCGGTACATGGGTCCTTTCCCTGATTCCCAATAACGTAGCCAATTTTCGCCAAATCAAGGCAGTTTACCTCAATGGCGCACTGCTTTGTGTATAAATCCAGCAGCTCCTCAACATCTCCTTTAATAACGCCGTGCTGTTTCATAAAATAACATAGAGACCGATTAAGATCTGCTGTTTCGTACTCTGATTTTGCTACTTCTTCTGAGTAAGTGATGTCTGTGTTATCTGTTAAGTCATGTATAAATGCCAAAAGCCTGCCTAATTTTTCTTGACTCGTATTTCCATGAAGCATATTGGTTACCGCCAGTGCTCCAGCGTTAATCATTGGATTCAAGGGTTTTGAAGGAATCATTGTTTCGAGCTTACTTATAGAGTTAAAAGGATCTCCTGTCGGCTCCATCCCTACTCTCGAAAAAACTTCCTCCTCTCCTCTGTCCATTAACGCAAGAGCCAAGGTTATAATTTTGGATACACTCTGCAGCGTAAATCTTTGTTCTTTATCCCCTGCTGTCAGCACATTGCCGTCTTCAAAAAACAGAGAACATGCGACTGCTCCAGGATCTGCTTTTCCCAGGGCAGGGATATAATCTGCAACCTTTCCATCCTTAGTATATAGTCTGACATCGTCAATCATTCTTTCTAAATCTTCCTTGCTGCAAATGGATGTGGCCATACTCTCCTCCTCCGTTTTCCTTTTCCTTATGTTTTGTATAAAATAATGTATTCATTCCTTTACCCTGCTTCAGAAATGAACAATCTATGATAGGATAGAATTATTGCAGTTTTTAGATTCGAAAGGAAGGATATGTATGGACTTTATAGTAATGATTGAAGGACGAATAAAACATACGATCACCATCGATCCTACAGTTTGGATTTTTGATGATAGAAAGGTTGACCTTACTACGTACTTCGATGAGCTTCATGATGAAAACGATCACCTTGAAGATTATAAGAAAGCCGTGTCAAAACAATGGGACAAAGAAATTTCTGAAGGAGCCCAGGTTCCAAAGAGATCTTCTACAAATACGATCCGCACAAAAAAGAAGCTCTCATTAATGGAACATTTGGTATCCCTTTCGCTCCATTTTTAGAGAACGCAGAGCCGGCAGCTGATGCTTCCCAGGTTGTTGTGGAAACAAAATCCGGTGAGCAGTTTCCATACTCCCTTCAAGAAGGAAAAAACTTTATTATCGGTTTTTCTCATGAAGGAAAGCCTTTAAAAGAAACCGGGCCAATCCACGTTTATGAGAAAAACGGCAGCAACAAAGACAACCCCATCAAACATGTTGAAAAGTTTATTGTCAAATAAGAAAAGGGAGATAGAGCTTCCTCTTTCTCCCTTCTTTTAGCTCAGTGATTTATAACAAGTCAGCTGCCAGCTGGGCGAGCCCGGAACGCTCCCCTTTTTCAAGCTTCACATGTCCGCTTTCCCTTTGTGACTTAAAGGTTTCCACGACGTAGGCAAGACCATTGTTCAATTCATCAAGGTACGGGTGGTCAATTTGGGCGGGATCGCCCATTAGTACAATTTTACTTCCTTCTCCAACCCTCGTAAGAATGGTTTTCACTTCGTGCTTGGTCAAATTTTGAGCTTCATCTATGATGATAAATTGATCAGGAATGCTTCGACCTGATGTACGTCAACGCCTCAACCTGTATTGAACCCATACCGGCTAGAATCTGGTCAATTTCCCCGGGCTTTTTGTGTTAAACAAAATTCCAGATTATCGTAAACGGGCTGCATCCAAGGCCTGAGTTTTTCCTCTTTTTCTCCAGGAAGAAAGCCGATGTCTTTTCCTACCGGTACAACCGGTCTAGCCACTAACAGCTTGTTATAGCGGCCTAGATCTTCCGTCTGCAGCAAGCCTGCCGCAAGAGATAATAGTGTCTTTCCTGTTCCTGCTTTTCCCGTTAAAGTGACAAGTGGTATATCTTGTCTTAACAAAAGCTCTAAAGCCATTTTTTGTTCAACATTTCTTGGTTTAATTCCCCAGACTTGATCAAGCTCTGTTAAAAAAGGCCTGATCACTTTTCCGGTTTCATCTGCTTTTCCGACAGCTGAAGCAGAACCACCGAGAATATCCTTCAGTACAACAAATTCATGAGGACGCAGTATATCTTTTCCTATTTCTGAAACCGCCAAAGATTGATCTTTATAATACTTATTCAGGACTTCAGCGGGTACTTTCGTGCGTAAATGACCGCTGTAAATATTATCGTATTCTACAACCCTGTCACTTAGAAAATCCTCAGCTATAATACCCAGTGCGTCAGCTTTCACTCTTACTAACGCATCTTTGCTTACAATCACTACAGTTTTTTGCCCTTGTACTTCGTTTTGCAGATTTTTAGCTACAGCTAAAATGCGATTATCATTCGTCATTTCTGCGAACGTTTCTTTCAAGCATTTAAAAGAGCGGTGATTAAGTTCTACCCTGACTCTGCCTCCGCCTTGCGTTCCTACTCCTTCATGTAGTTTCCCTTTGCCTCGCAAACCATCTAATATTTTCGAAACATGACGAGCATTACGGCCAATCTCATCCATATACCGTTTTTTTGAATCTACTTCTTCTAACACGACAGCTGGAATCACTACTTCATGCTCTTCAAATTGAAAAATAGCACGTGGGTCCTGCAACAGGACATTTGTGTCTAATACATAGATTTTTTTCAATAGGCTTCCTCCCGACTAACGAGTCTCATACCTAAACCTTTCTGTTATCATCTAACTCTAGGAGTGAGTGGTTAAAAAAGATTCTTATTACTTACTATGCATGAATGGGGATAATATTGACGGCGTTTGAGGATTTGTCCATAAAACTTTCCATCATGTATTCTTTAACAAATGATCCTGCTTCTTCTTCCCATTAAAAGAACAAAAAAAGCCAAACCAGGAGACCTCCCGGCTTAAGCTTTTTAATCGCATCCATTACTTGTTTGTCAAGCTTAGCTGCTGCTTCTGCATCATATGTTTTTTCATAGCTTGGTTCTGTAGAAATACGTGCGCCATAAAACATCACATCTCGAATTTCATCAATGGACAATTCAATTAAAGCAAGCTTAAGAGGGACACCTTCCAGTTTCTCTGCTTTAATGCTTGCCTTTCCGGAAATTGAATACGTAGAGCCGCTGCCAATGACAGTCATTGTCATACCATGGTTCTTTTTAATATTTTCCACAATTCGGGAGCGGTTATCAATAGCGAAACAAACACGTTTGCTGTCCGGGGCAAACACCCAGGAAATAGCATTTACGTTAGGTACGTTCGTTTCGTAATCTACCGTAGCTATCGTTACATATCTTTCTTTTTGTAAGAGTGGTAATAAATCCTCAGTCAATTGTTGTTCAACTTTATTTGCCATTAGAACAAACCTCCAATCAATAGTCGCCCTTACTTAAAAACTTACTACATCCTTGTATGCATCTACTTTATCTTTACCTTGATCACACTACCCTAAAACTACCTTATATAAGTTATACGACGCAACACCTGTAAAATCCTTGTACTCTGTATTATTTCTCTTCTTTATAATAAAAGGCAAATCACACGCTTTTCTACGTCATTGGCAAGTAGTCGGCTGTTCTTTCCCATGTTATACTGAGAAAAGGCAGTACAATTAATGATTGAGATGAACTGAGGTGGAATCATGAAAGTGAAATGTGTCATTTGTGATACAATCAACGACTTAAAAGATGATTCCCCTTTAGCCAAACGACTTAGAAACAGGCCGATCCATACCTATATGTGTGATCCCTGTCATGAACGTATAAGTGAAAAAACTAATGAACGTTGGGCTAGCGGGAATTTTACTATGTATCAAAGCAAAACAAAAGAGGATAACTGGAAATAAGTAAGAGTGTCTTTGTGGTCTATGCTCACCTAGACACTCTTTTTTTATTTTTTGACCAATTTATGATAAGCCTGCTTTTCCCGCCTGATTGTTTTTTTCTGCTTCCTCCTTTCTGCCTGTAAAGATGTGCATCGGATTCTCGTTTAAAATCTTATTCAGCTTTTCTTCCGGACAGCCTTTTTCCTTCATCATCGGAATTATTCTTTCAAATAAGTGAACAGGAGTCCAATTCCTCAACAAATGGGCGATTGATTCAGGAAGAATCGGCTCTTTTCCAAGCCAGATATTAACCGTGTCGTGAGATAAGAGAAGCTGTTTTTCATATCCCAGGGCAGCCAGCCCTAAAAAAACGGCCATCCTTTCTTCATCAGCAGGAGCCCCCACTATTCCTTGCAGGCCAAAACGATCAAACGCTACGTACACTCCCTGCTTTAATACTTCAAAATGTTGATGAATATCTGTTGTACCGCACATATGCCCAATCACTAATTTTGATGGATCAGCTCCATGCTCAAGTAAGAGCTTCACTTGTTCAAGTCCCATAGTACCTTCCTGTGTATGAGTGAGAATGGGAATTCCTGTCTGCGCCTGAACTTTTGCTCCAGCCCGAAAAAACATCTTCTCATATGGAGTGATTTCACCTTTGCTGGATGCTAGCTTAATTATGCCTGGTTTAATACCTGTTCCCTCAATTCCTTCCGTCACCTCTGTGAGAAATAATTCGTGTATTTCATCTTCTGCCGTTCCAAGGCTTTGACGAAATGTAAAGTAAGGTGTGGCTCCCTCCCCTTCGTAATAGTAACCAGTCGAGCATATAATCTGAAGGCCTGTGGCTTCAGAAATTTCTCGCAGCAATAAGGGATTCCTGCCACAATCATTTGGAGTTGGATCAATTACTGTTTCAACTCCATGCTGCATTATCCGCTCTGCTACTTCAATACCTTGGTTACGTTTTTCATTCCAGTCAAACCTTCCTCTTGTAAAGTCTCCGTGAAACCCTGGATAGCCAAAAAAGAAATGTTCATGGACGAGCGTTTTTCCAAGCTTACTTGCATCAACCGGACCTGTCACTGTTTCTACAGGTTGATTCAAGCCTTCTCCTCCTCTCGCGCCCGGTTCCATTCCCTGTCCTGAAGAGTACGCCAAAGTATTTTACCGCTTGCAGTCTTGGGAAGCTCTTCGAGAAAATGGATTTCCTTTGGCGTTTTATAAACAGCCATTTGGTTCCGGCTCCAATCTATTACATTTTGTGCCAGTTTTTCACTAGGTTCGTATCCCTTTTGAAGGACCACATAGGCTTTAACCACTTCCCCTGTCCTTGGATCAGGAGCCCCTACCACACATGCCTGCTGGACAGCCTCATGCTGATAAAGAACCGATTCTATTTCTGAAGGCCATACTTTAAAACCTGCTGTGTTAATCATGCGTTTTTTTCGATCGACCATAAAAAAGTAGCCTTCAGCATCCATATATCCTATATCTCCGGTACGAAAATAAGCAGTTCCGTCCTTTTGAATAAATGATTCAGCAGTTTCTTCAGGCCGGCGCCAGTATCCTTTAAAAACCTGGGGACCTGATACGGCAATCTCTCCCTGCTGGCCAAGGGGAATCTCTTCACCAGCTGATGGATCGAGCATGATAACATTTACATCAAATGAAGGAATCCCTAAGCATTGAAGCTTAGGACGATCTGGTGGATTGAAATGAGTTTGTGACATCGTTTCACTTAGCCCGTACCCTTCACAGTAAGTGATCTCTGTAAGCAGCTGCAGCTTTTTCCCTACCGCTTCTGGCAAAGGAGCACCTCCGCCGCCTATGACTTGTAATGACGATAAATTCTTCTTTTCGATCTCTGGGTGTGAAAGAAAATCTACTACCATGGTGCTGATATTGATCCAATTTGTGCACCCATAATCCTCAATCAATCTTACAGCTGTTTCTCGGTTCCAGCGCGTCATAATCACGATGGCCCCTCCTGCAAAAAGAGGCGCATTCATACTGTGCTGCATTCCGGTCACATGGAACCAGGGCAAAGAAGCAAGGGAGACACTATTTGGGGTCATGCTCATCCAGTCCTTAGCTGCTGCAAGATTGGCCTGTATGGAATAATGAGTATGCATGCACTTTCGGCCTTCCGGTTGTCCCTGATGTATAGGGCAGACAGGCAAGATCTTCACTATTAACAAAGACAGGAGATAATTCATACTTGCTCTTCCTCATGTCCTCCCAAGTATGAATTCCTTCATTTGATTGACTATCCCCAGACTGAAGCATTGCTTCTTCCGGGAGATCCTTCCGATACTTTGGACTTGATACAAAATCGCCATAAGATGCAGCTAATATATTTTTCAATGTTGTTTGGCCCAGGTGCCCTTGGATGTTTCCAAGGAGCTCCTGCCCTGCGATCGCGATTTCAGCTTCACTGTCTTCAATATAAAACGCGACTTCCTGTTCCTTGTTCATAGGATTTACCGGGACCACTACGCCACCTGCTTGTAAGATCCCGTAATATGAAATAAGAAAGGAAGGAGAGTTTTGCATGTATAAAATAACACGGTCGCCTTTTTTCATATGCCATTCCTTTTGCAAAAACGCTGCAAGCCTGTTTACTTCCTTAAATATAGTTTCATAGGTAAAAGCTGAACCGTAATAATATACAGCAACCTTATCCGGGTAACGCTTTGCAGATACTTCCAGATTATCAACAATGGTGGTTTTAGGAACGCTTAACGATGATGGAAGCCTTTTGGGCCAGTATTTTAACCACTCTTTCATCCAGATCCTCCTCTACATTGTTACTGTAAAGAAACTACTAAAAGGTTTTATTCTTCTAAAATAACAATTTCACCATTTTCTACAGCTGCTGCTCCTCCCAGCCAATCAAAGCCCTGATTTTCTACTCCTTCTAAATACCACACGATGTCCTCTTCATCCAGTGCTTTTACCCCTTCGTCCATGGCCGCCATAATAGCCTGGGCATCATCTACTGAACCAGATGCTTTCATCGCCTCTACGAGCACATACATCGCCTGGTAGTTAAAAGCACTTTCAGAGGTTGGGATTCTGTCATACTGTTCCTGGTAACCAGTGTTAAATGCTTCTGCGCCGGCAGCATCACTTTTGAGCTGAGGCAATACACCCACGGCTCCTTCTAATCTTTCATAGCCTCCGAGAACCGCTTCCATTTCTTCAAGCTTCGCTTGGTCCATTACCATAAATCCTCCCTCAAAGCCAAGCTCTTTTGCTTGATCAATAACTAACGCTGTAGGTTCTGAGGCACCGCCGACAAATAAAACATCAGGGTCAGAATTTAAGGCATTGGATACAATGTTATAAAAATCAGTGTCCTGACTAAAATCAATTTCGCCATCAAACACTATTTCTCCGCCAGCTTCCTCCCACTCTGGTACAATGGTTTCCGTCCAGTCCTTCCCGTATTGCGTGGCTGTTGGAAGCAAGGCAAGGCGCTCTCCAAAGTTCTCCATCTGGTAATCAATAAAGAAATCAGGGTACATGGTGTAAGCCGGCGGGATTCTAAGTGTTAGTTCATTCCCCTGCTCTAACACATCCGGTTCACTTGTATATGCTGCAATTAAAAACTCTTCCTCTTCATTAAATACTTGCGTGGCAAACACTCCTCCGCTGTGAGGAACAAAAACGACAGATGTATCATTTTCCTGAACGAGGCGTCTTGCGTTTGTACCTGCTTCATTAGGAAGATACATATCATCATAGGCAATAACGTTTACTTTATAAGTCACACCATCTATTTCAAATCCTTCTTCATTAATTTCCTCTGCTGCCATTCTCATGCCATTTAATGTATTTTCACCGTAGTAAGCAGCCGGGCCGCTTAACGGGCCAGTATATCCGATATTAACTACCTCTTCATCTCCTTCCACATCCACTTCTGTTTCTACTTCTGCCTCCCCGCCGTTTTGCCCGTCTGCATCCGTTCCTGTTTCCTCCGCGCACCCAGCTGAAACCATAAGCATTCCACCTAAACCAATGAACCACCAAGCCGAATTTTTCATAGTTATCCCCCTTTTTATAAATAAAGAAAGCTATGCTCCAATGTACGCCTTGCGAATATCTTCATTGTTCATCAGTTCTTTCTGTGTGCCCTCCATGACCACACTGCCATTTTCAAGTACATAACCTCTGTTTGAAATTTTCAATGCAGCATGTGCATTTTGCTCAGCTAACAACACAGTGACCCCAGTCTTGTTAATCTCACTTATTGTCTCAAACATCTGCTCAACAATAAGAGGAGCAAGCCCTAAAGAAGGCTCATCGAGGAGTAACAAAGAGGGCTTGGCCATGAGAGCCCGTCCAATGGCAACCATTTGCTGCTGCCCACCGCTTAAAGACCCGGCAGGATCCTTCCTTTTTTCTTGTAAAATAGGAAACAAATCATAAACATTTCGAAGCTGTTCCTCCTGGACTTTCTTATCTCTCCGGTGAACATAGCTTCCCATTTTCAGATTTTCAAGGACGGTCATGGCAGGAAAGAGCATCCTTCCTTCTGCACACTGGACAATCCCTTTTTTCACCATAAAGCTGGGGGGTTTCCCAAGGATAGAAGTCCCTGCGGCCTCCATGCTGCCTTCCTGAACCTTGACCAGACCGCTGACTGCCTTAAATAAAGTTGACTTGCCGGCTCCATTGGAGCCTAGAAGAACGACTAACTCTCCTTGCTCAGCGTATAAAGATACATTTTCCAACGCTTTAAAACTTCCATAGGAAACAGAGACATTATCCAGTTTCAACATTTTCCTCACCTCCAAGATACGCTTTGATCACTTCAGGGTTATTTTTTATTTCCTCGGGTGTCCCTTCTGCTATCTTGCTTCCGTGATTTAAGACGATGATATGGTCAGCTAACGACATAATCATCGGCATTTTGTGCTCAATTAAACAGACAGTGACTCCATTTCTAACGATTTTTTTGATTAAGGAGGCAAGTTCTACTGTTTCATCAGGATTAATACCAGCAGCCGGTTCATCCAGAAGGAGCAGCTCAGGGTCGGTTGCAAGAGCAAGTGCAATCGCAGTTCTTTTTTGTTCCTCCTGAGTAATGGAGTGAACAGGGTTATTTTCCAAATGCGACAAGCCTACAAAATCGAGCATCTCTCTCGCTTTTTCATAACACTTTTTTTCTTCATTTTTTTCACGTTTCGTCCGAAAAATAGCATCAATGATAGTTGCTTTCGTACGAACCCGATGGCCGATTAACACGTTATCAATAACTGTGGACTGCTCAAATAAATGAGTTGTTTGAAAGGTACGGCTGATTCCCAGGGCAGCTGTCTTATGTGGCGGTGTTTTGGTAATATCTCTGCCGTTATATTGAATGGACCCTTTTGTGCTGATGAAAACCGCTTATTAAATGAAAGAACGTGGATTTGCCGGCACCATTCGGTCCGATGACAGCTGTAATGGTCCCTTTTTCAATTACAGCATCCACTTCATTTACTGCCGTAAGCCCGCCGAAGGATTTTGTTAAGCCATTAATCGTAAGCATCAGGACCGGGCCTCCTTTACGCTGTTCTCTTTCCCTGTATGAATAGACGGCTTTTTCTTAAAATTCCTTTTCATTTTCCACATATAATACTGCCCAACAATTCCTTGAGGATAGAAAAGAATTAACAGGACTACGATAGGTCCGAAAATGAGCATGCGATATTCCTCTAAAAATTGAAGGGACTGGGTAAGGGTCACAACAATAATCGTGCCCACAAGAGGTCCTGCCAACGTCCCGATTCCACCTACCAGCAAGTACAACAAAATTTCAAACGCAACTTCAATATAAGCGATTTCAGGTCCCAGAAACCTTATATACGAGGCGTAAAGAATCCCGGCAAGCCCTGCAAATACGGAAGAGAGCACAAAAGCAAGGAGTTTGTTTTTCATCACTGAAATCCCGATTGTTTTTGCAAGGTCCTCACTGTTTCGAATAGCGGTAAAGGTTCTTCCCAGGAGTGAATGAACGATCCTTCTCATAAGAAAAATCGTTACAAGAAGAAAAAAGATCACAAAATAATACTGGCTGGTGATTGACTGAAACGTCACGGGACCGATGCCATCGGGTGCGGAAATTCCTATCAATCCCCTGACACCTCCCGTCAATTCATCCCATTTATAAATGACAAGATAAATTAAGAACCCTACAGACATGGTGTAAATCGCAAAGAAATGTGATTTAGTCCGCAAAGCGACAAGCCCAATCAAAAGGCCAAACACAGCCGTTATAGCAAGTGATAGAAAAAAAGCTGCCCAAAAAGGAATTCCTGCATTTAACGTAAGCAGGCCCAGCGAGTAGGCACCAATTGCGAAGAATCCTGCGTGAGCCAGTGACAGCTGGCCAATATAGCCGGTGATCAAATTAAGACCGTACACCGCAATTGACCAAATCCCTATCAATATACCAATTTGGATAAAATACTGGTTCGGCAGGATGAGGGGAAACAATAAAGCAATGACAGCCAAAGTAATGAGCCATCCATTTTTTTTAAAAAAGGTCATCCTTGCACCCCCCTGACAAACAGCCCCGTAGGTTTAACGGTCAAAATAAGAACAAGCAGAACAAAAGCAATTAAATCACTGTACTCGGCTGAAATATAAGTTGCTCCCAGGCTCTCTGAAATTCCCAGGATATAGCCTCCTACAATTGCCCCGGGTATACTTCCCATCCCCCCAGAATGATAATGACAAAAGCTTTCATTATTACGAGATTTCCCATACTCGGATATACCAGGTTGATGGGAGCTGCCAGTGAAGCAGCAGCAGCAGCCAGTCCGCCGGCAATAGCAAAGGTCAGCATAGCCACTTTGTTTGCATTGATCCCAACCAGAAAGGCTCCTTCTCTGTTTTGAGCCATCGCGACTATAGAAGAACCTGTCATCGTTCTTGTTAAAAAAAGATGAAGGATAAGCATCAAAAACAAGGCCGCTCCAATGATAATCAATCGCTGCAAAGTAACGGTCATCCCAAGGAAATTAATGGATTCTCCATACGGAGTAACCATGCGTTGGTACTGACTTCCCCAGACCAAGTGAGCAAAGGCTTCCAGAAAAAAGAGAATACCAATGGCTGCAATCATCATGGGAAGAGGGTTATTTTGATCAAGACGGCTGAACACCAGACGTTCAGTTATTATCGCAAGCAGGGCTACCATTAAAATTGATATACCTACAGCAAGCCAGTAATGTACCCCCATTGCTGTCATGACAGTCAAAGTAAGATAAGCTCCAATCATGTACATTGCTCCATGGGCAAAATTAGGAACATGCAAAATCCCAAATATAAGAGTTAACCCTAAAGCAACCAGACTGTAAACGCTTCCAATCGTAACACCGTTAAATACTTGCTGAAAGAGAAATTCCATTGTATTCCTCCTTACAGAATTTTTTGCAGAAAATTCTGATATTAAAGTGGCTGCTTACAGTTATGGGACAAGAATAAGTTTCCCTGACGTTTCTCTTCCTTGAAGCTTTCGGTGAACATCAGCTGCTTCTTCCAGGGGGAAGACACCGCCGATTTTGAGCTTAATCTCTCCTTTTTGAATGTAGGTAAAGATATCTTTTAAGCTGCTTTCCAGCAAGTGAGGCTTACTCATGATCTGGGGAAGGAAAAAACCGATGACACTTTGATTTTTTTCCATTAATGAAGAAGGGTAAAATCTGCTTTGTTCCCCGCTTGCTACTCCATAAATGACCAGCCTCCCAAAGGGAGCTAAACAATTCAGAGTCTGGTTAAAGACTCTTCCGCCAGCCATTTCCAAAGCCACATCCACGCCTTTTCCTTTTGTTATTTCCATGATCTCTTCTTCCCATAGCTCGTTTGTATAATCTATGGTGTGATCGGCTCCAAGCTCTTTGGCAAATTGTCTCTTTTGTTCCGTACTGGCTGTGCCGATAATCTTTCCAGCTCCAAAAATTCTGGCAAGCTGAACCGCAAATATTCCAACTCCCCCGGCAGCCGCATGGACCAGAACGGTTTCCCCCTTCTCCATTCTTCCCATTGTTTTTAAAACATGGTAAGCACTTAACCCTTGCAGTGGGATGGAAGCTGCCGTCTGTTCATCAAGATTTTCTGGAAGGGGGATAAGTGCTCTTTCGTCAGCTACTGTGTACTCCGCATAGCCTGTCGCTCGTCTGCCCCCCAATAAGGTCACAACCCTGTCTCCAGCTTGAAATCTTTTCACACCTGTCCCTGTTTCAACAATAATCCCGGCTACCTCAGAACCAGGGACATACGGCAGAGGAGTGTCAACAACGTACTGTCCTTCTCTTCTTGCCGTATCTGCATAATTCACCCCTATTGCCTTAATTTCGATGAGTACTTCATTTTCTTTTGGGCTCGGTCTTTCTAAATCTACAAGACGTAGTACGTCAGGACCGCCAAATTTCTCTAACTGTACTGCTTTCATCCTAATTTCCTCCTTGCATACGAATAGTTTTAGCTTCCTGAAAAGGATGGTGCTCTCTTTTCCACAAAGGCTTGTACGCCTTCTTTATGATCTTCACTTGCCACCATTAATGTTTGTGAAATTCGCTCCTCCTGAAGTATTTCTTCAAGGGAAGCATTCAATGAATGATCCATTACCTTTTTCATCATGCCGTAAGCCCCTATTGGTCCTCTGGCTATCCGGGCGGCGTAGGACTCTGTCTTTTCTTTCATTTCATCAGGATCAAACAGCTGATTTACTATGCCTATCTCATAGGCCCGCTCAGCTTCAATCGCTTCTCCGCTAAACATAATTTCTTTCGCACGGTGAATTCCCACTAGTTTGGGAAGGAAGTATGAGCCGCCTCCATCAGAAATTAATCCCACTTGTCCAAAACTCATCGCAAACTTACTGTCTTTGGATGACACGATCAGGTCACACGCTAACGCCAGATTGAAGCCCGCTCCGGCGGCAAAACCGTGAACCGCAGCAATGATAGGCTTTTCAACCCTTTTAATTTTTTTAATAACTTCATTTAAGCGTTCAATATGGCTATACACCTTTGCCGGTGTGGCCTCTCCCATGCTTTTCACGTCTCCTCCGGCACTAAAGGAACGACCGGCACCGGAAAGGACAATCGCTTTCACTTCACTCTTTTCTTCTGCCTCGGACAAGGCTTGAAGTAATCCTTCCATCATATCGGGACTGAAAGCATTTAGACGTTCAGGCCTGTTTAAGGTTACATACATAACTCCTTGTCTCTCTTCAACCAATAAGTGATTACTCATCGTTTCTCCTCCTTTTTTAGATCCCGTCTTGCGTTTGCAAGAAAGAAGTCACCTTGATCGATCTTTAAAGCCTATTATTTTGCCAGCCATCCCCCATCTGCGAGAAGATCGCTTCCAGTCATATAAGACGCTTCCTCTGAGGCAGCAAAGGCAATCACATTGGCTATCTCTTCAGCCTTCCTGTTCGTTCAAGAAGCGTGTGGCGCCTGACGGCCTTTTGAAATTTTTCATTTTCCAGACTTTTTTCTGTGAGCGGTGTATCAATAAAACCAGGAGACACAGAATTAACCCGGATTCCAAAAGGAGCACATTCACTAGCCATTGTTTTTGTAAGATTTAGAACTCCTGCTTTCGCAGCACTATAGTGAGGAATATTATTTCCTGGCTTATGGCCGGATAAAGATGATACATTCACGATGGACGGTCTTACGTGAGGCGGTCTGTCAGTATCTTTCTTTAATAAAGGGAGCACTTCTTTAGCGACAAGAAAGACACTGTTTAGATTTAAACGCTGGACACTTTCCCATTCATCCAGGGAAAGAGAGAATAAGCTGCCCTTCATTCCTGATCCACCTGCATTATTGATAAGAATATCCAGATGGCCGTACTTGTCTTCAATAAAGCCGGCCAGTTCATGCACATCCCTTTCCACAGTAACATCTGCTTGAAAGATGTCAGCTTTGCCCCCTTCCTCTTGTATTTCACTCTGTACCTTCTTCAGCTTTTCTTTCGTACGTCCAGTGAGGATGACTTCCCCTCCCTCTCTGGCAAATTTCTTTGCCGTGGAAGCTCCAATGCCGCTTCCTCCTCCGGTAACAAGTACAATATAATCATTGAATTTTCCCATTGCTTTCCTCCCTGCTAGACAGAATAAGAAGATTGACTGTACATCCAATCAGCGATTTCTCTTTTCCCTTGTAAACTACCAGGGAAATGAAAGGATAAGAGTCGGTTGTATATGGCTTCTCTTACCTGCCTGAGCTTTCTTTCAGCAGCAAGGAAGGCTCCAACTGGCGGATAAGGGAAATAATAGAGCAAGCCGTGTCCTCTAAAATCGTTTCTGTAAGGAGATGCTTGATCTTTTCTTGTTGTTCAGAATTGGCAGCTGCAGCCTTTTTAGTACGAAGGACAGCTGATTCTGCAGCATATAGAAGAATGGCTATCTCTGAAAGCTTCATCACGACCTCTTGTTTATCTTCTAACTTCTCCCCATATACATCCTGGGCCTTGGCGGTGAGAATGAGAAAGGAAGCTCTCACAGTCTTGAGAAAATCCTCCCAGCTTTGACCTTTTTGTGATAATATTTCTTTGGCTTCACTGTGAGCTGCCTGAAATGGCAGTTCCCCTTTTAGCGATTTTTTCATAAACTGCCCAGATACAAGCAGACGATTAATTTCATTCGTTCCTTCAAAGATCCGATTAATTCTCGAATCCCTGTACATTTGTTCGATTCTGTATTCTTTTATAAAACCTGCTCCTCCATGAAGCTGCACAGCCTCGTCCGTGACCTGATCGAGCGTTTCAGATCCATATACTTTACAGATCGCGCATTCAAGAGAGAATTCAGCTAATTTCTTTGTAACGACAGATGAGTCCTTTTCTTCATATAGCTCACCTAAAGCTTCTTCAAGTAAAAAAGCTGTCCGGTATTGAAGAGATTCAGAAGCATATAGTCTTGAAGCCATCAAAGCTATTTTTTCTTTCGTCGCTCCAAAATCAGCGAGCTTTCTTCTGAATTGCTGCCTTTCCCCAGTATGAGTTAATGCAAGCTCAAATGCCTGTTTGGCTGCACCAGTACAGGCTGCCCCCAAATTAAAACGTCCTAGGTTTAAAACGTTAAACGCGATGAGATGACCTTTCCCTGTTTCCCCGAGAAGATTTTCCATAGGAACCTCGCAATTTTCCATGATTACTGACCTCGTTGATGAACCGCTGATTCCCATTTTTTTCTCCTCGGGTCCAAGCTTAAGCCAGGAAAATCTTTCTCTACAATAAAGGCAGAAAACTGACCATCAATTTTGGCGTAAACAATAAAAGTATCGGAAAAAACCGCATTCGTGATATAAATCTTTGTTCCGTTTAATAAATAATGAGTTTTCTCGTCATTAAGGACTGCTGTGGTTTTACCAGACATGGCATCCGAGCCGGCAGAGGGTTCTGTTAAGCAGTAAGCTCCGAGATATTCACCACTTGCAAGCTTTGGAAGATACTTTTCTTTTTGATGTGCTGTTCCGTAGTAAGTAATGGGAAGCGTTGCAATGCACGTATGATTGGAATGAGCAACCCCGTAGCTGCCTGTTCCTCCAATCGTCTCTCCAACCAGTGCTTTGCTGATTTTATCAAGCCCCAGTCCCCCGTAAGATTCTGAGACACTGTGAGCTAGTAAACCCAGGTTTCCAGCTTCTTTTAATAGGCGGACGGTCAAATCAAAATCTTGATTTTCTATTTCCTCTCTGTGAGGCTCCACTTCTTTTTCAACAAACTGCCGAGCAGTTTTCGCAATCATTTTCTGTTCTTCGGTGAAATCCTCCGGGGTAAATATTTCTTCATGGCCTTGTTGATGGACGAGGTAAGAGCCTCCCTTGGTCTGTGTGCTCACTTCCTTCACGTGATTGTCCTCCTTCATCAATAATCGACCGTCTGCCTGCATACAAGGGACGATATTCATTGTATTTTTGTTAGCGATAAACTCCAGATCCTCCTGAAGACCAAAGCTTTCAAGCATGATGCCGACAGAGGAGCCTCCGAGAATAGGGAGAGCTTCATCCTTGTGACCTTCGTAAAAAAGGTGAGCAGAGCGGGCAGCATCTGTCAATGTCAGCTTAGGATCTGCCTGTAACAGGCAGTGCAGGTAATGCCCGGCACCGTAGAAATCCTCTATACAAAACTCCCCTGCTGAACCGGCACAAATAATAACGATGCCCGAACCCATCTCTTTTACTGTCTCATCAGCCACAGCCTGGTTGTTTAATAGAGAGGAGGCGAACACCCTCCTGGCTGAACTTGACTTCCTGATCGCCACTGTCCCGTTGGTCGTACAAAGAATAACCGATTTTCCTCGTACCTTATTTTTAAGAGAAAGAGGGGCCGGCAGATGAAAACCTTCTATTGTAATGCCATTATTTTCCCCGGCCACTGAGCACGCATTTTCTTCGAAGACTTTTTTTCGAGTAAGGGCTTCCTCTCCCGTTAACACAGGAATGACTTCTGCTGCGCCGCACTCCAATACTGACGTTATCGTTGAGGTGGCAAGCAGGATGTCAAACACCACTACCGTTTTTCCTTCCAGCTTTCTTTCATCAATGTCTTCTTTTTTAAAAAGAAGGTGTACTTTCTTTTGCTCTTTGTTACTCATTTACATTATCCCTTTACGTGAAATGTAGTCTGCGTGCTGAATTAAGGCTGCTGTCGTCTGGTGAAACTTTGAAAAGCGCTGATCGTTTGTCTGCCCTTTTTTATACCGGTAATAAATCTGCTGGGCGATAACAGCCAGTTTGAAATAAGCAAAGGTTAGATAAAAATCAATATTTTCTACATCTCTGCCCGTCTCTTTGGCATACTGTTCAACCACATCACGCCTTGTATAAAACCCAGGCTGAACAGTGACAGGAGGCTTTCCAAAGCCCTTTTGCAAAAGCTCAGGTCACCGCTTTCAATCCAATAGCTAAGGGTCACACCCAAATCAGCTAAAGGATCCCCAACCGTGGCCATTTCCCAATCAAATAATCCAATGATCTTAGAAGGATCAGCAGCATCAAACATCGCGTTGTTGAATTTAAAATCGTAATGTATAACGGAAGCTTCCTTCGTTTCCGGTATTTTTTCAACCAGCTGCTTTTTCAGTTTCATTTTCGCCTGGTACCTCATGAGTCTTCGCACGCTCATACCGTTTAATCCAGCCTGAACTTGCCTCTGCATAAACCCATCTGGCTTTGTCATTTGCATAAGGGGGGTATCTTTGTAGTCCAGGCTGTGAAGTTCTGCCAGCGTCTTAACCATGACCGAAGACAGCATTTTTCCTGCTTCCGGAGTAGACTTCAGGCTTTCTGGAAGGTCTGTATCTATCACCACTCCTCTTCGCCTTTCCATGACGAAAAAGGGGCTTCCTATAATTCCATGATCATCAGAGAACACATAGGGACGAGGAGCAAGTGGGAAAGAAGGATGAAGCGCTTTCAAAACCTGATACTCTCTTTCCATATCATGAGCTTTAGGTGCGACAGGTCCTAAAGGCGGCCTCCTCAGCACCCCCTCCCAGTCCCCGGCTTTTACCTCATAGGTTAAATTCGAATGACCTGAGGGAAACTGATTCATTTGCAGGGGTTCGTCAGGAAAATCATCAATTGTCTTGCGCAGAAATTCCTCTAGACGCTCTATGTTTACCTCTTCCCCTTCCCTGACAGATGGTATCTTGAAAAGTAAAAGAACTCATGTACATCACTCCTTACTCCTGGGGAGTTACAGCTGATCCACCTCTGTAGCTTTTTAAGGTTTCAATCATATCCGGTGTCAGCGGCTTTGTTTTTTGTTCGTCAAAATCAAAGTGAACAACGACTGCTTTTCCTTTAGCTGTCAGTCCCTGCTCACCATATATTTCATGATCGATGTGAAAGCTTGAATTTCCGATGCGGCTGACTGAGGATTCCACCTCAAGATGCTGCCCAAAATACGACTGCTGGATGTAATCACAGGTGGTAGAGGCTAAAATAAACGGCCAGCGGCCTATTTCCTCCATTATTCCTAGATTTCGAAAAAGCTCCACCCTGGCTTCTTCTAAATAAATGAAATAGCTAATATTACTTACATGACCAAGAGCATCTGTTTCACTGACTCTGATTTTTACAGGGAGTCTGTGGACCATCTTCGAGAGCCTCCTTTTGTTTTCTATTATCGATGCTCAAATACCGGCTTTCTTTTTTCAATAAAGGCCTGTACTCCTTCTTTAATGTCTTCTGTCTGGAACACTTCTTCAAACAGTTCTGCTTCCTTTTCTAATCCATTGTATAACCCTGTTTCCACTCCTCTGTCCACCGCTTCTTTAATCCGTGAAAGCGATTCAAGGAATAGCCGGCGATCTTTGAAGCCATTTCTGTTGCTTTCTTTATTCCCTCTCCTTCTGGTACCACATGGTTTACGAGTCCAAGCTTTACCCCTTCCTCAGCTGTTACCGGCTCCCCTGTGAACATGAGTTCCTTTGCTTTAGCTTCTCCAATCAGTCTTGGAAGGCGCTGGGTGCCTCCACCTCCTGGAAACAGCCCAAGCTTCACTTCAGGAAGGCCGATTTGCGCATGAGACTCTGCAATTCTTATATCGCAGGTCAAAGCTAATTCGCAGCCGCCCCCAAAAGTCAGGCCGTTTAAAACGGCTATGGTAGGCTTAGGAAGGAAATCGATCTGGTTCAGCATTTGGTGGGTTTTCATTACGTCTTCCTTCATGCCTTGTTTACCGATGGATTCAGGAAACTCCTTAATATCAGCTCCTGCCATAAAGGCTTTCTGTCCTGCGCCTGTAAGAATCACAGCAATGATCTCCTTGTCACGTTCCACATCAGTAAATACTTCCCCAAGCTCTTTGGTGACCTGCTGATTCATAACATTTAATGGAGGGTTGTCAATTGTGACAATGCCTATTCCTTGTTCTTTTCTAAGACTTACAGTTTCACCCATTTATTGCTTCACCTCGGTTTTTGAATAATCATACCAGCCTTTTCCAGTCTTTCTTCCCAGCTCTCCAGCTTTTACTTTTTCCTCAACTGTTTTTGCCGGTTTATCTTTTGGGTCTCCCGTTTCTTCGAAAAGCTGCAAGTTTGCGTAGTAACCTACGTCTATTCCTGACAGATCTGCAATCTCAAAGGGCCCTAATGGATGACTTAACGCCTTCTTACAAATAAGATCAATATCCTTGTAATCAGCGTAGCCTTCCTCATACAGAGTTATGGCTTCCTTAGATAAAGCAAATAACAGGCGGTTTGCAATAAATCCATAAATCTCTTTGTGAAGCAAAACTCCTGTCCGTCCGATTTTCTCGCAAAGCTCCATTGCAAGCGCCGCTGTTTCCTCGGATGTTTGTTCACTTTTGACCACTTCCACACAGTCCATCACAAGAGGAGGAAAGAAAAAATGCATATTGCAGACCTTGTCAGGCCTTGCAGTTACCACAGCCACCTTGGAATTAACGATTGTTGAACTATTTGTCGCAAGGATGGCATGGGAAGGGGCAATCCGATCCACGTCCGCAAACACCTCACGCTTAACATCCAGCTTCTCAACCACTGCTTCTATTACCACGTCAGCTTGTCCGGCTGCTGTTTCCAGACTGGTAGTAAAATGAAGATTCGAAAACGCCCGGTTCTTCCCTTCTTCGGTTATCTTTCCTTTCGTCACCCACTTAGCCATAATGCGCTGTAATTCAGCTTCAGCTTTGACAAGAGCTTCTTCTTTTACATCCTGCAAGTGAGTTTTGTACCCCGCTAAGGCAAACAACATGGAAATTTGATGCCCCATTGACCCAGCACCCAGTACAGCAATGTTCTTTACATCCTCTGCTTTCATTTCCTCCACACCTTCCCTTCGTATACTGACCAGTTAGTATGTTTGTGGCAGAAAAGGACTAATGTCCTTTACGTTTCGATTCCATGAAGAATCATATCAATGTAGATACGTGCTACTTCTTGATCTGAAAACTCCCCTTCAGGATTAAACCAGTTATAGCTCCAATTGCACGCTCCCAATATACCAAGAGCGACTATTTCGGGATTGAGGTCTTTACGGAACTCACCTTCTTTAATACCGGCTTTAATAACATCGGTCATTCCTGTTCTGATTTGGTCACGTTTTCCTTTAATGAATTCTAGGTTTTCTTTGTTCAAATGACGCATTTCCCGAAAAAAGACTCTAGCGTTCGTTCCTTGCGTTTCTATGTTTCGTAAAAGCATATATACAAGCTCATAGACCTTGGCCCGGTTATCCAGTGTCTCATTGCGAAGGATTTCATGCTGCTGGGTTAAGAGCCTTTCCATGTAATCCAAATGAATGTTCATGAGGAGCTGTTCTTTGCTTTGGAAATAATAATAAAATGTCCCTTTTGTCACTCCGAGACAGTTTACAATATCCTGAATCGACGTATTGGAAAAGCCAGCTTTTTCAAAGAGAGCAATGCTTGTTTCATAGATTTTCTGCTTCATAAAGAACCCCTGCCTCTTATTCTTTTTTACACGTAGTATAGCACACTCATCAGGCACTACAGGGGGCTTTGTTTTTCTGCTGCTTGTTTTCTCGCTTCTTCTTTAATCGCTCGGCGCAGTATCTTTCCTACATTGGTTTTTGGCAGCTGCTGTCTGCTCTCAATGTAGCTTGGCACCTTATAGGCCGCCATATTCTGTCTGCAAAATGAGATCAGTTCTTCTTCTGTGGCGCTTTTGCCATCTTTAAAAACAACCACGGCTTTCACGGCTTCTCCCTTATATTTGTCCGGAATCCCAACGGCCACAGCCTCCTGTACCGCTTCATGCTCATACAGGACTTCTTCGATGTCTCTCGGGTAGATATTGTATCCGCTTGCAATAATTAAATCCTTTTTCCGATCAACAATATAAAGATAACCATCTTCATCCATCTTCCCAATATCTCCCGTATACAGCCAGCCGTTCCGAAGAGCTATGGTGGTTTCTTCAGGCATGTTCCAGTACCCTTTCATCACCTGGGGACCCTTAATGATGACTTCCCCTGTCTCACCAGCCTTCAATTCCTTTGTCCCTTCTCCTAAATCTACAATTTTACATTCAGTAGAAGGAAGAGGAATTCCTACACTTCCTGGTTTTCTTTCGCCAAAGGACGGATTAACATGGGTTGTGGGAGAGGTTTCTGACAGACCATACCCTTCAAGTATGGTGGAGCTTGTTTTATTTTCAAAGGACCTCATCAATTCTAAAGGCATCGGAGCGCTCCCGCTGTTGCATACTTTAATGCTGTCGATTCCATAGCTCTCTGCCTCAGGATGACTGTTAAGGGCTACGTACATCGTTGGAACTCCCGGAAATGAAGTGGGCTGCTCTCGTTTAATCGTCTCAAGGACTTCTTCCAGTTCAAAACGAGGGAGCATAACGCTGAGTGAACCGGAATAGACTGATAGATTCATGCATGCCGTCATTCCGAATACGTGAAACAAAGGAATTACAGTTAAATACCTTTCTTCTCCCTTCTTTAGATCATGCTTAAAGACTCATAGGTTTGTGTCAGATTCGCGATAAGATTCCTGTGAGTAAGCATCGCTCCTTTTGAGCGCCCTGTTGTGCCTCCAGTATATTGTAAAACTGCTGTATCTTCTTCAGGGTTGATCTTTGGCGGCTCAACCTTATCTGTTCCAGAAGCCAGAAAGTGGGAAAATGGAATATAATCCTCTTCTTCTGATCCTTCCTTCCCCTTCAGGTCCACAGTTACAACCTTCTCTAATGATAGACTGTCTTGAACCTTTTCAAGTACAGGAAGAAGATCCTTATATATGACAAGTACTCTTGCACCAGAATCATTTAAAATGTGGGTCAGCTCCCGGCCTACCAGCATTGGATTAACCTGCGTGACCACAGCACCGGCGGTAAGGATGCCATAATAGCTGATAACATATTGAGGGCAGTTAGGAAGCATAATCGCCACTCGGTCCCCTTTTTTTATTCCTTTTTCCTGAAGGGCGGAAGCAAAGGCAGAGGTTCTGTACTGAAGCTCTTTATAAGTCATTGTCTGTCCATAAAACGACAACGCTTCCTTTTCCCCATATTTTCTTACAGTGTCCTGCAGCATGTCTGGAAGTGAAATCTCAGGTATATCAACTTCATGCGGGATATCTTCAGCATAATGCTTCAGCCATACGTTTGGCATATCAACCACCTCCATGAGATTCTAACCACTGTCTGGTTTAAAGGCGCCTTTCCCGTGATTTGATTAAAGGGCATTCATTCCCCCGTCTACAGCTATCGTTTCCCCTGTCACGTAATCTGAGGCTCTGGAAGCCAAAAACAATGCTGCTCCCATTAAGTCCTCGTCTCCTCCTAACCGTTTCAAAGGTGTTCGTTCAATAATCATTTCTTCCCCTTGTTCAAGAAGACCTTTTGACATTTTTGTTGGAAAAAACCAGGAGCAATGGCATTCACATTAATATTATCCGGACCTAACTTGGCAGCCAGGTCTTTCGTGAAAGTAATCACTGCACCTTTGCTTGCATTGTAGCCGATCGTGTCCATAAACCTGGGATCAGATCCGTTTAACCCTGCCACAGAAGCAATATTAATGATTTTCCCTCTTTTGCGCTCAATCATATGTCCAGCTGCAGCCTTTGACATAAGGAATGCACCTGTGACATTTACATTCATTACTTTTTGAAAGGCTTCGAGTGGCATCTCAAGGAAAGGAGCTCCCCAGGTTGCGCCACTATTATTCACCAGAATATCAATCGAGCCAAATTCCTTCATCGTTTCTTCCACCACATGGTTGACTTGCTCTTCATTTGTGACATCACAAGCTAATGCAAGAGTTTTCACCCCTTTCTCTTTGCAAAGTTCAGCCACTTCTTCGCACGCGTCTACCTTTCTGGAACAAACGACAATATTAGCTCCGGCATCCGCAAAGGCAAGAGCCATTTGTCTGCCAAGACCTCGTCCTCCCCCGGTGACAATGGCTGTCTGGCCCTGTAATCCAAATAAGCTTTCTATTCTGCTATCCATAATCAACCACCCTTAGGATGAAATTTTTAAAAGTAAACGGTTACATTTCCCTTCACAAAACCTCCTGCTTTCGTTTCGTGCGTTGTTCTTTTAACTCCAGCCTGGCGATTGACCTTCTATGGACCTCATCGGGGCCATCAGCCAACCGTAATGTTCTAATGCCTGCAAAAGAATTAGCTAATGGAAAATCTTCGCTGACCCCTGCTGCGCCTAATGCTTGAATTGCCCGGTCAAGAACCTTCAAAGCAATGTTTGGAGCTACAACCTTGATCATGGCGATTTCTTTTTTGGCTACTTTATTTCCAACTTTGTCCATCATGTCAGCAGCTTTCAGCACAAGAAGCCTTGCCTGTTCAATTTCTATCCTGGAATCTGCAATCCATTCTTGAATGACCCCTTGCTCAGCAAGTGTCTTTCCAAAGGTAACTCTGCTGTCCACTCTCTCGCAAAGTATTTCTAATGCTCTTTCTGCAGCCCCGATTGTTCTCATGCAATGGTGAATCCTGCCAGGACCCAGTCTGCCTTGAGCTATGGCAAACCCTTTCCCTTCCCCAAGCAGAATGTTTTCCTTAGGTACCCGGACATTTTCAAAGGTGATTTCTGCATGACCATGAGGAGCATCGTCATACCCAAATACCGGGAGCATTCGTTCTACTTGAATTCCTGGTGTATTCATAGGCACCAGAATCATGGATTGCTGTTCATGCTTCGGTGCATCCGGATTGGTTTTCCCCATAAATATGAGGATCTCGCAACGTGGATCTCCCGCTCCGGAAGACCACCATTTTCTCCCGTTTATTATATATTCATTTCCGTCTTCCCGGATATCAGCTTGGATATTGGTAGCGTCTGATGAAGCGATATCAGGTTCTGTCATGCAAAATGCAGATCTGATTTCCCCCTCCAGTAGCGGCTTCAGCCACCTTTTTTTGTGTTCTTCACTCCCATACCTGACCAGCACTTCCATATTACCGGTATCCGGCGCATTGCAATTAAAGACTTCAGGAGCGATAGCTGATCTTCCCATGATTTCACATAAAGGAGCGTATTCAAGGTTTGTGAGCCCAGACCCAAGGTCACTTTCAGGTAAAAATAAATTCCAAAGCCCTTTTTCTCTTGCTTTTTTTCTTTAATTCTTCCATAATTGGGGGTATCGAAGAAAAACGGCCTCCTTGATTATTTAACTGTTCTTTGTAGGTTTGTTCATTTGGATAAACATAACGTTCCATAAAATCCTGGATTTCTTTTTGAAGATATTCTACTTTTTCGCTATAGGTAAAGTTCATTTTCTTCCTCCCTTCATACTAACCGGTCAGTATGTTTAAGCCATAAAAAATAAACCTATGAAATTAAGTTTTCAAATTTTAACAATTAGGTTCTCTTTAAATATAATGTCTGGTTGTAAAAAAATCAATATATTATTTAAATTTTCTAACTATTAAATTTTTCATCAGCTTGCTTGCTCTTGTTATTAAACAGCAAAACTCTCTACTTCTTCATGTTATAACCTAATAAAAAAGGCTGTTGAGAAGTCTTTCTCAACAGCCTTTCTGCCTCCATGCCAAAGGTAATTGTTTTCCACTATTAAAACTCTGTTATCAGTTTATTAATAAGCTCCGGCTGTTCATGAAGGATCCAGTGAGTAGAATCTCCCACTAGAATTAACTCACCATCCAAGCAGTAATTCATGCTTTTCTTTGCTGATTTCACAGTCAAAAAGTGATCTTCGATGCCCCAAATCATTCTCGTAGGGACTGTAACATCCGGAGATGTGATAGTCATCCCCTTACTAAATATTGCCCGATACCAGTTTAGCATGGAAGAAATCGCTCCTGGAGGCGACCATGCATCTTTGTAGTAGTCCATATCCCCAGAGGAAAACGTGCCAGGTTTACTTGAGGAATACATTGTTTTCTCCAGTGTTTTATAATCGTTTGCCTGAAGTAATTTTTCCGGCCATGAAGGAAGCTGAAAAAACAGCATGTAACTGCTTTTTGCCAGTTGGGAAGGGTGGCAGGCCATCACAGCTGGCATAACACTTGGGTGAGGGATGTTAATAGGTATAAATTTTTCCACGTATTCTGGTTTCGTTGCAGCAAGATACCACCCTACAGCTCCTCCCCAATCATGACCAATTATGACCGCTTTTGTTTTTCCGAAATAGTTTATGAGACCAATAATATCATCTCTTAATAGATCTATAGAATAATCCTCTACTTCAGGTGGCTTGTCGCTTAAATTATAACCACGCTGATCAGGTACTACTACCCGGTAGCCTTGCTTGGCCAAAGGCTCAATCTGATTTCTCCACCCATACCAAAATTCCGGAAAACCATGGAGAAGGATAACGAGAGGGCCATCTGCCGGACCCGCCAAAGCTACATGGAGAGTAATTCCGTTCACCTTCACAAACTTAAACTCTACATCTGCCGCCATACTCCACACACCTTTACTGCATAATGAAAAGGGCGGCTGTTACGCCGTCCCTTTTTTGCTTTCTGTCGGCCGTGCTTACGCTATCGTTTTGACCTTCACCCATTTTTGATCATAAGAGCTAATATTTAAAGCTTCACAAATAAGATCTATAGAAATACCGAGATCTGAAGCGAGCATTACTTTTGCTAAATCTATTGCCACCTTTTCATCATCAAAAGGGGTAACCTCTACTTCGACACTAAGATTATAAGAGCCTCCCAGGAAAAAGGTTACTTCTTTTTTTCACAACCCTTGTTTTCTTCGGTAATTTCCTTCTCATCTGTTTTTCTGTGTCTATCTGCTTCCACCCACTGTGACTTAATCATTCTCTGTAAGGTATTTTCGGTAAACTCTCCGACAATTTCACATCTGCCATCCTTTTTATCTTCAACAATAATGCGCAGTGAACCGTTAGTCCATATCCAGCAGCAAGATCCTTCGTGAGCTTTATTGTCCTCTTTATCAAAATGGGTTAAACAGCTGAATCCATTTTCTTTGAGCTCGGAAAACGTCTTAATTTCCGCAAGCATGGGCTTTATTTGATTATGCATCGGAAAACACCTCGCACTCTTTAACCAACGTACTTATTAATTACCCTTTTTTCTGCTAAACTATTCCTTACATCATTATGCCTTGTTTTACCTTTTTTTCTGGTCGATAAGTTGACACTAAAATTCCATTCCCATCTTATGAGTTGACAAACCTGTTTTCTTCTTAAATTAAAAAAGACTTCATTGAAAATGCTTCAAAAGCACAAAAAGATACTCAGTCAAGGGTCCGCCCACCAGAAAACGTACGCCATCGCTAAATTTATTGCATTTACTCCCCCATCATTTTGTTCTGGCCGGTGGAAGCTGGCTGCAGAAAAACAAAAAACTGTCTTCTGCAACGTATACGTTACAAGAAGACAGTTTCTCTAGTCTTATCCTTCAGTTTCTTGTTCTTTCTTGTGGCTCGAAGCCTGATCTTATATGTTCCCAAAACAGCTGCTGCAATTAAGAGTGATTCTACAATCGGCATACCAATTGCAAAGATCGTTAAAGGTAAGGCACCTGCTAATAAAGCAGCATAAACAATCACATTTTTCAGGATAGGAAGTTTGCGTGCAAATCCCAAATTAAACACAAGGATACAAGTAATCACTACGGCTGCATATAAGGCCCAGAAACCAAACACAGGATTTTCGTGCACTTGTAATAACCCGGCAAACCAAGAGAGGTCATCTCTGGTCACATTAACCTCTTCATTCATCTTCCATTCACCTCACAGCGACACAATACGGCTGCAAACATTCTTAGGTTAAGAATTTTTCTTTTGCAAGCTTTTTTCTTTTTTCTTCACGTTCTCTCATGCTTTTATCTAATATTTTTTTACGAAGACGGATGGATTCTGGTGTAACCTCACAATACTCATCTTCATTTAAATATTCAAGAGCTTCTTCTAATGTCAGAATTCTTGGGCGCTTCATTGTAACGGTGCTTTCTTTAGTAGCAGAGCGAATGTTGGTCTGCTGCTTTAATTTCGTAATGTTTACCGTTAAATCATTATCCCGGTTATGCTCCCCTACAATCATGCCTTCGTAGATTTCTGTTCCGGGCTCTAAAAACAGAGTTCCACGGTCTTCTACTTGGAGCATGCCATACGGAGTAGCTTTTCCTGTTTCCATAGAAACAAGAACGCCCTGGCGCCGTCCTCCGACTTGCCCCTGGGCAACCGGCTGATAACCATCGAAGGCATGATTTAGTATTCCATATCCTTTTGTCTGTGCCATAAACTCAGTAGTGTAGCCAATCAATCCACGAGATGGAATAATAAAGTCCATGCGTACTTGTCCATCACCTTTGTTGACCATATCAATCATTTCACCTTTACGCTCACCTAATGACTCCATGACTGCTCCGGTATAATCTTCAGGAACATCAACTTGAGCTCTTTCTACAGGTTCACAAAGTACTCCATCCACTTCTTTGATAATTACTTCAGGCTTTGAAACTTGCAGCTCATAGCCTTCCCGTCTCATATTTTCAATAAGGATGGATAAGTGCAGCTCACCTCTCCCGGAAACTTTCCAGACTTCAGGTGATTCTGTATTTTCCACACGAAGGCTGACATCAGTTTCAAGCTGAGTTTTTAATCTCTCCTCAAGCTTTCGGCTTGTTACATAGCTACCCTCACGCCCGGCAAATGGGCTGTTGTTTACAAGGAAGGTCATTTGCAGGGTCGGCTCGTCAATTCTCACCGGCTCTAATGGTTCCTGGTGCTCTACAGGTGTAATTGTTTCACCAACATTAATATCTTCCACACCTGCAATTGCAATTAAGTCTCCAGCTTTAGCTTCATCAATTTCCATACGCTTTAGACCCATAAAGCCAAACAGCTTGGTGACACGGAAATTTTTCGTGCTGCCGTCACGCTTAATAAGTGTTGCCTGATCTCCTGTTTTGATTGTTCCGCGAAAAACTCTTCCTACCCCGATTCTTCCAAGGTAGTCATTATAATCAAGCATCGTGACCTGGAACTGAAACGGCTCACTGCTGTTATCTTCTGGAGCAGGAACGTTTTCGACAATGGTCTCAAACAAAACCGTCATATCATCATCCTGCTTTGCCGGATCAGCACTCGCTGTTCCGTTTATCGCAGAGGCATATACTACTGGAAAATCAAGCTGCTCTTCATCCGCACCAAGCTCAATAAATAAGTCCAGTACTTCATCTACTACTTCTTCTGGTCGAGCCGCATCTCTGTCGATTTTGTTTAGAACTACCAGGGGAGTCAGCTTTTGCTCCAGAGCTTTTTTCAATACAAAACGTGTCTGAGGCATACAGCCCTCATAAGCATCAACAACAAGGAGAACGCCATCAACCATTTTTAATATGCGTTCTACTTCCCCGCCAAAATCAGCGTGTCCAGGTGTATCCATAATATTGATTCTTGTATCCTGGTACCGGACTGCTGTATTTTTTGCCAGAATTGTAATACCCCGTTCTCTTTCTATATCATTGTTGTCCATGGCCCGTTCGTCTACCTGCTCATTTTCTCTGAACGTGCCGGACTGTTTCAACAATTCATCAACAAGTGTAGTTTTCCCATGGTCTACATGGGCAATAATCGCTATATTGCGTAAATCTGTTCGTACATCCATTAGTTATTAATCGCTCCTCATTCGTACAAAATTCCTCAACTGTATCATTATAGCACACGGTGGAAATGTATTCAGCAAATGATGAATGTTTTTCCTTATCTGCTGCCGGGCCTTTTATAAGATTCACCCAAAAAGCCTGCACAGGACCTCCCTCTCCCCGGTACATGCATGACCTCTTATTTCTTCACACCGCTTTTATTTTCTTTCAAAACACGTTACACTAAACACATAAACATTCTTCTATGGTCTGACTGTTATGCAACCCGGGTACATATTTTACTCCCCATTGGCCGGGCACCTTTTTTACCAGACCTTTGAATTAATGAATAAAAAAATTCAAAGCAGGTGAAAAAATGACAAAGTCAAAATGGATTTTCTTATCCTTAGCTGTTCTTGCTACTATAGCCATTATGGGTTTTGGAGTAGCAGTGGCAGAAAGAAGTTTTCTTATTGCTCTTGTTTCCTTTGTCGGTCTTTATTTTTCTTTTAAATACGCTCGTGTGGTCAGAAACAGCTTGGAAGACGATAACTCTATGGAAGAAGAAGCTGCAAAAAAAGTGGAGTAGCCGTGAGGCTCTCCACTTTTTATATTATTGTGCCGACACATAGGAAATCAGGTCTTCATGTATACCAGGGCGTGCAGCAATGAGTGAACTTATACCTAAAAGAGGAAGCTCTTCTCCGTCGAAGGAAGTAAGCAGGGCTCCCACTTCTTTTAATATGACTGCTCCCCCTGCATAATCCCAAGGAGATAAACGGAAACTGACATAGGCATCAAGCCTGCCGGCTGCCACATAAGCGAGTTCTATCGCCGCAGATCCGTACGAACGAATTCCCCGTACATCTTTTACCAACCTGTGAAGGATCCATCTTCAACGCTCGTTTCCTTTAACAGCCACCTTGCGTTTAAGCCCACAATCGATTCATTTATGTTGCCTTTTGTTAACGATTGAAGAGGGGAATCATTCAGGTAAGCTCCCTCACCGTTTACAGCAGTGAAGCATTCATCATCCATCACATTATAAATAATGCCAACACGTTCCTGTCCATTTTCAAAAATCCCCAGGGAAATTGAAAAATTATACTTTTGGTGGACAAAATTTGTTGTTCCGTCAATCGGATCAATAATCCATATTATTCCTTCCGTGGACGTTAGCTCATCACCTCTTCCCTCTTCCCCAAGAACAAGGTGAGCAGGGTAATGATTTTTATTTTATCAGTCAAAAACTGTTCAATTTCATGGTCCATCTGTGTGACTAATCATTGGGGTTGGATTTAGCCTGTACATCAAGAGGGTTGTTTAAAGAGCTCCTTAATATGTCTCCGCTTTCTTTAATCCACATTTCAGCTTCTATTTTTACCTTATTCCACTCCATAGATTTCATGGTCTCCCCTCTATTCTCTTTCTAGTATGTATTGTTCCTTATTATGCCATAAATTTATGTAACGTAATAGAGAAAGGCTTACTTGTCCTGTCAGAAACCTTTAAACCAAAAAAAAGCAGGCTCTCTGCCCGCTTTGTATCTTTTAATTCTATTTTCACACTTCTAGTCTGATTAGTTCTTTGCGAAGAATCTCAAGCCGGTTCTTGCACTCTTTCATCGCGTCAAGATCTTCTTCGAGCATGGCATCATGTAAAGTTGCGAGTTCATAATCAATTTCTAGACGCAGAACAGGAATACGTTCTTCAGCATCAGTTCTTTTGAATGTTTGAATCACTTGTTCCATGGTCATCCACACCCCTTTTTTCGTAATATAATCTCTAGAAAACTGAAAAAATTATATTACTGATTCATTTAACTAAATATTCTGAAATATTTATTGTTATCATTGTATCATACTTTTCGAAAAATTCAAACGAATCTCTCAATAAATATTTTCTCTCTTTCCTTTTAGAAGCGGACTCCAGCTCCTTCATTTCGACTCCTGTCCCTATTTATTTGCTTTAGCTGCTGCTAAAAAGCTATTATAAAAAAGAATAGAATACTTGTAAGGAGGTTTTGAATGATGACTATTCAAGGCTTTACAAAAAAGACTTCGATGTTTTTACCATTGACGGGCTGGATGAAAGAATGGAAGCAATCAAAAGCACGGTGCGCCCTAAACTTGAAGCTGCAGGAGAATATTTTGCTCCGGCTATTTCTTCCATGACTGGCGACGAAATGTTCTTCCATGTGGCAAAGCACGCCAGAAGAAAAGTTAATCCTCCTGATGACACATGGGTTGCTTTTGCTGATAATAAAAGAGGCTATAAAAAGCTTCCTCATTTTCAAATAGGGTTATTTGAAAGTCATCTTTTTGTGTGGTTCGCTGTAATTTATGAATCTCCAATTAAAGGTGCTTTGGCAGACCAGTTGTTTCAAAAGGAAGAGATACTACATAATATTCCAGACCATTATGTGTGGTCAATGGATCATACAAAACCAGACGCGGAACTTCAAAAAAATCTTTCCGTCCAAGACAGACTAACCATGATTGACAGGCTGAAAAGTGTAAAAAAATCTGAGCTTTTGTGTGGTATTCATTTAAATCGAGATGATGAAAGAGTGCAGGACGGGGAAAACTCACGCAAGTGATCGAGGAGACATTCGAAACCGTTCTGCCTCTTTACAGAACCGCTAAGGAAGTACATGCAAATAGCTGACAAACCTAAGGCAAGGGAGAAGTACGATCCCTTGCCTTTCTCTTATCTTACTTTCACTTTCGTACCTGGCTCAGTCTTTCTCGCAGTCTGAACCGCTTTCCAGCAGGAAACTCCTGCCTCCTGGTCAAATTGACGAAAAAGCTGTTTTTCCTCACTTTTAGAAGGCACAATCTCTTTAAATCGATTGTATAACGCTAAAATATCTTCTCTGTAAACGGCATTGAAGTGAGCTTTTTCAATAATATGAAAAAAATTAACTACATCAGCTACCTCTTCCTTTGACCAGTCCATTGAGACCGGCATGGGGATGTTTGTTTCCATATCCAAAAAACCTCCTTAGTCCTTCCCCCATTTCAGCCTTATATCGGATGCTTCATTTATGATGCGGTCAAAGAGCTCCTTTACACTGGGACAGTCATTTATTCTTCCCATAACCTGGCCTGCCCAGCCAAAGCCTTCTTTTTCCTTCCCCTCATAAATAAAATGCTTATTTGCTTCTCCGCTTATAAGATCTTTTAAGGCTTCATAGGAAGGCGATACCTTTTCGGTTTCTAGTATTTTATCCGTCCATACGCTTTTTAATGCCCGGGCTGGCGCACCTATTGAGCGCTTAATCACCACGGTATCACTTTCCGTTCCGGTCATCAAGGCTTGTTTATAGGCTGGGTGGGCATGAACACATTCTTTCGTAGCTATAAACCTGGTCCCCATTTCAATGCCTTCCGCTCCAAGCGCTAAAGAGGCCATTAATCCCCTGCCATCGCCAATGCCACCTGAAGCAATAACTGGAATGGACACACTGTCAACGAGTTGAGGAATAAGTACCATCGTTCCTGTATCGTGCTTTCCTAAGTGGCCCCCTCCTTCCTGCCCTACAACCATAACGGCATCTGCACCAAGTTCTTCTGCTTTTTCCGCCTGTCTTCTGGCTGCCACAAGCACCAGTTTGTTTACCTTCACACCTTCCAGGAAAGAAAAAATAGGAGCCGGGTTTCCCCCTGTCATTGTAATAGTCTCTACTCCCTCCTCAACGGCGGCTTCAAGCATATGTTCAAATGGGCGGCCATGCTGGCCAATGGCAAAGTTGACACCAAAAGAACCGTCCGTTTTTTCTCGTACTTTCTTGATCTCCTCTCGAAGTTCCTTGGGAGATGAAAGAGACATTGCCGTAATTTGTCCCAGTCCTCCCGCATTTGACACTGCTGCCGCTAGATCAGAATAAGCTAAGTAAGCCAGTCCTCCTTGTACAATAGGATACTTAATATTAAGAAGTTCAGACACTCTCGTTTTCCATTCCATTTTATCTTACTCCTTTCTCCCTCAAGTTCCGTTGTTTTTGTTGAGTCTAGAGCATACAATATGTCTTTTTTCGATTCATACCTTCTTATATCCTTTTTTAATTTTCAATACCTGACGTTTTTTGATATAATCTCATTGTTTTAAGTCATGTTTTTACTATTTTCAGGGGGTTAACGATGAGTTCGCAATGGAAAACACCTTTATTTACTGCACTGAAAGACCATGCCGAAAAAGAACCCGTTCAATTTCACATCCCGGGTCACAAAAAAGGGAAAGGAATGGACGAAGAGTTCAGTTCTTATATAGGGAAAAATGCTTTATCTTTAGATTTAATTAATATTGAGCCGCTTGATGACCTGCACCATCCCATGGATCATTGATGATGCACAGCAGCTTGCCGCTGAAGCCTTTGGTGCCGATTACACTTTTTTTCTATACAAGGGACAAGCGGCGCCATTATGACTATGATCTTGTCCGTGTGTACTCCAGGCGATAAAATCATCATTCCTCGAAATGTTCATAAATCAATTATGTCTGCAATCATTTTTTCCGGAGCCGTGCCAATTTTTATCCATCCAGAGCTTGACGATCAGCTAGGTATTTCTCATGGAATTACAACCGAGGCAGTGGAAAAGGCTCTGAGCCATCATCCCGATGCGAAAGCTCTTAGTCATTAATCCCACTTATTTTGGGGTAGCAGCAGATTTGGCATCTATTGTTGAGATTGCCCATTCCTACGACGTTCCTGTTCTCGTAGATGAAGCTCACGGTGTTCATATCCACTTCCATGAATCCCTCCCTTTATCCGCCATGCAGGCAGGAGCTGATATGGCGGCAACGAGTGTGCATAAACTGGGAGGTTCCATGACCCAAAGCTCCGTCCTTAACGTGAGAAAAGGCCTTGTCTCTCCTCAAAGAGTGCAATCCATTATGAGCATGCTGACAACTACCTCAACATCTTATCTTCTCCTTGCTTCTCTTGATGCAGCAAGAAAGCATTTAGCCACTCAAGGAAGAGATCTGCTTGAAAAGACGATGAGACTGGCGAATCAAACTCGCAGCTCGTTAAATGAGATTAAAGGGATTTCCTGTACTGATTTTTCCAATAACAATAGCAAAGCTGTCCATTCATTTGATCCAACAAAGCTGTTAATCTCTGTTTATGATCTAGGAATAACCGGATACGAAGCAGAATTATGGCTGCGTACTCATTATAATATCGAGGTTGAACTTTCGGATCTGTATAACATTTTATGTATTGTGTCTTTTGGTGACAGCGAGAAAGAGACATCTTTGCTCGTTAAAGCAATACAGCGTATGTCCCTTGAAAAGGAAGCAGTCCATAAAGAAACAGAAGTAACTTCTCTTTCTCTCCCTGATATCCCAACGCTGTCCATGCTTCCTAGGGATGCTTTTTACACAGATACAGAATTGATCCCTTTTTATGAAACCGCAGGAAGAATTATTGCTGAGTTTATTATGGTTTATCCGCCTGGGATTCCAATTCTTCTGCCCGGCGAAATTATTACAGAAGAAAACCTAATCTACATTGAAAAAAACATGAAAGCAGGCCTCCCTGTCCAAGGACCCGAGGATCCAAGCCTGCAAAAAATTAAAGTTATTAAAGAGCACAAACCAATCATATAAATAAAAAAAGAAGGCTATGTAAAAGCCTTCTTTTTATATATGTGTTATTTTTTTGTGACTTTCTTTGTTTCACATTTCTCACAGTCACTGCTCACCGCGTAGAGAGTGGCCACCTTTTCTCCATCAAAGTGCTCAATTGTACGATTACAAGTTTGGCAAACGATGATTCCCATTGAACCCATCTCCTTTTTGAAAGCGTTTAATGTTTTGTTACTATTATATTATTATGTCACATTAAAAATGTCAACAATAAATTGTATAACACATTTATAGTAAAATACCTAATTAATAAATTTATTATTAGCAATAGGTTTAAAAAAGAGGGACTCCTTTTGGAAGTCCCTCTTTTCTGGTATTAAATTCTTGATATCTTTAGGTCACTTACATACGCACCGGTTTACTTATATAATTACCACTAGACTCGTTATCATGTTATTAGAAAAGCCCCTCAGCTCTTTTCACTCCTCATACGACCGTAAGATGACCTCTTTGGCTGCCATGTCTGAATTACTTGGGCTGAAGTCTAGTGGATGGCAGAGATTCCTTTAAATACGCAGCCACTTCTTCTCCTGCCTTCCTGCTTGATAGTTGAAAAGCGAGCTGTATATTGCCTGAGCTCAAAAGATCTTCATCACCGAGCAATGCGGAACGCCCCGTTTGCATACAAACGACGAGAGGCTTTCCAAAAAACATATTTGTGTAGATAACTCCAAAGTCATAACGTCCTTCTGAGGTGGCCAGCCCCACATAAGTGACATTAGCTTGTTCTTGTTCCTCATACAAATAGTTTGGAAAATTCATGTAAGCCCCTCCTTTGAATGTATAATTTTTCTTCATTATAAAAGGAGACAGGAACAGCAACTACAAGTTTGTCACTTTATATACCACCTTTTGTTTATTTTCTTCATAAATAAAATAAAACAGAGCAGACCTGCTCTGTTTTTGTAGCGCTCAGGAAGCGTTTCGTCCTTGAAAACGAGGTACCCTGGATGATAAAATCTGCTGACTTCTTCCATGAACAGTAAGTCTTCTTCTTCTATCCTGTATTTTCCGTGGGGAACTCCAACGATAAAGATACCAAGAAGCTGGCAGCCTTTATAAAAGGGTGATAATAAGTAATGCTTATCTATCTCATAATAAACGGTAATGGATCCCCTGATAGCACAAAGGCTTAATGGTTTGTGGCCAAAAGGCACAGAAGCTGGCATATGCCACGCTTTACCGCTGCAATTCTTCACAAACTCATTCCAATGATTCTCATATATTGCACAGCAGAAATCCTCCGGCAAGCTGTCAAAGTTGTAGACAATACGGCTGAAAAAATCATCCAGGGATTCAGCATAATCAAAGGAAAGACCGATTTCCATCCTTAACTCATCTAATATTTCAGGCTTGTTCATCATTCCCCTCCCCCGCTTACGTTAGCTTATATCTATGCTTCTCCTTGATTTCTACCGATAGAATAGCACAAAAGAAAACCCTTGAGGAGGGAAATTTTCACTTTCGTCAATACTATAAAAAAGTTCTTTTTATTCGACGTTCTTTGATATATTTTTCTATCAGCTATATACCTTTTCGCAAAAAAAAAGAACTGCCTCATTACTTCATTTTTTAGAAGGCAATCCTTTTTCCTTTATATGTTTCATTCCGCACGGAAGGAATAAAACTACCGGCGCGTTATCCATTTTTGCTGTAATCACTTCTGCATTGTCACGCACATTTTATTTTCATTACTCTTCAATTTGGTCAGGATGGACAAAACCATAGCCTTTTTCTTCAAGGCCAAGAACAATATCCTCTAACGCTTCCATAGTCCACTCTCTGTCATGCATCAACAAGTTTGCACCGTCTCTTAACAGTTCGGTTTCTACCATTATTTCTGCTAAAGGTTCTGGTTCTGTATAATCAGCTTCCCAATCATAACCATACGTCCAGTTCATTAGAATCATGTTCTCTTCTTCCACAACTTCTCTGGCATGGTCTGTATTCACACCATGAGGAGCACGGAAGTACTCTGGCCGTTCTCCAATGATATCTTCAATGAGATCGTTTAATTCCACGATTTCCTCTGTCTGTTCTTCTTCACTCACATCGTCAAGCTTTTGATGATTCATTGTATGATTGCCAATGGCAAAGCCATATCGTAGATAGCTTCCAACTGCTCCTCTCCTTCTCCGCTTTGAAGAAAGTGGCCATTTACAAAAAAGATAGCAGGAGCATCAAGTTCATAAAGGATCTCAGCCATTTCCACCCCATGATTATCAGGAGCATCGTCTATTGTTAGTAGTACGACTTGTTCATCGGCATCATTCACAGGTTCAAGAGACCAGTCATTTTGGTTTACTGTATAGCTTCCTTCATGCTCAGCAGCCTCTGCATCCCCCTGATCCTCTTCTTCGTTCAGAGCCTCACTTCCCGGATCTTCATCCACGCCCCCGCCTTCTTCCGTCTCCTCAATATCAGCCGTCTCATCATCCGTTTCCTCGATATTGTTTTCTTCCGGCATTTCTTCCTCAACTTCCTCCACATCGGTTTCAGTCTCCGTACATGCCGTAACTGTTAACGCTAAAGCAAATATTCCTATGTATTTTTTCAAATAATTCCCCTCCAGATCCGATTTATGTTATGTCCTAAGTTTACCAAAATTTGTGGAAATTGTGGAAAGAGAAACCTTCTTTTTATGACATGAAATTCATTAATATAACAAAGACTAAAGGAAATGTTTATTTCCAGCAATGGAAGGGTATGGCTCAGATAGTCAAAAAGTAGGAGCCATATTACTGTTGCATACAGTTTTGTTCATGTTATAATGTGTACCGGCGCTTATGTGCGGTAAGGTTTTTTTAAAGATTTCCAATTCAATTTCACTTATCATGTTCCATGGAAAAAAGGATGCTTTCTAGGTCTTGAGTAATAGAAATTATTTCCATTTTTAACACTAGATGTATCCCTCTAAATTTGACTTGAAAGGTGGTTTTTCTTTTTTATGAAGAAGCTGACACCCGTGTTTCTTATTTCCCTGGTGATTGCTCTCGCATTTATCCTTTGGGGAGTCATTGCACCAGATAACGTAGAAATGATCACTGGGGAAATCCAAGGATTTATTTCTACACAGTTAGGCTGGTTTTACTTACTGGCGGCCTCAGGCTTTTTGCTTTTTGCCCTGTTTCTTATCGTCAGTCCTTACGGCAAAATTAAACTAGGTAAGCCTGATGAGGAACCAGAGTACAATTACTTAACTTGGTTTTCTTTTTTATTTACAGCGGGTATGGGAATCGGACTTGTATTCTGGGGAGTGGCAGAGCCTCTTTACCACTTTTATGGACCCCCAACTCAAGAGCCGGAATCAAATGAAGCAGCCGCTGCCGCATTACGCTATTCATTTTTCCACTGGGGGCTTCACCCGTGGGCAATTTATACTGTCGTAGCATTAGCCCTTGCATACTTTAAGTTCCGTCACGATGCTCCTGGGGTATTGAGCGCAGCGTTTAAACCTTTATTAGGAGATCGCATTAACGGCGGTATCGGTACAACAATCAATGTTATTGTGGTATTTGCCACGATCTTTGGTGTTGCTACTTCCCTTGGGTTTGGTGCAGCTCAAATGACAGCTGGGCTTGCCCACTTATTCGAGCCTATTGTTAATGACACGTTTACTCAATTAATGGTGATCTTAGGTGTTACAGTGCTTTACATGGCTTCTTCCATGACAGGCATCAACAAAGGGATTCGAATCCTAAGTAAGACGAATATTATTCTTGCGATAGGTTTAATGCTCTTCCTCCTCATTGTAGGGCCGACTGTATTTATCATGAATGTATTTACACAAACGCTTGGAAGCTACATTCAAAACTTGCCAAGTATGAGCTTTAGCTTAAACACATTCACTGGTGATTCGGCCTGGGTAGAAGATTGGACAGTTTTCTATTGGGCATGGTGGATTGCATGGTCACCTTTTGTAGGTACATTTATTGCCCGTGTCTCCAGAGGAAGGACCATCCGTGAGTTTGTTGTAGGGGTACTTGCAGTTCCTACGTTATTTGGCGGCTTATGGTTCTCTGTTTTTGGAGGAACGGCTATTGATCTGGACATTAACCAAAATGGACTTGTTTATGACATTATGGGCGAGCAAGGAATGGAAGTCGCCTTGTTCTCTGTATTGGAGCAATTCCCGTTAGGACGGCTATGTCTGTACTTGCTGTGCTGCTGATTATGTCGTTCTTTATCACATCTGCAGACTCTGCGACATTTGTGCTCGGCATGCAGACAACAAACGGCAGCATGAATCCGCCTATATCTGTTAAAGCTGTATGGGGTATTATTCAATCCTCTGCTGCTGCAGTGCTGCTTTTATCAGGCGGATTGGCAGGCCTGGAGACTGCACTAATTATCGCGGCCCTGCCCTTCACCATCATTATGATCTTTATGGTTATATCGATGCTGAAAGCTTTGAAAGCTGAAAAAGCCGCCCTTCAACAACAAGCAGCTGAAGGAGATCGGACGCCAAGGCTTAAAGAAGAGCGCAAAAAGTTCAGGGAAGAAAAAGAACGCCTGCTCCGTGATATTGAGGAAATGAAAAAAGAAAGAGTAGAAATGAGAAAAGAAAGAGAAGAATTTAAAAAAGAACGAAACGCTTATAAAAGAGAAAGAGAAAGAGAAAGAGACAAAGATAAATAAGAAAAGAGGCTGGGACAAAACAGTCTCTGAAATTAATAAAAGGTGCCAGTTATCGATTTTCGATAACTGGCACCTTTTTGTTGATCAGAAATGGGATGATGGGGCTTACGGGCAGTATACTTTCTCAAGTTCACCGCCATTAATGCAAATCCTATTTCGTTTTTCACCTGTTTTTTTCTCTCACCAACATTTGGGCGAAACGCAAATTAGCCTTCAGAAATCCGAAGGTTGCCTCAACATCGAACTTACGCTTTCCTTAGATCTCACCGGTTTCTTCCTCTGAAAGCATTTCTTGAATATAGACTTTTTGATTTTCCCACTTCTCATTATAATGAACCTTGAGGTTATTTCCTTCCTTGGCTTTCGTACACTGAGAACAAAGTGGACATTCAAAACAATCTAAACCTTAAAATTACCTTCAAACCTTACCTGTTCTTGTAGAACAATCCTGGTCAAAGATCCAATTACTTACGTTGATTGTTCACACATCACGAGACGCCTGCGGGAAAAGCAAGAGCTGAAGATCCGCCGGGGCGATTTTCCACGGCTAGCTGAAGCCTTGCCCGCGGCATAGAAGACACCGTGAAAGCGAATGAAATGAAGCTGAACGGCTGTCGCACTTGTGCCTTTAGGTGCAAGCGAGTGTATTTTTGAACAATCAACTGTTTAAAATATCCCCTATAGTAAAAAGCCCTCACCGACGGTGAAGGCCCTTCTATTTAGCTGAGTTCTGTCCCAGCCTCCTTTGACATTCTAATCCTATAGGTGAGAAAAGCCTCGTAACATGTAACATGAGACACCTTAATATTTCTTTTTGGTTACAAGTTATGGTTTAACGTTTTAATCCACCAGCTTCTGGTAATACAATAGTAGAAATACAGCATGTTACTAATGGGGGTGGAGAGATTGAGGGTCTTATGCCGTTTTTTCATTATTGTTATATTGTTAGGATTATCCGCATGCGTGTCTTTTTCTGAAGCCGAAACCTCTCCCCCCTATTCATTAAATAAAAATGAGAAAATCACACTTTTCTTTTCCGACGAGAACAACCTTGAAAAAGAATCTCCCTACTACGATGCCTTACTTACCTTACAAAATAACTTTGATGACCAGAAAGTCATTATTATAAATTCCTCTGAAGAAAAGCTAGTTAACTCTTTTGATATTCAAGAGTTCCCTACTCTGTTAATAATAAAAGGTGAAGAAGTAAAAGGAAGCCTTTCTGGATTTCAAAACTATGAAAAGATTGAAGCCTTCCTTCAGGAAGTCATTTTACCTTCTAATGAAAGATTCTAGAATAAGCTGGATACTCACCTAAGTAAACTAGGTTCCAAATATTGTCTGAAGCTGAACCGATGTCGTACTTGTGCGTTTAGGTGCAAGCAAGTTTATTTTTAACAGGCAACTATTAAAACTGGAAACAAAAAAGGCTCTCACCGGATGGTGAGGGCCCTTCTTATTAGCTGGGTTTTGTCCCAGTCTTTGCGTACTATTACTTAATGTGAATTGGTGTTCCAAGAGCTACTTCAGCTGTTTCCATAGTAATCTCACCAAGAGTCGGGTGAGCATGAATGGTCATAGCCAGGTCTTCAGCTGTCATACCTGCTTCAATGGCAAGGCCAGCTTCAGCAATCATATCGGATGCATTTTGACCTGCAATTTGTGCTCCAATGACCAGCCCGTCTTCCTTACGAGTAACCAGCTTTAAGAAACCATCTGTTTCATTAAGTGAGAGGGCACGACCATTTGCCTGGAATGGGAATTTAGAAGCTACTGCATCGTAACCAGCTTCTTTTGCCTCCGCTTCTGTATAACCAACACTTGCAAGCTCTGGCTCTGCGAACACAACCATCGGAATTCCAAGATAATCGATTTCAGATGCTTCACCTGAAATGGCTTCAGCAGCGATTTTCCCTTCGTAAGATGCTTTATGAGCAAGTGGAGGACCGGCAATAACGTCACCGATTGCATAGATGTTAGAAGAGCTGGTACGGCACTGCTTATCTACTTTAATCAAGCCTTTTTCGTCCAGCTCGACTCCGATTTGCTCTAATCCAAGCTCATCAGAATTTGGACGGCGTCCTACCGCTACAAGAACATAGTCTGCATCAAACGTCTTTTCCTCACCTTTTACTTCAGCTGTTACTTTCACGCCATCTTTTGTTTCCTCGGCAGACTTAGCAAAAGCTTGTGTTTCAAACGTAACGCCTTTTTTCTTAAGGTTACGCTGTACAAGCTGTGCCATTTGCTTTTCAAACCCGCCTAAGATGCGCTTTTCACCTTCAAGAACCGTTACTTCGCTTCCTAGATTAGCATAAGCACCAGCAAGCTCAATTCCGATATAGCCTCCGCCGATAACGACCAGCTTATCAGGAACTTCATTTAAATTAATAGCGCCTGTGGAGTTAATAATACGGTCGCTGAATTTAAAATTAGGAATTTCAATTGGGCGGGAACCCGTAGCAATAATACAATTCTTAAACTTATAGGTCTGTGAGCCATAGCCATCCTCTGAAGAAACTTTTACTTGGTCACTATCAGAGAAATATGCCTCTCCTTTTACAAGGTTAACTTTGTTCCCTTTTAAAAGGCCTTCCACTCCGCCTGTAAGCTTATTAACAATCCCGCTTTTCCATTCTTGTACTTTGGAAAAGTCTAAGCTTACATTTTCAGCAGTGATACCCATGTCATCGCTGCCTTTTGCATTATGGTAGCGGTGGCCGGCTTCGATTAGTGCTTTTGATGGAATACATCCAACGTTTAAGCACACACCGCCTGTGCTTCCCTTTTCAACTACTGTTACCTTTTGTCCAAGCTGAGCTGCTCGGATTGCTGCTACATAGCCTCCTGGTCCGGAACCTATTATCAGCGTGTCTACTTCTTCTGCGAAATCACCTACAACCATGTTTTACCCCTCCATTACGATTAGTTCAGGATCATTAAGTAAGCGCTTCACGTGGTTTAATGCGTTTTGCGCTGTGACGCCATCGATGAGACGGTGGTCATAACTTAATGATAAAGCAAGTACAGGTGCGATGACAACTTCTCCATCACGAACTACTGCTTTTTCTTCAATGCGTCCAATTCCAAGGATTGCTACTTCTGGATGGTTGATAACTGGAGTAAACCATTGTCCCTGAGCAGAACCCACGTTTGAAATGGTTACAGTGCCGCCTTTCATTTCTTCAGCTGAAAGTTTTCCGTCACGGGCCTTCAATGCAAGCTCATTGATTTCTTTAGCAAGCATAAAGATGGATTTGCGGTCTGCGTCTTTGACTACTGGAACGACCAGCCCTTGTTTTGTATCAGCTGCGATACCAATATTAAAGTAGTTTTTATAAACGATTTCCTGGTTCTCATCATCAATAGAAGCATTTAGTGCCGGGAATTCACGCACGGCAGAAGTTAAAGCTTTCACTACATACGGCAGATACGTAAGCTTAATATCTTTTTCGGCAGCAACAGGCTTGAACTTCTTACGGTTTGCAACGAGATTTGTTACGTCTACTTCATCCATGTGCGTAACATGAGGAGCTGTCTGCTTGGAATTAACCATAGCATTTGCGATCGCTTTGCGGATCCCTTTTAGTGTACGCGCTCTTCAAGCTGCTCTGTAGCTTGTGCGGATGCAGCAGCAGGTTTCTCTTGCTTTTGTTCTTGCTGTTCTTGTTCGCTGGCTGCAACTTTTTCATCAGTGCCGGCTGTTTCCTGTCCGCCATCAAGGAAGGACTCAACGTCTTCTTTCAGCACCCGGCCATTTTTTCCGCTGCCGCTGACTTTACGGATATCGACACCTTTGTCTCTGGCAAATTTTCGTACAGATGGCATAGCGATGACACGACGGTCGTCATCAACATCCGTATCTGTTTCAGCTGCTGGAGCAGACGCTTCAGAAGCTTCTTCTTTCTTTTCTTCCTTTGGTGCTTCTGTTTCAGCTTCTTTTTCGCTGCTGTCGTCCCCGGAAGGAGCATCTTCACTTCCGTCATCAATAATTAATACTGTCGTCCCCACAGTTGTGGTAACCCCTTCGTCCACTTTTACTTCTTTAACGGTGCCATCAACAGGAGAAGGAATCTCTACAACGGCTTTGTCATTCTGCACTTCACAAAGAACGTCGTCTTCCTTAATTGTATCGCCTTCTTTTACAAACCACTTAACAATTTCACCTTCATGAATACCTTCACCGATATCCGGTAGTTTAAATTCAAATGCCACAGATAGTGCCTCCTTTTTAACTAACTAAAAATGATAGAAAAATCCCTTGTACTTTCACCTTTTACGGACAGGAGAAGTCTCTATTTTTCTTTACTTTCCCTAAACAAGCTGGGTGCATGCATTGGTAAAAAAGAGACTGAAAAAGGTAATCAGGATTACCCTGACTCCTTTTCCAGTCAGGAATCTATGAGCTTCAATTAAAAGTTCATTACTTCTTTTGCTTTTTCCACTACATCATTGTAATGCGGAAGCCAGATATCTTCAGCTACTGCAAACGGGTACGTAGTATCAGGAGCCGTTACTCGCATAACAGGAGCCTCAAGATGCAAGATGGCACGCTCAGTAATGTCAGCCACTACCTGTGCTGCGATACCAGCTTGTTTTTGCGCTTCTTGAACGACAATCACGCGGTTTGTTTTTTCTACAGACGCAAGGATTGTATCCAAGTCGATTGGGCTGACTGTCCGAAGATCTACAACCTCCAGTTCAATCCCTTCCTCTGCAAGCTCTTCGGCAGCTTTCAAGCATGTATGGACCATTGCTCCATAAGTAACTACCGTGATGTCTTTTCCTTCACGCTTTACATCTGCTTTTCCAAGCTCAATGGTGTACTCTTCCTCAGGTACTTCTTCACGGAACGAACGGTAGAGCTTCATGTGCTCAAGATAAACAACTGGGTCGTTATCTCTAATAGAAGAAATTAAAAGGCCTTTCGCATCGTACGGTGTAGATGGAATAACCACTTTCAATCCTGGAGTCTGAGCCATAAGGCCTTCCAGGCTGTCCGCATGCATTTCAGGTGTCTTAACCCCTCCTCCAAAAGGAGAACGAACAGTGATTGGAGAGTGGTAGTGCCCGCCGGAACGGTAACGCATACGTGTCATTTGACCTGCAATGGAGTCCATTACCTCAAATACAAATCCAAAGAACTGAATTTCCATAACAGGACGGAATCCTGTCACACCAAGTCCGATGGCAAGTCCACCGATACCTGATTCGGCAAGGGGTGTATCAAACACACGCTCTTCGCCAAATTCTTTTTGAAGCCCTTCTGTTGCACGGAATACTCCGCCATTTTGTCCTACGTCTTCACCGAAAACGAGCACGTTCTCGTCGTTGTTCAGCTCAGTACGCATGGCATCTGTAATTGCTTGAATCATGGTCATTTGCGCCATAGCTTACTTCGACTCCTTCGCTCTATATTCTTCTAATTGCTCTTGAAGGTTAGCTGGCAATGTTTCGAACATAAATCCGATAAGGTCAGTGACCTTCTGCTTTGGTGTTTCATCTGCTTGTTTAATCGCAGCTTTAATGTCTTCTTTTGCTTGTTCTACAATTTCATTTTCTCTTTCCTCAGTCCATAGATCTTTGCTTTCAAGATACTTCCGGAAGCGAATAAGAGGATCCTTCTTTTCCCATTCGTTATCAAGGTCAGATGTACGATAGCGCGTTGGGTCATCCCCTGCCATCGTATGGGGACCATAACGGTAGGTTAGCGTTTCAATAAGGGTAGGCTCACCTTTTAACGCGTTTTCGCGGGCTGTTTTTGTCGCTGCGTAGACCGCCAGTACATCCATGCCATCAACTTGTACACCATGAATTCCTGCCGCTACTGCTTTTTGGGCAATCGTGCTTGCAGCAGACTGCTTTTCAACCGGAACAGAGATCGCAAATCGGTTGTTTTGGACAATAAAGATAGCTGGTGCATCATAAGCTCCGGCAAAGTTCATGCCCTCGTAGAAGTCACCTTGGGAAGCACCGCCATCTCCCGTGTAAGTAATTGCAACGTTTTCTTTTCCTTTTCGTTTTAAACCAAGGGCAACCCCTGCTGTTTGAACGATTTGAGCACCAATAATGATCTGCGGCATGATTACATTTAGATCCTCAGGGTACTGACCTCCATGAAAGTGTCCTCGGGACCATAGGAAGGCCTGATACAAAGGTAGACCGTGCCAAACAATCTGTGGAATATCACGGTAACCAGGAAGAATCCAGTCCTCCTTATCCAGTGCAAATTGCGAACCTAAAGCAGAAGCCTCCTGCCCAGCTACTGGTGCATAAAAGCCAAGACGACCTTGACGATTTAAAGAAATGGCACGCTGGTCCCAAATTCTTGTATAGACCATACGCTTCATTAATTCCTGGAGCTCCTCATCTGAAAGATCAGGCATAGCGTCTTTGTTCACTACTTCTCCATCTTCATTTAAAATCTGAAATGTTTCAAAGTGACCTTCGACTTGCTCAATTGTATTAGTAGCCACTATGTTCACCTCTTCCTTTCCTCTAAATAAGAAATCATTGTTTCCATTGTAAAGGGTGACAAACTATATATAAGAGAAGAGGAGTGCCCTCGCCTCTTACTATCTAGCTGGATAAAAACACCTAAACGTAGGGTAACCATAATTGATCAAACTCATTAAGAATAAGCCTAAAAATCCTTATTCCCTTTTCTAATCCTCTATAATCACTGTCCACCCATTTTTTTCATATTTCTTTCTGTATCACGATTTTTCTTAAAAAAGTAATACAACCTTTATCCAACACTTAGTCTATACTAATCGAAAAAGGTTCGTCAATCCTTTTGTAATTACTATTTCACTGCTTTGTTAAAAATTTGCACATAGGGAAAATCCACTAAACTGTTATATATCATTTTAAAGTTTATACTAAACAGCTTTACATCAAACCCTTCTAATAAGGCTCAGGAAAAATGTAACACTTTATATAACATAAAAAAATGGCCAAATGAGAAAGATCAAAAGATAAACAACTAACATATCGGATGTCTTTTAGAAAACAGTCCCGCCTTTAAGGTTGGTATACCGTTCAACAGGTGGTTGAGCCATTACCTAGTTAGATGTGTCACTCCCTAAAAAACATTTATTCCGTTTTATACACAACAAAAAAAGGTAACAATTATCAATCTGATAATCGGTACCTTCTTTATCTATAAGACGCAATGTCCCCTTGGGAAATTCAACTTTTACCCGTTATCGACCACATCGCCAGGTTCTTCTGCTTCTGGTTCTTCCTCTTCTTCACCATTGTCTTCCTCTTCATCATCTTCATCTGGACCTTCTGCTTCAGGGGCTTCTGTTTCTTCTACATTAAGCCCTGCTGCTTGATAAAAAGAAGATTTAGCTTCATTGTATCTGTCTGTATATTCATTAAATCGCTCTTTACTGTCTACCACAGAGCGGTACCTTTCATTTATCGTATCAATATGATCCTGAAGTTCATCGATTTCAAGTTCTTCATCCTGAAACATATGGTAAAGTTCACGATCTAACTCAATGGCTTCCGAATAATTTGTATAGAGCTCCTCATATGAGGCATACCTCTCGTTCATTGTGTCTCTAATATCCTCGGCAGCAGCAATTTCATCTTCTTCCTCAAGGTTCTCCATTTCCTCTTCTGCTTGCTGGTACTCTTCATAGCTGGCTTCAATACTTTCTCTTTCCATTTCCAACCGCTCTTCTCTTTCATCTACCAGCTCAAGGGCTTCATTTGAAAGAGCCTGTATTTCCTCTAATTCAGTCAGACCCAGGGATAAAATTTCTTCATAAATTTCATATTCCTGTTGTTCAGCCTCCATCAATGGCTCCTGTTGCTGCTGAAATCCCTCTTCAAGCTCCACTGCTTCTTCCAAATGATTATAAATTGCTTCGGAACTACTTTCCCCACAGGCTGAAATGACTAAAAGGCTGGATGCAGCTATGCTGCTAAGTATTATTTTTTTCATATGTCTCGTCCCCCAGATTCAATCATAAAAAGGTTTATTTCTACACAAAACCACAAATAACCAAAAAATGTTATTCACTTCCCCAATGATATAGCAATATTTCTCTTAAATCAATTAATCTTCCATATTAATCCTGGAATAAAAAGCTGATAATTACTGGGCATATGACCATCCGTTATGGTTTCTTTTACATACAGTGATATAGAAACGCTCAAGAGAGCGGATTTTTGAAGGAGGAATGAATAATGTGGGGTCACGGTGGATGTTATGATCCTTGCGGATATGGATATCCTACTCAAGTAGCTGGTGTAGGACACGGACCAGGAAGAGGCTTTGCTTTGATTGTAGTTCTTTTCATTTTGTTAATCATTGTTGGAGCTTCTCGTTTCCATCATCACACACCAAGCAAATAATTGGTGTAGTAAAGGCTCCGTGCCAATTCCGGCAGGGGCTTTTACTTTTACATACTGCAGTTTTTTGCTTATAATATATTTTGGACCTTAGTATTGAATTTACCGGGATTGTTATATGAATTAATATGAACTACCACGAGTAAGAAAGGAGTGAATTCAATGATTACAATGAATGATATTGTTAGAGAAGGAGATCCAGTACTGCGACAGGTAGCGAAAGAAGTTGCTCTTCCTCCCTCGGAAGAAGATAAAGCAACAGTGCAAAAAATGCTTGAATTCTTAAAAAACAGCCAGGATCCAGAGATCGCTGAAAAATACGGCCTTCGCTCCGGTGTAGGTATCGCAGCCCCTCAACTTGGAATCAGCAAACGATTCTTTGCTGTTCATCTTATAGATGAAAAGGAAAGGGAATACAGCTATGGACTATTTAACCCACGTATCGTAAGTCATTCAGTTGAAACAACGCACCTTGATAACGGTGAAGGATGTTTATCCGTTGACAGAGATGTACCTGGGCTTGTACCCAGGTATTCCCGGATTACTGTTAAGGCTGCCACAGAAGACGGAGAAGAGGTTCAGCTTCGACTCCGCGGTCTTGCTGCTATCGTGTTCCAGCATGAAATTGATCATCTAGACGGCATAATGTTTTATGACCGAATCGAAGATTATGATGACAAAATGAAAAGGTCACTGCCCGACCTGTAAATTATTTCCTTGCAAAAGGCTCCGGAAACGGAGCCTTTTTTCATTATACTTTATTACCTTCAAGGAGACCGAGTGTCTCCAGGCCTGCCCGTATGCCCCCTTCATCAACGGACGCCGTTACAAAATCAGCTGCAGCTTTTGTCTTGTCTAATGCATTTCCCATCGCCACTCCAGCACCAACCATTTCCAGCATTTGAATGTCATTTAACGCATCTCCAAAGGCAGCAGCTTCATCAATGGTAAATCCGAGATGACGAGCAACTGTTTTGATACCTTCTGCCTTCGACCCTCCCTGAGGAAGCACATCCACAGCAAGATTATGCCAGCGAACAAAATCAAACTTCGGATGGGAGTGTAAATATACATGTTCCTCGTGTCCGCTGCAAAAAAGCAATGCCTGATAAATTTCTCTTTCCTTAAAATAGTCTGGATCCTCAGAAGGATACGGTAATTTGAGCCCGCCTACACTTTCAACAATATGAGGGTGGTTGCTTACCGTAGAACGAAAATCTTCATGATCGACAAAAACCATGGGATGATTCTGCGATTCTGCATGCTCCTTCAGACGGGTTAGATAGTTAAAATTCAAAGGCTTCTTTTCAATAACTTCTCCTTCTGCCACTACGTATGAACCGTTAAAGCTGACAAACGTTTCGATACCTAATTCTTCTCTAAGCTCTTCAAACATGAAAGGGGCGCGTCCTGTAGCAATAGCCACATAGACTCCTTTATTTTTCAGCTCAGCAATTGCCTCCTTAGTCGAAGGGGGTACAATCATTTCCTTTGTGTAAAGCGTACCGTCAATATCAAAAAATACAATGCCTGGCTTCTTCAATTTCTCCACTCCTTTTTTCTCTTACCACAGCTTACTTCTATGTAAAGTATCTGCTTCTATAAGGAAAATTTCCACTGTTGCCTGATTTCCTACCATTATGAAGCAAACAGATAAGAATGAAAAGAAAAAGACAGCTTCTTTTCTTCCAAGTTTTTCAGGGCAAGAATTCCGGCAGGCCGCACATAATAAGGGCAAACCAATTACAAGGAGGGATAGTCAATGATGCGGAAATGGAGAAAAAGATTACTGAAGGGATGCCGGAATCTTTTACCAAAACAACGCTTATTGAATGCCTGAATTTAACATTCGGCCTCTTTCTCTATTGAAAAATAATGAAAAATACCTTACAATTTCTAGACTGGCATGTACGGAATGAAAGGCTTTACCTTTCATGCATACCAAAAGCATGAAAAACACAGTCCAATGTTTTATAATAGGATAAGCATTATTTAACAGAACAAGGAGAGGTCGAAGATGATTTTTAAAGTATTTTATCAGGAGAATATTGAAGAAGCTCCTGTCCGGGAAAATACTCATTCACTTTTCGTTGAAGCAGAAAGTGAAAGAGAAGTACGGCATAAACTGGCAGACAGAAACTACAATATTGAATTAGTCCAGGAAGTTTCAGGAGATTTCTTGGAATACGAAAAACAAAGAGAAGATTTCAAAGTGGAGAACATCTAGAGAAATGAAACAAATTAAAGAGAATCAAGTTGCCGTTTTCGCCCTTGGAGGCCTTGGGGAAATCGGCAAAAACACGTATGCCATTGAATACAAAGATGAAATTATTCTTATTGATGCCGGAATTATGTTTCCTGAAGACGAGCTTCTAGGTATCGACTACGTCATACCTGACTATACGTATATTATTAGAAACAAGGAAAAGATTAAAGGTCTTTTCGTTACACACGGACATGAGGATCATATTGGAGGAATTCCTTACCTTTTGCGGGAGGTCAACGTTCCTATTTATGGCGGAAAATTAGCATTGGGCCTGATCAAAGGAAAACTTGAAGAGCATGGGCTTTTGCGCCGGGCCAAGATGATTCCTATTGAAGAAGACCATGTGATTAAATTTGCCCATACACAGGTTTCTTTTTTCCGTACAACACACAGTATTCCAGATTCCTTGGGGATTGTCGTACACACCCCTGAAGGAAATATTGTTCATACCGGTGATTTCAAGTTTGATTTCACACCAGTAGGTGCCCCCGCCAATTTAACTAAAATGGCTCAAATTGGTGAAGAAGGTGTGCTTTGTCTTCTTTCTGACAGCACAAATGCCGAAATTCCAGGATTTACGATGTCTGAAAAAAAGTCGGCAAAAGCATCGAAAATATTTTTACCCAAGTAGATGGCCGAATTATTTTTGCAACTTTTGCTTCTAATATTTATCGTCTTCAGCAAGCTGTAAATGCAGCGGTTAAGCACGGAAGAAAGATTGCAATTTTTGGGCGCAGCATGGAAAATGCGATGACCATCGGCCAAGAACTAGGATATATTCAGGCGCCAAAAGGAACATTTATTGATCATTCACAGTTAAATCGAATTCCTGATAATCAAGTGGCTATTATATGTACGGGAAGCCAAGGAGAACCTATGGCTGCTCTTTCCAGAATTGCTTTTGGTACACATCGCCAAATTCAAGTGATTCCTGGAGATACAGTCGTTTTCTCAAGTTCTCCAATTCCAGGGAATACGCTATCTGTAAATAAGATCATTAACCAGCTTTACCGCGCAGGAGCAAATGTCATCCATGGTTCATTAAATGACATTCATACATCCGGCCACGGCGGCCAGGAAGAACAAAAGCTAATGCTCAGGTTGATGAAACCGAAATTTTTCATGCCTATTCATGGAGAATACCGCATGCTGAAGATGCACACAGTTCTTGCCAGTGACTGCGGCATCGAAAAAGAGAATTCTTTTGTCATGGATAATGGAGAAGTTTTAGCTTTAACAAGAGATGAAGCTTCCGTTGTCGGTAAAGTACCATCTGGAGCCGTTTACGTAGATGGGCATGGGATCGGAGATATTGGAAATATTGTCCTGCGCGACCGACGTATCCTATCCGAAGAGGGATTAGTTGTTGTGGTTGTCAGCCTTGATATGAAAAACTTTAAGGTTTCCGCTGGACCAGATATAATTTCCCGCGGGTTTGTTTACATGCGTGAATCCAGTGATTTGATTAATGACGCTCAAAGTATGCTCGCAAAACATTTACAAGAAGTGATGAATAAGAAAACGACCCAGTGGTCTGAAATAAAAAATGAAATCATTGACTTATTGTCCCCGTACCTTTATGAAAAAACAAAGAGAAAGCCAATGATCCTTCCAATAATTATGGAAGTATAATAAAAAGCTGCCAGCAGGCAGCTTTTTATTATAGGCACATCGTTTTCAAAGCAGAATCAGGATTCAATGAAGAAAGAAATAGTATAGGAACTGATCACACCAGGCTTCTCTCTACCTTTGTCTCTCTCCGTTTCTACGGAGGCGTGTCTCCTTAAGCGTTTCCTTCTTCATCAATCCACCTGTTTTCCAGACGATTAATGTCTTTGTCAGCCCAATAACAATCAACACGTCCTGTGTAAGGATCTTTTCTTCAGGATACGGAGACACTTTGATCTCCTCTCCCCTTTTGATTGCAAGAATGTTACAACCGTACCGTGTTCGCAAATCCAGGTCGACAATGCTCTTATTATTGATGGTGGGTCCCGCTACAAGCTCAACGATGCTGTATTCATCAGAAAGCTCCAAGTAATCCAATACGTTCTCCGATACGACGTTATGTGCGATTCGGACGCCTATGTCTCGTTCAGGATGCACAATTTCATCAGCTCCGATCTTGGCAAGCACTTTTGCGTGGTAATCATTTTGTGCTTTAGCGATGATATTTTTGACCCCCATATCATCCAATATTAAGGTAGTTAAAATGCTTGCTTGAATGTCATCTCCTATTGCAACCACCACTTGATCGAAATTACGTATCCCAAGACTTTTCAACGCTTTTTCATCTGTTCCATCAGCAATTACCGCCTGAGTGACAATGGGAGCAAGCTCGTTTACTTTATGTTCATCCATATCAATGGCTAATACGTCCATCCCTTCAGCAGACAACGCTTTACAAATACTTCCCCCAAAACGTCCGAGGCCGATTACAGCAAATTGTTTTTTCACTCGTTCTTCCTCCAAATACAATCCAAATAATTAATTGGGCAATAGACCTTTGCTAGTTTATTTTAACTTATGCTAAATTGCTTGGCAAAATATTATTACAGTCCCAAAGAGAACCAAGTATATGGACCGACAATCCCATCAATAAACAGGTTGTTTGCCCTTTGAAAATCCACAACTGCTTTTTCTGTAAGAGGACCAAACATTCCGTCTATACCTTTTGGATCAAATCCCTTTTTAACTAATGCTTGCTGAAGAAACTTCACTTCCTCCCCTCTTGCCCCTCTTTTTAATAAGGGAAGGAGATGTTTCTCCCTTAATTGTCCACGAAATCCTTTCATAGATATACCTGGGCATAAGGACGATCCGTGCCCTTTATATTCGTTATGTCCCCGGACATTTGCAATGGGGATTTCTCTTTCTTTTGCAAGAAAGCGAATGAAAGCAAGGGCAGCTTTTTTCTGAAAATCTGTGAGAGACTCTTTTGTGAAGTCGCCAATCAGACAGACCCCAATGGATTGTTGATTATGGTTGGCTGTATGATACGTGATCTCTTCCTGAGACTGACAATGAAATACCCTCCCCTTTTTGTCAATCACATAATGGTACCCTATGCCCGGCCAGCATGGTGATTCACATGATACCTTGCAAAGCTCTCAGGTGAGCCTTCCTTGGTGCCGCTATGGTGTATGACAATTTGCGTGATGGCTTCCCTTGATCTTCTTCTGTATTTTTTATTGTGATGCCGTGGCAATTGCCTTCGCTTATCAATAATGTGTATCTTCATAAAAAACACCTCCTTCTTTGACATAGCTTTTTAGTCAAAAAAAGGAGGAAATAAAGAATCCTGCCGTATCCCATCCTGCTAAAAAAAGGATTCATTCATTTTGCTCAGAGTCCAGTCAGGTCTTTTACAATCTCTTCATTCTATGTAGATAAAATAAAACCAATCAATCTCGTGCGGTAACATGCGATAAAAAGGTGTCTCCACCGGTTACTGTTAATGCAACCTTCAGAGACACCTTTTTATATTTATTTATCTTTAATGCCCAGTACGCGGTTAACACGCTTAGTAAGCATCTTCATTCCGCCTCCGCCAGCTTGAAAGTGACGAAGCGTTCCATCTTTATCAAATACGTAATAAGAAGGAACATATTCATTTTCAAAGGCATCAGTAAGCTTATGCTCATTATCGACAAAGATAGGCTGCGTGATGTCATGCTCATCCGCTACTTCTTTAATTTGATCCAGGTCCAGATCTTTTTCAGAACGTGGCATGTGAACAGCAATCACATTTAAATCATCTTATAATTATCACGGAACTCATTCACGTTTGGCATAGCTTCTTTACAAAGTCCGCAGCTGACTGACCAAAAATGGATTAATGTCGCTTGTCTCCAATTAGATCTTCCTTTGTGACCTCTCCATTATACCAAGTCGTAGCTCCTTCAATTTCAGGCATCTCCGAGCGTAGTTTAAGTGCCATATTTATTTCCTCCTTTTTATATGAGTAAGAAAAAGGCCTAACATTGCTGCTAGACCTTTTCCACTATGGTTGTTAGTGAATTACAAAGTAGCTTGGCCTGGCTTCCAGTTAGCTGGGCAAAGACCGCCAGTTTGTAGAGCTTGAAGCACACGTAGTGTTTCATCTACATCACGGCCAATGTTGTTATGGTTAACAACAGAGTACATCAGTTCACCTTCAGCTGATGATGAATAGACCGCGAAGAGCAACCCCTTCTTCTTCAATGAGTACGCCGTACTCGCGAGATACTTCATGGTTTGTATCAGCAGCTAATGGATAGTTCAAGTCACCAAGACCGTTATCATCACGGTGTGTATTAATCCATGCTTTATGAGTGTGGATTGTATCAGTAGATACACCGATTACTTCTGCATCAAGGTCTTCAAACTCGTCGTAACGATCGCTAAGAGCTGTGATCTCAGTAGGACATACGAACGTAAAGTCCATTGGATACCAGAAAAGTACAGTCCACTTATCTTCTTTCATGTTTTGCTCAAGGCTTACTTTACCAAACTCTTTGTTCGGCATTACCGCATCCATTTCAAATCGTGGTGCTTGCTTGGCTACCATACGCTTATCAGTCATTAATAATTACCTCCTAAATGAATTGAAATGATCTCTGATTACAAAATATATTATAAATGGCTTGTTATTTAAAGTCAATATTAAATTGTAATTAATTTAAATTGATTGCTAAAACGCCATTTATCCCTTATGTAACATTCCCTATCGAAGAAAAAACAAACACAATTTTATCAATGACAATGAGAAAAGATGATGAAATTGAGAATGCAATGAAAAAGAAATGTAAAAGCCTGTCTCACATTTACTCTACCCAACAAGTGGAAGCTTGTAAAATAAAATGCTCATAAAACATCCTTTTATATTTTTGCTTTAGTTTCTGTTTTTTATTCAGTCGGCTTCCTGTTATCTAGAAAGTCCATCGGGAAAGGTTAATTTTTTACAGGTTGTCATAATGTGTTATACTTCGACACGTACCCTTTGCCTTTAAAGGCCGGGTATCCTTTTATTGAGTAGATACATCAGAAAGGAGCCTTATTGATGGAAGAGCTTTTAAATGATACGTTTTTAGGCGTGTTAGTAGGCGGGGCGGTTATGATCCTCCTGCAGATTATCCTCGTGATTATCGGCTATCTTATTGCACGCAGCATAGGAAAAAAAATTATCAGCCGAAGTTTTGAAAGAATGGCTGAACAGCGAAACATGCATCCGGGAAGAGTGAAAACCTTAAAGAACCTTTCTCTTAACGTGTTTGCCTATGCTCTAATTTTCGTTTTGATCACAATTATTGTGGGTATTTTTGATTTAAATATCGCTCCAATTATAGCTGGAGCCGGGATTATAGGGCTTGCTGTCGGTTTTGGTGCCCAGGGTCTTGTAAGTGATGTAGTCACCGGTTTTTTCCTTCTTTTAGAAAAGCAGATTGATGTGGATGATTATGTGACAATTGCCGGGCTGGATGGCGTAGTAGAAGAAGTCGGACTGCGAACCACTCAAATCCGCGCCTTTGACGGCACACTCCACTATATTCCTAACCGGGAAATCAGCTCCGTCAGCAATCATTCAAAAGGAAACATGCAGGCAATGATTGATATAAGCATTTCCTATGATGACGACATTGACCGCGCCATGAAAGTTCTTCAGGATGCTTGTGACCAAGTAGCAGCTGAAGAAGAAGTGATTAAAGACGGCCCTCACGTCTTAGGTGTAGCAAGCTTCGGAGATTCTGATGTAATTATTCGTATTATTGGACAAACGGAAAACATGGAACAATGGGGGATTGAGCGCAAACTTAGAAAAGCCTGCAAAGAAGCACTAGACGCTAATGGAATTGAAATTCCGTTCCCTCACCAAGTTAATATCCAAAAAAAGTAATGACCTTAAAAACCGGCTGCCTGTAAAGAGACAGCCGGTCTTTTTATTACAGATCTTGATGTGGATAAAAAAGAAGCACCTAACACCTGCCATAGTAGTTTAAGGGTGATGATATACCAACCTTTATTAGCCTGGCTTATTTCCCTCGCCCAAAACAACAAGCCGTTGAGAACAATAATCATCTCAACGGCCGAAGAGACCTCAGAAAGGTCACTATTTCATGTATATGTGTATGACGAGACTATTTTTGATTAAGCTTTTCCTCAACCTGACTGCACACTTCGTTTGAACTAAAGCCATGAGCATTAATCACAGACCCTTCCATTGCAGTCTGCTGAATGTTCATCATATTCTCATCCTGACCGGTAATGACACAGCAATCACAGCCCTCAGCGTCCTGCTGTTGTCTCAAAGTAACCACTTCATGTCCAAATTCCTGAAGCTGCTGTTGCACATCTGTTAATGATTCTTCTACACCAATTCGAGCCATTTTACTACCTCCTTCACGTGTTTTCTCTGTTAATATGTACGTTGATAGGTGATTCATGCAAAAGAAACAGAAAAAACTTGGCTTCCCATTTACAGGGCAAGCCAAGCTTTTGCCTACGTCAAAAAACACCAAGTGACGGTGGCTTTATGAAAAACTATTATAGTAATCAATCATGTGCTTCACAGCCACTTCGACAGCTCTATTTGAGGTTCGATTCTGGCATCATGAAGCCCGTATGGTGTATCCACTCCCAGCCAGAACATAAACCCGGGGATATCATCAAGAAAATAGCCAAAATCCTCTCCTGTCATAGCTTCACTGCACTCGACAAGATGGATATCTTCTTTTAAGCGGGTAAAATCCATGAATCGCTTGGTCGTTTCTGATTCATTATATACCTGCCTGTAGTTTGCACCCCAATCGATAGACCCTTCACATTCAAAGCTAGCTTCAATCCCACTGACCAATGCTTGAATCCTGTCTTTTACTTTGTGCATGCTTTCAATCGATAACGTTCGGATTGTTCCTTCCAGCCTGGAGGTCTCAGCAATAATATTTTGCTTTGTCCCTCCTGTTATTTTCCCAATCGTCACCACCGCTGAATCCAAAGGATCTACATTTCTTGCTACTATGCTTTGAAGCTGTGTCACCAAGTGACTGCCTGCCACAACCATGTCATTGGCTAAATGAGGTCGTGCTGCATGTCCTCCTCTTCCTTTTAAATCAATAAAAAGCTCAGAAGTGTTGGCAAACAGAAGCCCTTCACGGGTGGCAATGGTGCCGACCGGGTATTCTGGAGCAATATGCAGGGCAGCCATTTCATCTGGCTTCCACTTTTTGAAAGTCTCTGTGTTCATCATCGGTTCTGCTCCACCAGGACCTTCTTCTGCAGGCTGGAAAATGAAAAGGAGATTATGCTTGGGCTGATTTTCAGAAAAATAACTGAGGATTCCCAGGGCAATTGTCATATGAAGGTCGTGACCGCAAGCATGCATACAGCTTCATGCTCTGACTTAAAGTCATAAGTCGTTTGCTCATTCATTGGAAGGCCATCTATATCCGTTCGGTAACCAAAGGTTTTCTCCGGACTGCTGCCCGTAACAAATACAAAAATTCCAGTCTTCCATGTTTCAATGGTTAAATGGTTTTGTGGAAATTCGCTGATACGGTCAAGTAAATATTGCTGAGTTTTGTACTCCTGAAATCCAAGCTCCGGTATTCTATGAAGGTCTTTTCTTATGGTCTGATACCTATTCATTAGACTCATGAGGAGACGCCCTTTCTAATTACAGCAAATTCATCTTCGAAGGCAGTAACAAAACGATCAGTATCTTCTTTTCGCAAGGTCAACGGCGGCAGCAGACGGACAATATTTCCTTGTGTGACATTTACCATAAAGCCTTTGGAAAGCAAGTTTTTTTGTAGAGCTTTTATTGTAGAAGCATTCTCTTTCATGACTACCCCAAGCATCATACCGATCCCTCGAATCCCTTCCACATGTTCAGGATATTTCCCTTGAAGTCCTTCAAGACGCTGCCATAAGTAGGCTGCATTTTCTTTTCCATATTCAAGGCCTTTTTCCTCGTAAAGAACATCTATTACAGCGTTCCCTAACGCTGAACTCAAAGGTGACGGGGCAAAGGTGGTGCCATGATCTCCAGGCTCAAACAATGACTCCAGTTTTTCTCCCGCAATGATACCGCCTAAAGGAAGACCTCCTCCAATACCTTTGGCAAATAAAACAAGGTCAGGGGTTACGTTTGAGTGCTGGTATGCAAAAAACTCGCCGGTTCTTCCAACACCTGTTTGAATTTCATCTATACAAAAAAGGACATTGTATTTTTCACATAACGATGCCGCCCCTTCCATAAACTCCTTGCTTAATGGAAGAATTCCTCCTGAACCAAGGACCGGCTCCATTAATAGAGCTGCAGGCTTTTTCGTTTTCAGTACGTCTTCAAGATCCTTAAGATTTTCAGGTTCAGCTTCATATACGGGATAATCAGCTGCAGGAAAATCCTGATAAATGCCAGGCTGCCTTGTTAATTTTATCGCTCCTAACGTCCTTCCATGGAAACTCTTTTCAAGCACTACCACGCCAGAACGGTCTTCCTCCTGTCTTGTTCTCCACTTATGGATCAGCTTTACTGCTGCTTCTGTTGCCTCGGCTCCAGAATTAACAAAAAACACTTTTCCAGGGATAGAAAGCTCAATTAGTCTCTTCCCAAGCTTAATTGCCTGTTGGTTTAAAAACACGTTAGAAATATGCAGATACTTCTCACTTTGATCCTTTAAAGCCTGGATGATAGTAGGGTGGGAATGACCGAGAACATTTACAGCCAGTCCTGTAAATAAATCCATGTATTCCTTTCCCTCGTTATCATATAAGTAATTTCCTTCGCCTCTTTCTATCACGATAGGCAGCCGTTGATAGGTATTCATTAAATATTTCTCGTCTAGCTCCTGCCAGTTTGCCACCTTCTGTTCCCCCTTTATGCTTTTAAGACTCCCGCAAGAGAGCACGGGAGTCTTAACATGGTACCTACTATTTATTAGTCTTCTTTTAACTGACGAAGCTCTTGTTTAATTTCTGTTTTTCCTTTTGTCTGCTCGTCGATTTCTTTAATTACTCGTGCTGGAGTTCCGGCAACCACAGTGTTTGGAGGGACATCTTCCGTTACAATGGCTCCTGCTGCTACTACAGCCCCTTCTCCAACAGTAACACCTTCAAGTATTACAGCATTGGCTCCAACAACTACGCCGTCTTCTACAACAACCGGCTTAGCAGATGGAGGCTCAATAACTCCCGCAAGAACAGCACCCGCTCCAATATGGCAGTTGTTTCCGACCGTTGCCCGGCCGCCCATGACAACGTTCATGTCGATCATTGTTCCTTCACCGACTACAGAGCCAATGTTGATGGACGCTCCCATCATAATGACAGCATTTTTACCGATTTCGACTTGGTCGCGGATAATAGCTCCTGGCTCAATTCGCGCTTGAATGCCTTTAAGATCAAGAAGAGGGATAGCAGAATTTCTGCGGTCATTTTCCACAACATAGTCTTCTACTTCTCTTCATTTTCTTTTAGAGCCTTCTCAATTTGTTTCCACTCTCCAAAAAGAACTCCTGTATCACCGGTGATAAATGATTTGGTTTCTTCACCAAAATCAATACCGTCCAGCTGGCCTTTAATATGTACTTTAACCGGGGTTGATTTTTCACTTTCTGATATAACTTAATAATTTCGTTTGCATCCATTTGTTTCATGTCACGTTTCCTCCTTAAAAGTCTTTTACGCCAATAGGTTATCATAGGATTTGCTATATCAAAAGGGAAATGGTTCCCTGCTGTTCTATTATTGGCATACTTAATCATTTTATCATGTTTTTCTATCTTCCTCGACAAGAAAGCTGTAAAGAGTATAAAAAACAAACAATTTATGAGAAGGAAGAGGATTTCTCTTCTAAAAAAGAATACAAAAAGAGACTTAAAAAAGGAGGAATAAATATGATACCAACGACTGATTTATGTGATGAATTTAGAGACCAACTAACACTGGCCAAACCTATCTTTCGACAGTTCGGACTAAAGCGAACGTTTGCCGGTCCAATTAAAACAGTAAAAGTTTTTGAAGACAATGTTCTCGTTAAGAAAGCTCTTGAAACCATACCGGAAGGCTCTGTCCTGGTGGTAGACGGCGGTGGTTCCATGCGCTGTGCTTTAATGGGAGACATGCTTGCAGAAATTGCTGTAAATAGAAACCTTGCAGGAATTATTATCCACGGAATGATCCGTGACTCCCAAGAGATCAATGAAATGAACATAGGTATTTTCTCCCTTGGCACCAACCCATTTAAATCCATTAAAGAAGGAAAAGGAGAAACCGATGTACCTGTAGAATTTGGAGGAGTGGAATGGAAGCCCGGTGAATGGTTTATGCGGATGAAGACGGAATTGTCCTGGCAAAGGAAAAATTAAAATAAACGCCGCAAAGAGGCTGTTTACTTGTCGTACCGAGCAAACAGCCTCTCACTATTTATTACCAGCGTATTGTATTTATACATTCAATTACCTTATTTTCTTCTTCTTCTGTCAGACCCCAATTCGTAAGGTCCCTTTTTATCTCTTCCATGGTCCCATATCCTTTAACCAATCCATTTAATCTCGCAGCAAGTGTAGAGTTGACCATTTCCTGATGGTCAGTAAAGAGACTTGACAGATGAGCGATCGCATGCGGGAACCTTTTCAAATAATATTTCTGATGGTAATCCTCCGCTTTTGTAAATCCTTGAAAAGATGCGATTTCTGTCCGTATCGATATCCCTTCCGCATTTTCTATTTCTTGTTTTACAGCATCGGCAGTCTGATACTGCTCTTCATTGTAATAAAGGAGCAACGACATATATTGCCTTGAACTCCCATAAACTAGAGAAGTATTATGATGGGCCAGAATAAACGAACTAAATGCTGATAAGAAACTTGTTCAGGATCATATTCAATACGAAGGGTTTCTGTATGGTCCCCCATTCTCCTGTAAGTCGGATCTTTGGTTGTGCCCCCTGCATATCCGACCGTTGTGCTGCGCACTCCAGGTATATGCCCGAACCGGGCATCAGGTCCCCAAAATCACCCCATACCAAACACAGCGTATCCCGTTGACTGGGTACTGTTTTTTCCGTTCTCGTTTATCATGTCATTCCTCCTTCCCTTGCTAGTATTTCCTAAAAGCTTTCCTCATGTTTCTTTCATTCTGAATGGGTGTGATCCGTTTTTCAACCTTTTTAGATATTGACCACTGTTAGGGCAATACATTACTCATAGTGATAACAAGTGTGCAAGGACACTTTTACAATATTCAAAATAATTCCAAAATCTTTCGAATTCTTATTGACTTGATAATGGTTCTCAGGTAAACTGAACTTAATAACATTGATAATGACTTTCAATTTCAGAGATATTGCCTGACAGGAGGGTTTTTTATGGGGTACAGTGTAGATGGGTTCGCAGACATTCATACAATTCTTTCTAATGAAAGAAAAGTGGGAGGGGCAATTGAAGCAAAGCGAATCCGCTTAAGAACCGGAGAAGAATTTACCAACCCTGTTATTACAAACATTGATTTCTCTGGATCGACTTTTTATTCAGTCTCCTTTGTTACAGACCAAGGAGAAAGCTATGTAGTAAATGTTCAGGATATCAGCATGATGCAATCTTTAACTCATTGCAGAGTCCATGAAATGAAAAATACTTATTATAAACCAATTAAAACAGAACAGCGTATTCGTTATTTAAAAAAGCTTTGTGAAATTAATGAAGGGTCCTATACAAAGATTTTCCGGGAAGAAGCGGCAGCTCTTATTAAAGATATTGGGAAAGAGGCTTTGCGTTCCACACCAATTGCTGCCCATATTGACTATACAGAAAATAATGTAATTCAAATCGCATAATCCTAAGCTGTTGAATGTTTCAACAGCTTTTTTGTTGGTCTCACCTCTTCTATTCTTTCTAGGCAGACTTGGCATAAGTCTCGGAAGGCAGTGTTGATTGCTGCTTACCTCTACTTCTTGTACAAGCATTGCATGCCGCTAACCATTACAATCAATTTGAATGGTGGGACGCGTGTACAGCACGATTACCCAGCAACTCCTAATAAAATTTCTTATCTGCCTTTTTGGGCCACTTCAATGAACTGATGCCAAAAAATGAGCCAGGATTTTAATCCTGGCTCATTTTTGATAAAAGGATGTACGTAATCCCTTGTTTGTCTACTCCATAGATTCCAGAGTGCAAATTGCGCTTGGCCTTTTGATTCGGAGTACTGTGCTTTCATATACCCTGAAAAGGTAATTCATATTTTCTGTATCCATATATGCTGTATCAATATCCTCTGCAATAACTAAATCAAGATTCTCTCTTCCGGTTGCAACAAGAACTCCTGTTTCTCCTTTAATAACTGGAGATTGATAGATGCCATCAGTTACCAATTCTCTAATATGGTCAATTTCCAATACATTTGTTCCTTCATGTACCCTGTGTGCGAGAGCATAGAGTTCCGGAGATAAAATAAGTGAATAAGGGCCACTGTGTCCCATTCTCAAAAGCTTATTTCGCGCTTCCACGACATCAGAAAAGGCATTCCCTGATTTCTTCCAATCCTCTCTAATGTGTGTAACTCTTCCTTTTACGTTCAAAAGACCTTCCAGCTCAAACTGTTCTGCTCCGTTAAAAATCATATCGTCTTCAAGGAGAGCACACTGCGCTGCTGCATTTGCTGCCGCAGAAAAATCAACAGGAACATCCAAAGACTTTGCCTGCTGCAAGTCTCTCCAATAGAGCATAAAATCTTTGTAAAGAAGAGGAATTGTTAAATTAACTCGTTTTGTCGGTTCGGACATTTGGAGGCTTTCCCCATGATAACCGAGCGTCCCTAGTCCAGGATCGCCGTACACATCATTTGTAACGGTTTGAATCCCTTCACCAAGCGGGCCGTATATATCAATAAATCGGCGTCCGATCAATTGACGTTTAGCGCTTTCTATAACTGTATCGTCCAGGTTTTCCCAATCTTTCCCTGCCAATGGGGAATCAGAAAATTTATTAAGTTTATTCATCCACATCCACTCCTTATTTCTTTAGGCTTCCAACAGTAAGTCTTTTTTTGTAGCTTGTTTTTTCTTGAGTCTCCTCAGGAGAGCTTTCCACCTCTACGCTACCCTTCTCTGCACTTCCTCCATTGTCTGAAGGCTGCTGTGTGTACATCTCAATTTTCAGGTTATCTTTTCCATTTTCTTTTTCATCTGTGGGGACAGATGCTGCAAGGCTCGGACTTCCCCCGGCCTGTTCATTCAACTCAGTCATCAGTTCTTTGATTGTTTGATAATCACTGGCCGTTACGTTTCTCATTTCCTGAAGCTTTTCTTCATACTCTGTTCCTTTAAATGAAAACAAAGCCAGGTCCAGATGCTCTAAAAAGTTATGAAGACCAAATTTCTCCAGGCTTATATCCTGAAGAAGGTGGATAGCATCATTGTTATTTGGAACATATGCTTCTGGATTTTCAATGTAGTGCTCAAGTTTTGGCATTAAATATTCTAATCGGTCGAACCTATGCTCTTCCTCTTCATAAATATGATGATAGTAAAGGCGCTCGTGATCATCTTTCGCGTTCTCAATAACCGGCTCTAAAATGCCATAAAATCAGTCAAAGCGGCTTTTGTTCGCTTAAACATCTCTAAAAGCTGTGGAAAATATGTAGTCATAACATCCTCCTTTGCAGATTACCTGAAATAAAGTTTGAAGTAAAAGTTATCATCTGGTTACTGCCTGACACGCAAGGCGAACGCCTTTGTTCACTTGTTCTTTAAGCCTGGACTGCTCTCTTTCAGAAGGCGGCATAAGCCAATCCTTTCCGCTTTCTACCGTAACAGCACACTTACCGCAAGTTCCCTTTCGGCATTTGTAATCAACATCCTGGCTTTGCTTAAGGGCAGCGTCGAGAAGAACTTTCCCTTTTTCGGGTTGAACATAGTATTTATTCCCTTTTTGGGATAAAACTATTCTTTGATTTTTAACATCAGCCTGACAGACTTCATCGGCCTTTTTTGAGGCTTTTTCTTTTCAATAGGGGCTGACGGGAAGCTGTCTTTTCTTGCGGAAGCATCTTTCTTCAAGGAGCCAACCGTTAATTTTTTGATAGTAACCCCTCCTTCTTATTAGATAACCTATCATTGTTGTGCCAATATTACAAATAAAAACAGTATATTAGCACGTTATCTCTTCGCTCGGGCTGTCGCCCTGCTCTTTTTTTCTTTAAGGACTTTCTCACATTTTTTTGTTTTTTGTTAAAAGAGCTCACTGCATCAAATGACACAAGTGTGACAGTCATTCATATTTCGCTACACCCGCACTCACAGTTTGTTCTATGCCAAGGGCAATACCACAGTTTCTTTTTTGTGAAAACCATTATGTGAAGCTTTTCCCGAAGGCTTCTTGCTCGTTTTTGTACAAGCAATTATTCATAAAAATCAGCTTTGGCAGAGCCTTCTTTCTAATTATTTTCCATATGCCGCCTATTTTTTCCTTCTTGTTTTTGCTTTTAAATTCACTTCCTTTTGGGTAGGGAAGTTGTAATTGAGGTGGAAATGATGATTGTACTACTAAGCTTTCTTTGCGCCCTTGGTTTTGTGGCCGTTCACATAGCTTCTAAGTATCTAACCTTTTTACATGTCATTCCCAGGAGTAAGCTTTTATCCGGAATGGGCGGCGTTTCAGTTGCATATATCTTTATTCATATCCTTCCAGAGCTGAATGCCTACCAATATGAACTCAATTCCGGGGACACTTCCGGGCTTTTTATGGACAACCCTGTTTATTTTGTCGCAATGATTGGCCTTGCTGTTTTTTACGGATTAGAAAAAATGGGAAAAGTCGTTAGAAATACACCTTCAAAAGCTAAGAAACACCCTTTCCCATGGCTATTTTGGATTCATATGTTTTCTTTTTTCACTTATAACTTTTTAATAGGTTATTTGTTAATTCAAGAGGAATCCAATAATGTTACTGAGTTGACCCTGTACTTTTTCGCCCTTTCTCTTCATTTTTTATCTAATGATCAAGGATTAAGACAGGACCACCAAAGGATGTATGATCATTATGGCCGCTGGCTGTTAGCTGCTGCTGTTCTCATTGGATGGACGATGGGATTTATTTTTTCAATGGGTGAAAACATTGTGACATTGCTCTTTTCATTTTTAGCTGGGGGCATCATTTTAAATGTGTTAAAAGAAGAGCTGCCAGAGGAAAAAGAAAGTAACTTCTGGGCATTTGCCGTTGGTCTGATCTTTTACGCTGCTTTACTTTCTTTCATCTAACTGCCACTTTTCCCTTAAGGCAGTTAGAAAAATTTTCATAGACAATAATTCACGCAGATGTAGGGGCAATATTCAGCATATACAGGCAAACGAACAAGTATGAGAACATGACTTTTCGTAATAACGCAGAAGGGAAACCACAAACCACTTTTATCACAACAGGCAAAAGTTACTGACCTTTTATGTAAATTTGTGATTACAAAAGAAATAAGAAAATCCCTTGTTTTTCAACACGGGACTCCTTAAAAGTTGAGGCTCCTTTCCATGAAAGGAGCCTCTTCTAAGCATATAATTAGTTCTTTTGGAATTGTGCTTCTTCAGTTGAACCTTTTAAAGCAGTTGTAGAAGAAGTACCGCCTGAGATTACTTGAGAAACTTCATCAAAGTAACCTGTACCTACTTCACGCTGATGGCGAGTAGCAGTGTATCCTTTCTCTTCGCTCGCAAACTCTGCTTGCTGAAGCTCTGAGTAAGCACCCATACCGCGCTCTTTGTAGCCTCTAGCAAGTTCGAACATGCTGTGGTTAAGAGCATGGAAGCCGGCAAGAGTAACAAATTGGAATTTGTATCCCATTTTACCAAGTTCAACCTGATACTTCTCGATTGTTTCTTTATCAAGGTTAGCTTCCCAGTTGAATGATGGAGAGCAGTTATATGCAAGCATTTTTCCAGGGAATTTCTCATGGATCGCATCCGCGAACTTTTGAGCTTCTTCAAGACTTGGCTTGGATGTCTCGCACCAGATTAAGTCAGCATACGGGGCATAAGCTAGACCACGAGCGATCGCTTGGTCAATTCCTGCATTCGTGCGGTAGAATCCTTCTGGAGTACGTTCTCCAGTAATGAATTCTTTGTCTGCAGGGTCGATATCACTTGTAATAAGGTCGGCTGCATCCGCATCTGTACGGGCGATTAGTACAGTTGGTACACCGCTTACATCTGCAGCAAGACGAGCAGAGATTAAGTTTCTCACAGCATTTTGAGTAGGAAGAAGAACCTTACCGCCTAAGTGGCCGCATTTCTTCTCAGATGCAAGCTGATCTTCAAAGTGTACACCAGATGCCCCAGCCTCAATCATACCTTTCATTAGTTCAAATACGTTAAGCTGTCCGCCGAATCCTGCTTCTGCATCTGCCACGATCGGAGCGAAGTAATCGATGTCACCTTCGCCTTCCATGTGCTGGATTTGGTCTGCACGCTGAAGGGATTGGTTAATTCGCTTCACTACGTTTGGCACACTGTTTGCAGGTATAAGCTTTGATCCGGGTACATTTGTCCTGCAAGGTTAGCATCCGCTGCTACTTGCCATCCGCTTAAGTAGATTGCTTTTAAGCCTGCTTTTACCTGCTGAACTGCCTGCCCGCCAGTAAGAGCTCCTAAAGCGTTTACATATGGCTCATTATGCATAAGATCCCAAAGCTTTTCAGAACCTTTTTTTGCTAATGTATGTTCAATTTGCAATGAACCTCTTAATTTGACTACTTCTTCAGCAGAATAAGGACGCTCAATCCCTTTCCATCTCTCTTCATTCTCCCACTGTTGCTGCAGCTGCTGTGCTTGCTCTTTTAAGTTCCCCATAACTCTCATCTCCCTTAATTAGTAAGATTTTATAGAAAGAGAATGATCTTTGCAGTGATGACCAATCCCTGTCTTAACACAAATAACAAAGCTGAAAAGCTGGTAAATCCTGTGTGCCAATCTGTTTTAATACAGTTATTATTTGATGTCTTTATGTTATAACAGACCGTAAAATTTGGCAACCTTTATTTTCTAATTTTTAGCGATTTACTAAAAGTTTAAATTTTCTGTTTTTTTAACCCCTTATTTAAAGGCATTTACAAGACATTTCCATATCACACAACCATTTTATAATACCTTCTGTTTTAATACAGTGATTATCCTCACACTATAAAAAAAGCCAAAAAAAGAGGGCTCGCCAAAAGTTAAACTTTTGCGACCCCTCTTCTGTTATTTACCCATGATTCACTGCGTGTTCAGCAGAATCAATGGACCTTTCCTTTTTTTCAATTTGCTTTAACCTTCTTGTGTAAAAGCTTGTAATGCACAAAATCACGAGTGACCCTGCTATGACACCGTTCCATGCAAACTGGCTCCATAACCATCCATAATAAAAACTGCCAATTCCTCCTCCTAAATAATAAGAGGTAAGATATAATCCCGATGCACTGGCTTTAGCGAAGTCCGCATGCTTTGTCACCCAGGAACTGGAGGTTGAATGAACAAAGAAAAACCCGAAGCTTAAGATTAAGAGTGCAACTACAATCATTGGAAAGCTCGGTACTAAAGTAACAAGTAAGCTTATTACCATCAAGGAAATGCCAATGAGCATAATGGTTGTCTGCTCCAGCCGCTCTGCTGCTTTTCCTGCTAGTGTTGAACTGACCGTCCCGGCAATATAGGTTAAATATAAAATGCCCAAAACAGATGTTGATACGTAAAAAGGCGGTCCGCTTAATAAGTAGGTCACAAAGTTAAAGATCCCCATAAAAACAAAGAAATGTAACCCGCCAATAATATATGCATATCGCATCGGCTTATTTTTCAGATGCTCCCAATTGTTTAGAAAGAGTCCCTTCAGCTCTAACGGCTTCGACTGAAAGTTCCTGGAGGAGGGCAAGGTTACAGCAACAATGGATAGGATGAGGACGCTGAGTACACCCATTACGGCAAAGGCTGTGCGCCAATCGGTGAAATCTGTTACTACACCACTGAGAAGCCTTCCTCCCATTCCCCCAATGCTGTTTGCGCTTATAAATATACCAATTGCAACTGCTACACCCTTTGTGGAATACTCTTCACTTATATACGCCATACATGCTGTAGGTATCCCGGCCAATGCTATCGCCTGGATAACTCTTATGAAAAGGAGCACTTCAAAGCTTGGAGCAATAGCTATAGCAAAGGTAGCAAGCGTGCCAAGCGTCATGGCAGCCATAATAATGATTTTTCTCCCGTACGCATCCGATAATGCACTGTATAGAAAAAAACTTACTCCAAGGCCAAGTAGCGCCAGGGAGATGGCTAAACTTGAGACAACAGGTGTTACTTGAAACTCCTCGGAAAACAATGGGAGAAGAGGCTGAGGATAATAGATATTAGCAAATATCAGAATAGAAGACAGACCTAAAGCAAGTGTTGCCTGCCAAAATGCTTTTGTTTTTAATTCAATCATTTGATTCCCTTCCTTCATATCTCTCTTCTTATGCTAGCATGGTATTTTCCATAAATAAAATATATAATATTTATAGTTTCTATAACTTTTAAGAATGAAAAGAAAGAGGGATAACATGGAATCAAGGCAGCTGCGTCATTTTGTCGAAGTCGCTGTGCAAAAAAGCTTTACGAAAGCTGCTAAGCAATTACATATTGCCCAGCCAGCAGTGAGTAAATCTGTAAAAAACCTGGAAGATGAAATTGGGATTCCCCTTTTTGCGAGAGAGGAACGAACGATTCAGCTGACCGAAGAAGGGAAGAGATTATTTGCCCATGCTACTTCCATTCTGAATCAAATGGAACAGGCTGTATTGGAAATGGAAGAATTGAAGGGGCTTAAAACTGGAAGAGTGAGGATTGGCCTTCCTTCCATGGTGGGTTCTTTTTTATTTTCCTGAACAATTTGTTGCCTTTAAGAAAAAATATCCTCAATTAGAATTGTCGATTTATGAGGCTGGAACTACTCGCATCCGTGATGATATCAGAGAAGGAAATATCGATTTGGGGACAATTGTTATGGATGATGCGACCGAAGATTTAATCACACACCCCTTTCTAAGAGAGGAAATGATGGTTGTCGTACCTGATTCTCATCCCTTTGCTTCGTTATCTTCCATTTCATATGATCAACTGCTTACAGAGCCCCTTGTTTTGTTTAAAGAAGGGTATTATCAGCGAAACATCATCCATAAAATTGAGCAGGCAACAGGCAGATCCCCTCATATCGCTTTTGAAACCAATCAAATTTCAATGGCTAAATCATTAACCCGTAAAGGGTTAGGAATAACGATTTTTTTAAAAATGGTTATTAGTGAAGACAGCGACCTTGTTGGAATTCCGTTTGAAACCCCTTTTTCTCTTACCCTTGCACTCTCACACAGGAAAGGGACATACCTTTCTAAAGCAAATAAAGCTTTTTTATCGTTCTTGGTCAATCAGCATGTAAATCATTGAAAAAAGAGACAGCAACACAGTCTAAAGAGAAGAGCCCTCACCTAAGTGAGAGCCCTTTTTGGTTTCAGTATTCTAATGGGTGGTTGTTCAAAGGTACACTTGCACGCCCCTAAAGGCTTCAGCTAACCGGTGATGATCATCGGTCGATTCTCAGCTCTTCCTTTCCCCAGGCGTCTCGTAATTTTTGTACAAGCAAAGACAAATCTATTACCAGAATCAAGTCGTTTTGCCGGTGGTCCAGCCTGTAAACTTCAAGAGAATGATGTTGCTTTTACCGCTATCGATCTAGTGGAAGACATGCGGAATGAAGCATTCAGTGGTTTTCTGCTTTAATAGTCTGTATTCTACCTAGTGTTTGTTATCTTCCCGTTCCAAGTTGTCTGAAGGTCCGAAAAATTCAAAGTGGATTCTTTCATCCGGTACTCCCCATTCTTTCAGTATAGAATACATGGCTTTCATAAAAGGCAAAGGTCCGCAAAAGTAGAACTCTGAGTCTCTGCTTACGGCAAGAGAATTCAACCATTCTTCGTCAATAAAGCCTTCTTTATCGTATACCTTCTTCTGTTTGTCAGATTCATTTGGTAATTCATAGCAGAGGTAATATGAAATCTTCTCGTTTCTATCTGCTGTGTCTCTGATCTCCTGATCAAAAGCATGCACGCTGCTGTTTAGAGCAGCATGGATATAGGTAATGTCTTTTGTTGGTGAATCTTCTGCTGCAGTCTTGAACATGCTTACTAATGGCGTCTGCCCTACACCACCACTTAAGAAAACAGCTGGCCGACTGCTTGCTTTGTCGAAAAAAAAGTCTCCAGCCGGGGCGGTAAGCTCTACCTTATCACCAGGCTCAATCGAATGGTGCAGGTAATTGGAAACAATGCCAGCAGGTGTTTCCCTTCCATCCTCTCTTTTCACGCTGATACGATAATAATCCCTGCCAGGCACCTCAGATAAACTGTACTGACGAATATGATTATATTCTTCTTCCTCTATTATTGCCTTAACGGAAACATATTGGCCAGGCCTGTAGGAAGCAAGACGTTCTCCATCGGCCGGCTGAAGATAGAAAGAGGTAATGACTTCGCTCTCTTTAACCTTATCGATAACCAGAAAACTTCTAAAGCCTTCCCAGCCCCCTGCCTGATTTTCAGCCTCTTCATACATTTCTTTCTCGACTGCTATAAAAACGTCAGCAATCACACTGTACGCCTCTCCCCAGGCATCAAGAATTTCGTCGGTAGCTGCCTCTTGCAGCACATCTTTCATTGCAATAAGTAAATACTTCCCCACAATCGGGTAATGTTCTGCCTTTACTTGCAGGCTTCGGTGCTTATGGGCGATTTGTTTCACAACTGGAAGAATTTCATCTAATTTGTCTATATGGGCAGCCGCCGCATAAATCGATTGGGCCAGCGCTCTCTGCTGCTTGCCCTCTGATTGGTTCACGTGATTAAACATATGTAACAGTTCAGGATGATTGGTAAAAAGAAGATGATAGAACTGTTTCGTTATAGCCTCCCCATGTTCTGCCAGTACAGGAACTGTGCTTTTAATAATTGCTATGGTTTCCTCATTTAATTTGTTTTTTGCAGTCATAGAATCCCCCTCCATTTAAATATGTATTTGAAATGCATATTTAAACCTTTATATTTTTATTACAACATTAAAACTGTTTTTTAACAATGAATATTCTCTTTATTATGTTAAAAAGCAGGTGAACAGATGATGCTTATTTCCTGATAATTCCTGAAAATCCACCTTTCAAGACTACTTCATTTCTCTGATTCCTGCATGAAAACGTGGAAGAAATAACATACTTCTTCTCTTCCTCTGATAATTGTTCTATTTTCACTTTACATTCGATTACATCATTTGTGTAAACCGGCCTGATAAATTCAAAGTTCATATTCCGGGCCAGCACGTTATGTTCTCCTCCTACTTTTGTTGGCAGTGTAGCAGTTAACAAACCCTGGACAATTAAGCGTCCCTCTTCATCGGGATGAATATGGTGGCTTCCTTCATCACCTGAAATTTCCGAAAATAAACGTACATCTTCCGTTGTAAAAAATTTTTGAAACGTAATCACATCACCGACCTGTACCATCTTCCATATCCCCTTCCTTTCCTTGTTCCCTCCCTTTACAAATACGCTGTAATCTCTTATTTTCCTGCTCGCACAGGACTGGAAATCCGGATAAGCTCTTGAATCCTCTACTTGTTCTACTTCTATTTTATGACCTTGCACGCAAGGTTTTCTTCAGTTTACAATAAATGAAAATACTCATACGTACGGAGGACAGAAGTGAAATCTTTATATGTAGCACTATTTATTGCATTATACCTTCTCCTTATCCCTGAACAGACCCATGCCAGCACTGCTCAAGATCAGGATATTACGTTAGAAGATATACTTACCCTTGAAGAACCGTTTGCCGATAACGACTACAATGGAAACGTGGATCACTCTCTGCCTTTTGAATACCGGCCAGGCTCCACTCCAATACTTATCACAGCTCCCCATTCAGTTGTTCACCTCCGTGAAGGAGAGGAAAAAGCAGCTGAAATTTATACAGGGGCCTTAGGCTTTCTTCTTCATGAGAAAACAGATGTTCATTACTTGTACTCTACAAAAAGGGCTGAGGATGCTAATTATGCTGAAGGCGGCTTATTTAAAGAAGCAATGACACGCATCATTTCCCAATATGATATCCAGTTGGTAATAGACCTCCACGGAGCAGGACGGGATCATGATTTTGATATTGATCTTGGAACGGTGTATGGAAAATCTCTTCATTCCGGGAGAGTAGAGGAGTTTATGAATCTTTTTTCAAGGCATGGCATTACTGATGTCAGAGAAAATGACACTTTCCCTGCAGAAAACCCTGATACAATTACCCACTTTTCCTGGGCACAGTTGGCGACTCCTGCTGTTCAGGTAGAGATCAATCAGAAGTATCGTGATCCAAGAGATAATTTAGGCGCCTTCTTGCAAGTGTACAACGGTCTTGCCGATATTATAAATTCTCATTCAGTTGCTGCTGCGTTATTGTCGAATCAGTCCGGATCCATACCCTTTTGTGGAGGCCACAGGTAGAAACGGCTTTGTGGAAAGCTGCTCCTAAAGAAGGATTTCTTTCTCCTCCACCGCCAATCTGTAGACGCCTGCTGTAAGCCTAATCACCTCATCTGTCATTAACTCTTTATTATTCAATTTATCTAAAATACTTGCCATTATAACACCCTCCTTACTTTACCTCTTCTAAAATACCTTTTAACTCACTAATTGCATCCTGGGAGATTTTTGCATCTTCTTCTAATAGTTGTTTAAGCTTTTTATCAGAAGCAAGCCCTTGCATCAGGGAAGACTTCGCTGCACAAGCAGACTTAACAGTTAATATTTCATGCACTTCCAAAATTTCATGTTTAGCATAGGATGACTTTGCCACATTTCCACCTCCTAAGTTTAACTACAATAATGGAATTACCCGATCCTCGTTTGCTTAAACCTTAACGGTGATCGGGGCCAGTAGTTTCTCTCGTTACTGGCTCAGTTTCGTGCAATCACTTCTTTCTTTTGCTTTCTTTCAAATTAAATTAGAAAAAACGGATGCTTTTCGCCTGGATGCCATTTACGATCTTAAGGTTCAAGTTTGAAATGGTCGTTGCCGTTTATCTGTCACTTCTCTTTTATTAAATTTAAATAAGCGTGGAACGATTCCTCGTACCACGCTTATATTACTTTTTTCTCCTAGGAAACAACCCAGTTCTTTGCTTCTTGTTCCTCTTCCAAATCAAAGGAACGGACATTGGCTCCTGTGAGCTTATCCATACCTTTTGCCGCTGCCTTTAGTGTCTTCTGATCTCCGACAAGAGCATATTTTTCAATTTGTTTTAACTCATTATCTTTCAAAAACTTAACGCGGTCATTTAAGGTTGAAACGTCTGCCCCTTCCAAATCAGGCACTCTGACAAATATCCTGATACTCTCATATTCATCCATTTTCCTTTCAACCTCGTCTACAAGCTCTTTATACTCATCTTCTGTAACCTTACTGTCAATTTCATAGGCAAGAATATTTTCAGTACTCCATTCGAGTTTCTGGTTCACGGCTCTCACCTCTTTTAAAATATTAATAGTACTTCTATTTCACGATGACAGAGGATGTAATCATGAAAAATATAGATTTTTGAACTATTTGTGAAGAAGATCACAAACATGGATTCGTATGTTATGCTGGAAAAGCAGTTCAATAATAAAACAATTTCATTGAGGTGAATTATGATCAATAAATACTGGATCACAGCAATCGTGCTGTTAGGTCTTTTTTTTACACCGTTTTTTGCTGACGCACATGTGAAATGGTTCACAAATGAAGAACCAGTAAAAGAATCGATCGAAAACATCATTACTCCATTTTTTATGTTTATGACGATTTTTACTGCCTTTGTCCTTGCTATTCTCCCCCAAATCGTCCCAAAAATGATGAAATGGGATATTGTTCAGAAGATAGATAATAAGATGGATGATTACAGAAAGTACAACATGAGTATTTTGCGGTACGGAACAGCGATTGTTCTAATTATTCAAGTCCTTTCAGGGTCATTGTTTGCTCCTGAATTGCATCACCAGCCGAATTGGTTCCCGGTCCTTGCCTGGATTGCAATTATCCTCCTATTTGTCCCAAACTTCCTGGCAACAAAAACAGCCGCTGTGATCCTTTTAGGAATGTTCAGTATCGTAGTATATGACTTTGGAATCTTCCACATGCTGGACTATGCTTTCTACCTGCCTATATTCATTATATTTCTTATTGCAGGCACAAATTACGAAAAGTGGAGTTTTCCGTTTCTTTATTTAGCCACAGGATTGTCTCTATGCTGGGTAGCTGTGGAAAAGCTTGTATACCCATCTATGACGATTGATATTATTGTTAACCATAATGTACCGACCTTTGGGTTTCCGCCGGAAATCTTCATTGTCATGGCTGCGTTTATAGAATTTATTGTGGGGTATCTTCTTGTAGTCGGGATCTTAAACAGGCTTCTTGCCATAGTCCTTACTGGAATTTTCATGTCCACAACGATGCTGTTTGGCGCTCTTGAATTAGTTGGACATGCGATGATCCACATTATCCTCGTTCTCTTTATTATTGAAGGGACCTCTTTTTACCGGCCGCCTGTTAAGATTCACAAAACCGTTATTGAACAAATGATCTTTGTTTTCTTAAACTTCATCTTTGTGCTGGCGACCATTCTGCTCATTTATTATCGTTTTGCTTAAAAAAACTCTGTAAAAGGCTGCAGTTGATCTGCTGGCGCTTTCCCTTGCTTTACTCCTCCCTTTCCATCTGAAAAGGGAGGAATAAAATGAGGCCTAACCGTCTTACACCAACACCTGCCTTTCACAGAGTTATACAAAATTAATGATTAGGTGGTATCTATTGATCTGGCATTCATGATTATTTTCTTAGGTAAATCGGGGAACGTTTCATTTCATCATCTGTCATTTTAAACTGATGGCTTGTACATAATTTTTCCTCGAGTCTTTCACAAATGTCACGTTCATTATAAGCACAGACAGAGACTACTTTCATCTCCCTAACCCCTTCATCTGCCAAATGTTCAAAGGAAGTGACCTTAGAAGCAATGTCATCTCTTGCGCCCCATTCCACATGAGCCCAGGTTCGCACTGTCCGATTTTGGTCCAAATGAGGAGACAACTTCCTGGCAAATGTAGAGATAATAGAGGCACGTGGAAATCCTCACTTATATAGTAAAACTCAAAGTTGCTGACAAAACTTACATCTTTCCAGTCCTCAGGAGACAAACAGGCTTTCAACCTCTCATTCAGCTTCACAGTAATTCTCTCATTTTCGATGACAAGGATGTAATCCCCCATTTTAATCCCTGTCTTAATAAATGCAAGAGCATTGTTAATATACTTCTCAGTATCTTGAAACACGTACAAAATATGACCGTCGCCCTGCTGCAAGTCTAACTCTGCTTCCTGCAATTTCCGCACTTTTCTCCATCCCCTCTTATGCCATTTTTTTCACCAGGTCCTAAACCACTTCTATATTTATATTTTACACAATATTCCAAAAGTTATAAATAATTAATTTAAACTATTTTTTATTTTAGACTGAATTATATCTGGCTGTTGGTTCTCTTAAATAGACATTTTAAAACTTACCTCAAGCTCCTACTATGCAATCCAAGTAAAGGTGCCTTCTTTCTTCATAAAAAAAAGAAGGCACCTATTCATTGCTCCGTCAGTATTCGAGGACCATTCGCCGTGATGGCAAGAGTGTGCTCATACTGGGCTGAAAGAGACCCATCAGTCGTTCTTGCCGTCCAGCCGTTTTTATCGAGCTTGCTCATCCACTTTCCCATATTAACCATCGGTTCAATCGTTATAACCATGCCTTCCTTCAATCTCTGACCTTTGCCCGGAGAACCAAAATGGGGAATTTGTGGTCCTTCATGGATGGTAGGCCCTATACCATGGCCGGTAAAATCCCTCACAACAGAAAACCCCTGTTCCTCTACGTATGATTGAATGGCATGCCCAATATCACCAATCCGATTACCTGATACAGCCTTTTCAATCCCTTTGTATAAAGAAGTTTTTGTCACTTCTAATAGGTGCTTCACTTCTTCAGAAACCTCACCCACTTCATATGTCCACGCTGAATCAGCCAGTCCCCCATTCAGGTTCACAACCATGTCTATTGTCACAATATCCCCATTTTGAAGAGGCTTCTTCCGGGGAAACCCATGGCAGATTTCATCATTAATGGAGGCACACGTAGCATACTTATATCCCTGGTACCCTTTTTGTTCTGGAGTGGCCCCGTGCTTTTTTAAATACTTTTCTACAAACTTGTCAATCTCATGTGTAGTAATCCCCGGCTTGATGAGCTTTGCAAGCTCTCTGTGGCAGGAGGCTAACAGCTTACCTGCCTCTTCCATTTGCTTAATTTCTCTTTCTGACTTTAAGGTAACCATCTTCCTGTCTCCTTGTTTTCAACATGTTCTTATAGTATATGCTTCCTTACATTACGTTGCTTCTTTTGTTTGAACTAAGGATATTACTGAATTCGTGTTTTCAATAAGGATAGGGCCTGATCAATCTCTTCTTTTGTTGTAAACCTTCCCAGGCTGAAGCGCACCGCTCCCATCCCCCTTTCTTCTTCTACTCCCATGGCCCGGAGTACAGGGGAAAGGTCGACACTTCCAGCGTGGCATGCTGAACCTGTGGAAGCTGCAATTTCAGGCACAGCCTGAAGAACATCCTGGCCTGCACGATGGTGAAAGTTTACATTCAATGTATTGGGAAGAAGGTGATTGAGCTTTCCATTTAACGATATGTCTTCTCCAAACGAGGTTTTTAATTCTACCCAAAAGTAATCCCGAAGCTTCTTGATACGCTCCTGTTCTCCCTCACTGCGTTTGGCCAGTTCACATGCCTTACCAAGTCCAGCAGCAAGAATTACATTCTCCGTGCCAGCTCGTTTGCCCATTTCATGGCCCGCTCCATGAACCAAAGACTCAATCTCAATGCCTTCCCTGATATATAACGCTCCAATACCTTTTGGAGCATACAGTTTATGACCTGCCAGACTGAGGAAATCCACTTGAGCATCCTGGACATCGATAGGGACCTTGCCTGCCGACTGAGCTGCGTCAGTATGAAAATACACTTGACTGCGTTTGCAGATCTCACTGATTTCTTTGATAGGCTGAATCATGCCAGTTTCATTATTAGCGTGCATCACTGTCACAAGTATCGTATTCTCCGTTATTGCTTCCTCAATGGCAAGCGGGTCTACTCTGCCCGTTTCATCCACAGGAACATAGGTTACATCCGCCCCTTCACCCTCAAGAAACTTGCACGTATTTCCGATAGCCGGGTGTTCAATGTTTGTTGTAACAATATGATTGCCTTTATCTTTACTAGACTGGAGAACCCCTTTTAATACATGGTTATTAGATTCCGTCCCGCCGCTTGTAAAAATAATTTCGCCTGCTGTACTGTTGATCAGCCCTGCCACTTGCTTTCTTGCTGTTTCAACTGCCTTTTTTGCTCCCATGGCTGCATAATGGGAAGCGGACGGATTTCCGAAATGAGCGTCCATCAAGGGCAGCATCGCTTCTTTGACTCCGGGGTCAAGAGGAGTGCTGGCATTATAATCTAAATAAATGTTTTCCATATCTACTCACCTTTTAATTAAATTCTTCCTTAGCTGGGAAATTACCAAATATGTATGTTTCTTTATTTTAATCATATCAAAGTGTAGAAAAGAATTCACAGCAAGCAGCTTTTTTCCTCCCCTTCCAGCAAGGAAAACTGTTTTTTCGTGTTTCCTTAACGAACAAAAAAGAGACTGCTCATTGGCAGCCCCCTGGCAGCTTATGCATCAAAATGATCATCAGGATGGAGGTTGTTCTGCATAAATTCCTGCACTTCTTCTATCTGTGCAGGGGTAGCCGCCGCTGTCTTGTACCATCCTTTTCCTTCCATTTGCTCAAACAATTTATACTGATTCACGCTGCACGTATCAAACCATTGATGGTAAATTTCCCGAAGCTCCCCGTGGCTTGTCTCTAATAGGTATTGCTGATGCTTCGGCACCGGCCTTTTTCAAGTTCTAAACAAAGCTGCACTAATTCACGATCCGTAAGCCCGCGGCCCTCAATATTATTAGGCATAACGAACGCCTCCTTTATTGAACCATTCTGGATTTATTAAAATACTGAGACAAATCGGCAATATTGAACTGATGCACTTCAGCAAGGTCTTCGAGCATGGAGCGAAGATCATGATCGCTGCATTGAGCAGCACACCAGTTCATTGTCTTTGCAATAATCTCCTCTGCGCGAATTTCATCTTCAATAAATGCAAGCTCTTTGGTTGTCAGTTCATGTTTCATCACTCTTACCCCTCTCTTGCTCATAATATCTCCTGGGTAGTATTTGTCTTTCTTTCCTCCTTATCCATGGAAACATTTGTTGTCAGTTTTTTACGCCCGTTCGCTGTCTCAGCTGCCTGAGGACAAGCTTTTTCCAAAGAGAAAAAGGAAGAAACCTTCGAAGAAGAATCATGCCTTGAATCCCTTTACCAACCTGTACCCGGAAAGGAACTTTCTTTCTTGTTGCTGCTTTATAGACTGCCTCTGCCACCATGTGAGGGTCTTGAAAGGAATTTTTTCTTGCCAGGATATCTGAAACCAGGGCCTCTTCCTTTCTGTTCTGCCTGCTCTTTTCTTTTCTCTTAGACCATTGTACTGATCCTTTTTCCCAAATATCGGTTTGAAAGGAGCCGGGCTCAAGTAAAAAGGCTTCAATACCAGTACCTTCCAGCTCGTAGCTTAACGACTCTGTCATGGCCTCTAATGCATGCTTAGAGGCCGCATAAGGGCCAATTACAGGAAAAGGAATGATACCGCTTACGCTGCTTATGTTGATGATCCGTCCTCCTTCACTTTCTCGCATAGAAGGAAGAACACCCTGCGTAACTGCTGCCACGCCAAATACGTTGGTTTCAAATTGCTGTCTTAACTCCTCTACTGGAAAATTCTCCAAATAACCTGCTGCAGCATACCCTGCATTATTAACAAGGACATCGATCCTTCCTGCTTCCTTAATCACAGCCTTGACTTCTTCTTGAATGTCAGTGCTTGTAACATCAAGTTTTTTAAAATGTATGTATTCAAGCATCTTCAAGTCCTTTGCCCGAACATACAGTGATGAATTTGCTTTCTCATTTCTTATGCCGGCAATGACTTTCCATCCCTTGCTCGCAAACAGCAGGGCCGTTTCCATTCCAATCCCTCTCCCACTACCTGTAATAAGCACTACCCTCTCTGTCATAAATATCCTCTTCTCTTTATTATTTTATGCCTGTAAAGAAAAAGACGTCCTTTTCAGGACGCCGTTACGCTCTATAATTAATGTCTTGTCGTTTTTAAATATGATTTCGCAAGATTTCTCACGTCAGGAGACCAGCATGTCAACGAAGACGTCATCGCTTTTTCAACGGTTTCCACGCCTTCTTCTTCATAGTAATCGAGAAGCTCCTCACCAAGGTCGGCCTGCTCTACAAACGTAACGATGGCATTCACCAATTGGTCAGCATCATCGCCCTTTGCTTTTACGTTCACAATCTCTCCTACACGCACAGTGGTTAAAAGAGACATCATCCCTAGAATACTTTTTCCGTTAGCCATCTTTTCCTTCTTTTCAAAAACAAATCACTGTCATACTGCTCATTTAAATGTACAAATTCAACTACCTTATGAACGCTCAAGCCTCTAAATAACGACAAACTTTCCTGCCGCTCCATTGAGATCATTCTCCCTTCCATGAAATCCATACCCATTATAAGCCTAAATTCTGGGTAATTCTACCCTTTCGTAAGGAATGTTCACAGAAGAAAAACATTCTAATTATTACGAATTGACCAATAATTATTATAGTTCTTTACTATAGCTGAAGAAGCTTTTGATGAATGATTTCTATATTTACAAAATAGGATGAAAAGGGTACGTTTCATCACGGGTCATGGGAAGGAGTATTCAAATGGCAATCAGACCTCCCCTTCTACAAGCGGGTGACACAATCGGCCTTGTCACCTAGGCAGCCCTCAGGATGCTGCTTTAACGAATGAAAGGGCACAGTTTCTCACAGATATGGGATTTAACGTTCTCTTTGGACAATATGTCTATAGCTTTGAAGGGATCACCGCTGCTCCTGCTGAAGCACGAGCCGAAGACCTCATGAACATGTTTGCTAACCCAGAAGTGGATATGATCCTCCTACAAGAGGGACGACTGGCGTACAGACAATTCTTCCTCTTCTCGACTATAACTTTATAGCAAATAACCCTAAAATTATAAGCGGCTATAGTGATATAACGGTGTTGCTGAATGCCTTGTATCAATTCAGCAATCTCGTTACCTTCCATAGCCTGCTCCTTATTGATTTTCGCCCCGGCACTCCAGCCTATAATTATGATCAATTTTTTGAGGCCGTTTCTACTCTTACAGCTCCTAGACCCATCCTAAATCCTCCGGGCATGCCGCTGATCAGCCTTATATCCGGGAATGTCACAGGACCAATGGTTGGTGGAAATTTAACCTCGATTGTCAACACTCTTGGTACTCCTTATGAAATTGATACCAGCAACAAAATTTTATTTCTGGAAGAAATAAATTCTCCTACCACTATCGTTTTTCGGCACCTCATTCAACTTGCGATGGCAGGTAAATTTAACGACTGTTTAGGAATCGTAATGGGAGAATGCACAAACTGCCCGGTTTCCTATGGAGAGACGTACAATGATTTAATTACCAGCATCATCGCTCCGTACGGAAAACCATTAATGACCAACCTCGCTACAGCTCATGGTACGTATAAAGCGGCCATACCAGTTGGAGCCACAGTAAATCTTAATACCATAAATAACACTCTAACCGTTACCGAGCCCTCGGTTTCTATCTAGGAAGGCCGAACTTCCTATGAGACAAATTGGTACACTCCGAGACCGATTAGAAGTATTCCTGGCAAAAAGCTCAGCCGCTTCATCCATTTGATTCGAATGAGGAAAAAACCAGCTTTTTCACCTAGTACAAAAAACAATACACTGCATACCGCCACAACTGCTGAAGTCAGCAGCAATGAATACTCGAAAATAGCCGCCGTAATTCCAGCTCCCAATGCATCAAGAGATAATGCAAAGGCCAGAAAAAGTCCTTCCTTCCAATCAGATAATTGGTGTTCTGGTGCTTCACTTTCACCCTTTGTATGCTCCGTAGCATGACTCCTGTATATGTCACGAAGGCTAAATAGACCAATCACTATAAATAAAAGGCCGCTCAGCATGGAAACTCCTCTATCGGGAAGCAGCATACGAAGCCCTTCACCAAATATGCCAGCTGTCAAACAGGCTCCAAAAGCCATAAGCCGATGGCCCCGAGAAAATACGGCGGGATATGCAGTTTCCTTATGCCATAAGCTGTGCCAACGGTAAGGTTGTCCAAAGAGACAGCTATCGCCAGCATGATAATTGAAAGTAAAGCCATGGGAAACGTTCGACTCCTATCCGTAAATGATGATCGCAGAAAAAACCCGGTGCTGTCACCGGGTTTTTACCTATCTGATGTGTAAATTTCAGTGTTATTTTTATTGTGTAAAAGGAGTTTCTCTTCTTCCTCACTGCTAATATAAAGATTTTGGCTGGGCAGTGCAATTTCTACTCCTTCTTCTTTTAGTATATCCATAATCTTATAGTTGACTTCTTCTTTAATATTATACCAGTCTACCCATCCGGTAGGAATGGTATAGAAATAGATAAAGATATTTAAAGAAGACTGTCCGAAGTCACTAAAGCGGACCAGAATTAGTTCTTTATCTATCTGTGGGTGAGACTGAAGGTAATTGTCAATTCTTGCCACACAATTTTGCAGTCTTCCTTTTGGAGTAGAATACTTTACTCCAATTGTGAAATCAATACGCCGAACCTCCATCTCGTTCCAGTTGGTAATGGGTTCATGGGCAAGAGTGGAGTTCGGAACAGTAACAAGAGAATCTTCAAAGGTTCGTACCTTGGTACTTCGAAACGATATATCCTCGATAAAACCTTCGACGGTTGGTGTTTGAATCCAATCACCCTTTTTAAATGGACGCTCGGTAATAATAATGATACCGCCAAAAAAGTTTCCAATGGTATCCTGAGCAGCAAGAGCAAAGGCAAGCCCTCCAAGACCAAGACCGGCAATAAAGCGTTAATATCGTAATCCAGCTCAAAGGCCACGACAGTAAGTGTCAAGGCAATAATGATAAAACGAAAGAGCTTGGACAGGAAGGGCACCATCATACTGTCTTCGCCCACATCAATTTTCTTTGCCATATTCGTAAACAAATACGACTTGGTTGAAAAATAATTATACAGTCCCCATCCGATCGTGATGATCACTAAACAACGGTAGATGGTAGTTACGGTTTCCATTAAGCCTGGTGATAGAGGAAGATATATCAAAGCCACATATATCCCTAGCACAGAAAAGAAAAAGCGCAGCGGTTTTTCATAGGATAATAGTAAATTTGTAAATAAAGGTGTCGGCGTTTTGCTGAAGAGCTTGATAATCAAACGAAATAAGTATTTAGTAAATAAATCCCTAAATAAATAGATAAGAACAAAGATTAACACAGCAATCCCAATATCTACCATGGGAGATTTATTAAAAACGATTGTATATCATTCCATACATTCACTGGTGTGCCTCCTATTTCCATTCAGTGATTCCTGTAAGCATAGTATATCGTATCATGCTTATTTAAGCTTTGCTAACCCACAATTTTACTATTTCTGATATATCATGAGCCCTTCTTCCTTTCCCGGTATTTATTGCAAGTAATCTCTGGCCAGGAGCAGTGGTTTCAGATTGTTACCTCAGACTGATACCTACTTCAATTTTTCTATAATCCAATGTGACTACATATAACTAGCAATATGTAATAAAAACAGCGAATCCAGAAGAGGATCGCTGTTTTTGTTATGCGGAACATCATATATTTTTTGAATTTAAAATAAGGAAGTATCCTTTTCTAGGTTCGCTCATACACTTTCTCTCCATTAATGAAGGTCGCTTCCACCTGGCTCATGTAATGAAAAGGATGATTGCTCCAAATAACAAAGTCTGCATCCTTTCCAGCTTCCAGTGAACCTACCCGATCTTCAATTCCAAGGTGTCTTGCCGCATTCGTTGTGATGCTCTGAAACACTTTTTCTTCTGAAAGGCCTGTTCCTGCTGCTTTGGCCGCTGAAGTAATTAAATATTCGATGTTTACAACTGGATGGTCCGTTGTAATAGAATAGCAGATCCCATGTTTATCAAGCTCAGATAACGTATGCCAGCCTTTATCTGCAAGTTCTACTTTCGATTTTGAAGACATTGTTGGTCCGACAGATACCATTACTTCATGCTCAGCAATATATTCAGCAATCTTGTGGCCATCAGTACAGTGCTCAAGTGTAAGGCTAATATCAAATTCCTTTGCTAAACGGAGTACTGTGACAATATCATCTGCCTATGAGCATGAATCCGAAGAGGGATTTCTTTCTTAAGGACTTTTGCCAGCTGCTCCATCCCAAGGCTGCGCTCCCTTACTTCACTATTATCCTGTTTGCGAATATAATTATCCGCCTGAATAAATGCTTCCCTGAAGGCTGCAGCGATTCCCATTCGTGTTACAGGCTTTTTTCCATGGGAACCATAGACAGTTTTTGGGTTTTCCCCAAACGCAGCTTTCATTCCGGAAGGACTTTGGATGACCATTTTATCTACAATCGTTCCTGCCGTCTTTAACGTACACATCTCACCGCCAATGACATTGGCACTTCCTGGCATCACCTGCACAGTGGTCACACCGCTTTGTCTTGCCTGCTCAAATCCTTCTTCTAACGGATTAATCCCATCGATAGCACGCACAGCCGGTGTCACGGGATCGCTTGTTTCATTAAAGTCCGCTCCCGGCTTTCCTACTCCTTCTTCATGCACTCCCAGGTGTGTATGGACATCTATTAAGCCTGGCGTTATGTAACGTCCGTTCAGATCAACTCTTTCATAGTCAGCAGGAATTTCCGCTGATGAAATTATACCCTGGACCATTTCCCCGTTAACAATTAGTGTATCTTTTCCATCCACTGTTCCTTCACCATTTATAATGACAGCATTGGTATACGCCGTTTTCACCAAACCACGCCTTTCTTTTCGGAATGTGTTTCGTTCTCCTAAATAGATATTATACACACCTCTTCTTTTTTCTTATGAAAAAGTTATTACATATTGACAACAATTAAGGAACATTGTAAATTATAATAGTCGCAGATATTCCTAACACGTTCCGTTAGCTCAGTTGGGAGAGCGCCACCTTGACAGGGTGGAGGTCACTGGTTCGAGACCAGTACGGGACACCATACTTAAAATACTCAAACCCTTGATACTTAAGGGTTTTTTCTTTTCGTCTTTTTTAATTTCTTGTCTGGCTATAATGTCACCTACTCAAATTGACCACTTTTTGACCACATTGCTTTTAAAAAGTTATTTTCTGGTTTTTGTTCCTTAGGAAAAAGAGAGGTATTTGGTAACCTCTCTTTTTCTAATTTTCCATTTCAGGAAGTGAGATACCGCGTTTTTTTATTTCAGCTTTTTAAAATTTTTATAAAATCCTCCTCCACCCTTTTTCTTTTGCTTCCTCATAAAGTTTTAACAATGTCACAGAAGAAATTTCTTGGATAGTCAAACTCTCACCTCCCATTAGTTTTGTTTCCCATGTAACCGTAAGAAAATCTTACAAAACTAAGATAAGTTTATTTTTAAATTCTTTTAATATGTAAATAACTTACATCAATTGTTAACCCTATAGTTTAAGGGTGATAATGAGTGAAAAAATTAAATTCTTTTATGCCAGTGCTACTAGCTCTAATTCTCATTACCTTGGGTAGTTATTCTCTTTATTTAGACTTAACTAGTAAAACAGAAGAGATAGAGAAAGAAGAGGATGAGGATGAGGATGAGGCCGATGAGAAAGTATAAAATAAAAAATAGGAGCCCAAAGGCTCCCATATTAGTGAGTGTGGAACCCAGGAGGTGATTGGCAAGTACTGGCATGTAATCCCGGGTCCTCCTTTTTGTTTTATACACTTTCTCCCTAATTAATACTAGGTATTTCTCAGTGCTTTTCTTTTCCTTGCTTAAACAGCTCGTACCCTAAAACGGATGCACCAGTTACTAATACGCCTTGAATAAATGCTTCTACGTTTAATCCCATTAAAAAACCCGATGTGGCAATACCAACTCCTAACAGGATATAAGGTATTAACCAATCGGTACATTCGGTGTCTTCTTGATGATCTTGCCTAAGATGAGTAGCACCGGTATTAAGATAAGCGCTTCTTCAACGATATATTCCAGAAAATCCATAGTAACCTCCTAAATTGAGTCATTTGCATGCTGCACTCTGACGTTCCAACCAAGGTTTTCTCTTATATCTTCTGCCCAGAATTCTGCTACGTTCTTTCCTCTAAAGGTTCCAGTCACAATTCGGTAATAAGGATTGGTGCCTTCTTTTGTTGAAAACTCATGAATGAGCCATGGGTGGCGGTTTTCAATCCTTCTTATCGCCCGGGCATAGGTGTCAGCGTCACTGAACGTTCCAGTAACTAGTCTCCATCTTTCTTCATCTGCTGGAGCAGGAGCTTTGCTTTTTTCCTCTTCCGCCTTTTCCTGTTTCTTTTCTAGAGCGTCTTTAAGCGCTCCCAGAGTTTGTGGACCAACAATCCCGTCTACGGTGATTTTCGCGTTCTTCTGGAATGCTCGCACAGCTGCATCTGTTTTAGGTCCGAAAATGCCGTCTACTTCTCCGAGATCATAACCCAGTTTGGTTAAATCGGCCTGAATATCCTTTACATCATTGCCGCGCATAAACGGAGAAATCAATTGAGGAAGAGTAACAGAGGTTGATGTACCTTTTACAATACCTCCAGATGATTTCTTATTCCTTACATCTCTTCTAACCTTGTTCATATCAATAGCAGGACAGTTTTTCCAAGCATAGGTTGGAACTTCTTGATGACCGACTACTTCAATATCATTTCGTGGCAGCTGATCTAGAAGCCAGTTCGTTAACTCTACTGCTGCCTTATATTGGGCACTGGTAGGATCCTCATAACGGAAATCACCAGGCAGAACAATTCCTAAGGAATGACGGTTGTAATTTCCGACATGGTAAGTGATGATATCCAAGTCATACCCTTGCAGGATTTCGCCGTTTGGTTCCACCCCAAAGGTGTACCCTCCTAACCTCCATCCATTGTCATTAACATGGAAGCGTAAATAAGCTAGATAATTGGTACCCCCTAATCCTCGTCTTGTCATGCCATGGTGCCAAACAATACGACGGATGTCATTTAAATTCCGTTTTTGGGGAGCCCTATTCCTTGGATCTCTTGGGACCTGACTTCTTACATTTTTAATCTTCATTTATTATTCCTCCTAAAAATAAAATGAAAAGAAAATAGGGACCATTGCTGCCGTTAATGTAACAATGAACCCTATAATGGTAAGACCCGTTTTGATTGTCCACTTTTTCTCTGCATCTTGTCGCTTTTGGTAGCGTTCAAAGTCTTTTTTGTTCTGCTGGGCTAATTGAAGGGCAGCATTAGCCGCATCTTCTGCATCATCCGCTTTAATTGAGGCGTGGTGAGCTGTACTTTTTATTTCTTTCAGCAGTTCCATTTGATTTTTTGGTTTGTATCTATCTTAATGAGCCATTCCCTGACTTCCCCTATGGCTTTTGCCAATTCATTTTCAGGCATTTCAATCCCCCTTCCTCCATCCCCTCAATTGACAAAATAAAAGACGCCCATTATAAGGCGTCAGTTTATCTATTCTTCAGTTATAGGAGTTCTACGACGAAATATTATTTGACTGCAAAATTAAATCCTCAATTACTACTGGCGCATGGGGATTCTCCTTCATCTCTTCACTGATTTCCTTGGGGAAGATATTCTTCTACTACCGTACTTAAAGTCTTTCCGCCTGTAGTGTGAATTTCAATTTTATCATTAGTCTTCCCTCTACCAATAATGTTTTGCGTAATTTTCTCCTCAGATTTGGAGGCTTTTATTTAGAGCAGCTTTGTACCAATATTTTTTTCTTTATTTGTAACTATGCAATCAGTTTACCTGTTTGTTATATCATCAATTTTGATAAAGCACACTGCTATTACAATAATTGACAACCATAACCACCAGTATTAAATTGCATTACCTCATCCTTTCAGCAATTAAAAACACCCGACTGAATTTACAGTCGGGATTATTTTTTATCCGCGAATTTCTTTTTTTAATTTCTCTTTTTCTTCTTGATCTTTTACTAATACGCCAGGGTAAACTCATCGGCAGCTTCCAAGTATACCAATCTTGCTTCCTTTGCATTTTCATAGAATCCAAGTTTTTTTGTTTTTCCTTCAACTCTAATACTCGCTTCCCATTTATTCATAACTTTATTCCAAGAGACACCTACATAACCAGAGGTGTTAGATTTTTGTTTAGGCCTATTTAACATGTTTGCCGCCTTAGTTAAATATCTTAAGTTTTCTTTAGTTATGTTTCTCTTATCCCTATCAATATAATCTACTGTAACTCCTTGTTTAGTCGGTAAAATAAGATGGTGTAAAAAAGTGGTTTTACCATCTACCCATCCATTCAAATAACTACGCTTCCAAACATTCCAGCGTATCCCTGTAATCTTTTTTAAAAGTTCTTCATCATAATTAGTGAAATAAATTTCTTCACTATCAGCTGGCTTAATATAAATTAATTCTTCTTCAACCAAATTTTCGATGCTTCTTTCCTATGGGCCATAAACTCACTCTCCTAAAAGGTAATTTATAACATTATACCTTAAATAAGAAAGTGTTTCTTATTCCGCTAACACTCAAGTGTGAAACAAGAAATTTACCTATTCCGTAACTAAATATGTTCTCTATACATAGCTTATATATCACCATTCTCTTTAA